>JBBIUH010000030.1:0-23595 GCA_037440305.1 Acidithiobacillus sp.
TGAATTCGTGAATCTCCGCCTTGACCCAATGCACCGCAAAGGAGACCAGACGTACGCCATGATCCGGGTCGTAGCGCTTCACCGCCTTCATCAGGCCGATATTGCCTTCCTGAATCAAGTCGGCTTCTTGCAATCCATATCCCCGATAGCCCCGCGCTACCCGCACCACAAAGCGCAGGTGGCTGAGCACCAGATCCTTGGCCGCATCCACATCGTCGTGATCACGCAGGCGCAGGGCCAGGTCACGCTCTTCTTCCGGCTGCAGCAGCGGCTGGGCGTTCACAAAACGCAGGTAGGCCGCCAGCCCGTCGGGGCTGACCAAATCTCTACTGGCTATCGCAAGTTCTTTCATGGCAATCCTCATGCACCGTCATGCGTAGTTGGACTCCGAATACGACCGCATGTTCCGTTTTGCGGAGTCTGGCTTCAGGAAAAAGTATGGTCGAGGTGCCGCCCCACTGCAAGGCGCGACCCCAACCAACCGAGAAGCGCACTGGCGGCGATGAGAATAAGACCCTGCCCGAAATTCAGACTCAGCAAATGGAACCGGGTCCCATAGAGCTCCGCCAATCGTCCCGCCGGTCCCTGCAAAACAGTTACCGTCATAGCGACAATAATCCAGGCGATCATCCCGGCCACCGCCCCCTGAAACAGGCCCTGATACAGAAAGGGACGGCGAATGAAGGCGCGGGTAGCACCTACCAGGCTCGCCACATCGATTTCGTCACGCCGCTGGGCGATGTGCAGGCGGATCGTGTTACCCATGACCAGGATGGCTCCCACGGCGAGTAATCCTGCGAGAATCCACACCGCGCGCTTCCCCAAGGCAAGAATCGCCTGCAAACGCGCCACCCAATGCAGGTCTGATTGCGCACTGGCTACCCCCGGTTGCTGGCCCCAGGAGGCTACCAGTGTTTGCAACGCAGATGGGCTCTGCGCCAGCGGGTTCAGTTCGACCACAAAAGAGGCCGGCAAAGGATTTTCACCCAGGGTCTGTATGGCCGCCGTCATTCCGGCATTGCGCTCGAACTCCGTCAGCGCCGCCTCTTTGCCCACATAACGCACACTCACCACCCCGGTGCCGCCTTCAAGCAGGGCCTGGAGTTTCTGAACCTCTGCGGCAGAGGCGTCCTGATGCAAAAAGAGAGAGAGCTGCGCTTGATCCCGCCAGTGCCCCAAGAGTTGCTGGAGATTGTTGAGGGCAGCAAAAAGACCCACCGGAAGCGCCAGCACGATAGCCAGCGCCAGCACGGTCATGAGCGTGGCCACGGGCTGCTTGATCAGCGTATTCAGCGCATTTTTTGCCGCTTCCAGACGAATATGGAGATTCACGCCTTGTCCTCCTCGGGAGTGTGCAGACGGCCCTGTTCCAGGTGAAAAACCGGCAGGCCGAGGCGATTGACTTGCGATTGATCATGGGTAGCCACCAGCACGGTCGTTCCGTGGTGGTGAAAGTCGCGGAAGAGATCAAGAATCTCCGTACTCAGGGAGCTATCCAGATTGCCCGTCGGTTCATCCGCAAGCAGAATTTCCGGAGTGTGGACGATGGCACGGGCAATGCCCACACGCTGCTGCTCACCGCCAGACAGGACCGCGGGCAAATCCTGCGCCCGATCCCCGAGCCCCACCTTCTCCAGCGCCGCCCGTACCCGGCTTTGTATCTGCCGACCAGTAAGGCCTCCCACCTGCAAGGTCAGCGCTACATTACTGAACACATCGCGATCCATCAGCAGCTTATGGTCCTGAAAGACGACACCGATCCGTCGCCGGTAGGCGGGAATATGACGGCGCCCGAGGGTGGAGACATCGACACCATTGACCATCAGCGTGCCGCGACTGACATCCTCCAAACGCAGAAGCAGCTTGAGTAGCGTACTTTTACCGGCGCCGGAAGGCCCGGTCAGCAGGGCCATCTCGCCTTTGTGCAAATGCAGATTCACCTCGCGGAGGACATGATGCCGTCCCGGATAATGCTTGGTGACGTTGATAAACTCGATCATGACTTCGACTCCGCAAAAAGGGCATCGACAAAAGATTCGGGGTCAAAAGGACGGAGATCTTCGACCTGCTCACCAACACCGATATAGCGAATAGGGATGGGCACGGCCCTGGCAATGGCCGCCACCACGCCACCTTTGGCGGTGCCATCCAGCTTGGTGATGCAAATACCCGTCAACCCTACCGCATCGTGAAACTGACGCACCTGATTAAGGGCATTCTGGCCGGTGCCCGCGTCCAGCACCAGCCAGATCTGCTGTGGCGCCTCCGGGTCCTGCTTGCCCAGGACCCGCTTGATCTTCTTCAACTCTTCCATGAGATGACCCTGGGTATGAAGGCGTCCGGCGGTATCGGCGATGAGCAACTCGCTGCCGCGAGCGCGCGTCGTAGTCAGCGCATCAAAGATCACGGAAGCACTGTCGGCACCCGTCCCCTGCGCCACCACGGGCACTTGCACTCGTTTACCCCAGCCCTGCAACTGCTCCACGGCAGCGGCGCGGAAGGTGTCTCCGGCGGCGAGGACAATACCGAAACCCTCTGCCTTCCAGTGCGCAGCCAGCTTGCCGATGGTGGTCGTTTTGCCGGCCCCGTTGATACCCACCATGAGCAATACCTGAGAACGCCCCTTCTCGGGCGACCACGGTTGCGCACGGGGACGCAGGATGTCGAGGAGTGACTCGCGCAATGCCGCCTGGAGCGCATTGGGGTCCGTGAGTTCCTTGCGACGCACCCGTTCCGTCACGCTGTCCATGATTTCACGGGTTGCAGCGGCGCCCAGATCAGCTTGCAGCAGTAAGGCTTCCAGGTCCTCCAGCAATTCTGCATCAATGACCTTTTTACCGAGTACCAGACGCCCCACACCCTCGACCAGTTGTTCCCGGCTTCGGGTCAGGCCTTG
This sequence comes from Acidithiobacillus sp., assembly GCA_037440305.1. Taxonomy (GTDB): domain Bacteria; phylum Pseudomonadota; class Gammaproteobacteria; order Acidithiobacillales; family Acidithiobacillaceae; genus Acidithiobacillus. The sequence goes on from JBBIUH010000030.1 coordinate 2,897, forward strand.
TCGAAGACGGGAGAAAAGCCCTTTTCCGGGTGTATCGGAAAGGGCTTCTGTCAGCGCGACCTCTTCCGCTGTAGTCGGCCCCACAGCAACCGGGGAAATGCTCTCTGCGAACGACGTTTCCCCCGCAGGAAGGCTTTTGTTACGCTTGAACCAGTCGAACGCCATTGGGTTAAGCAGACCTCAGACACTATGAATTTTTACATTATCCACCGAAGGGCGGAATCGAACAATGCGCGCGATGCCGCACCACGCCATGAGCGGCGTTTCTTGTCGCGGAATCGGCCCGTATGAGCGTCTCTATTATTGCGGGTCGTCATCGCGGCCGGCGGTTGCTCACCCCGGCCGGTCCTTCCCTGCGCCCCACACCGGGCGCTGTGCGCGAGACACTGTTCAACTGGCTGGGAGGACGGGTGACCGGGGCACGGGTGCTGGATCTTTTCGCAGGTAGCGGCGCGCTGGGGCTGGAAGCCTGGTCACGCGGCGCACAAGAAGTCGTTTTCATCGAGAAAGACCCACAGCACCGCCAGCTCTTGTCCCGGAATCTGGCAGCCTGCGGAGTAGCGGCCCCGCAGTTGGCGGGTCCGGATGCACTGGGATACCTGCAACATGGCACCCGGCCCTTTGATATCATCTTCGCCGATCCGCCCTTCGACCAAGGCTGGCCGGCACGGATGGCCCCGATATTGTGGAATGGAAAGAAGTTCGCCGCGGAAGGCTGGCTGTATCTGGAGACCTCCGCCGCAGAGCAATGGGATGACACCTTAATTCCCAGCCATTGGCAAGTCCATCGGCGGGGCCGCTGCGGTGATTCGCACTACGTTCTTTATATGATTTTGCCGGAGCATTCCCATGACTAGGCCCAACATAGAGCGCCGGATCATTTATCCGGGCACCTTCGATCCCATCACCAACGGTCATGAAGATCTGGTGCGGCGGGCAGCAACGTTATTCGACGAGGTCGTAGTGGCGGTAGCCGCCCAAACGGCGAAAACGACCATTTTCCCTCTCGCAGAACGGGTCGCGCTCGCTGAGGCAACTTTAGGCGGGATTCCGGGGGTGCGGGTACGGCCATTTCCTGGCCTGCTGTTTCACCTGCTTCAGGAGGAAAAGACCCATCTGATCCTGCGCGGACTGCGCGCCATATCGGACTTTGAGCATGAGTTTCAACTGGCTTCCATAAACCGGCGCATGGATGCCCGGATTGAGACGCTCTTCCTGATGACCTCCGATCAGCACACCTTTCTTTCTTCCAGCCTCGTGCGTGAAATCAGCCGTCTGGGGGGCGATGTGGATGCCTTCGTCCAGCCCGCCGTGGCCACCGCCTTAAAGCAGCATTTTCGTGTCGGCATGGACCCCAACGCTGCAGAAAAGCAGAATATAAAGTTGCCTTGAGGAGAATGTAATGTCCCTACGCATTAACGATCAGTGCATCAATTGCGATGTCTGCGAGCCGGAATGCCCCAACAATGCCATCAGCATGGGCGTGCAGATCTACGTCATCAATCCCAATCTTTGTACGGAGTGTGTCGGTCACTATGACACCCCGCAATGCATGGAGGTCTGCCCCGTCGACTGCATCCTCAGCGACCCCGACCATGCAGAGTCGCCGGAAGCCCTGGAACAAAAATTCCTGCAACTTACGGGGCAGCGCTGACCGGCTCCCGCAACAGATGGAGCAATGGCGCCGAGTGACGGTCGAGACGGGCCATTTGCTCCTGCGCAATCTGTAGGCTCTGCTGTAGTTGCTGAATGCGGGTATCAATATTACCCATGGTCTGAGCAATACTTTGCAGCGCATTGAGTTCCTCTTCGGCATTGTCATGAAAAACCTGCAGTTGCTGGTTCATGACCGCCATGATCTCATCTACCCAGGTCTCTGCCTCCCGTCTGGTTTCTACGACGAAATCGCGGGTTCGACTGGCTACGGTCAAGAAGGCTTTGCGCACTACGGCACTCTGGGTGTTCATGGCGATCTCCAGCATCATCCCAAAGCGCTCATAATTTTCCGCCATATCAATGAGCTCCGCCCGCCGCGGCATAATGGCATAGGGCACCGTCCGCAACGCGGGTAAACGATAACGGTTCTGTAGCGCTTGATACTCCCCGGCCACCAGTACCGACACCTGCTGCGCACCCTGTAGCGCCTTGTCAAAGTGGGCTATGGCCTCCTCGAAGAAAAGTCTGAAACGTTCGACGATACCCGCCGTCGTCCATACGGAGAGCATCTCCGCCTTGGCGTTGCTGATCACGAAATCAAAGGAGGCAGGAGCTAAGGGGACGAGCAGACACTCTTCAACCGCCTGACGGAAAGCCGCCTTTTTTTCCTCGAAGGCATGCCGGTCTTTCTCAAAGCTTTGGAGTAACCGCTGATGTTGTGCCACCAGTTCGGGCACCTTCTCAGCAGTCCGATCCTTGAGGCTGCGCACACTCTCCATCTGCGCCGTGATTCTATTAATTTGCCCATGCAACAGATTCTTCTGATCCATAACGACGCGCTCTACCAGGGCCCGGCATTTAGCCTGTATGGCCGCTTGACGTGCGGGCAACAGCACCTCGGCGATGGAACGCTCCAAGGCTGCCATCCCGCTGCGTTCAAGCAGTTCCGGGTCCTGGCGGATTCGGGCGACGAGCCCCTTCTGACCGGAAACCGGGATAACCTGCTCACGAGGAATACGCAGCCGTTCCGCCGTTTTGTCCACCTGCTGTTCAATTTCTGCCACCACCCCCGACCAGTCACGCAATTCGTCCCAGAGGGTATCAATCTTGTTGAGAAGCACAATTTGCTTCTGGTGTACGTTACGTATCAGATACTGGTCCCAGATGGTCAGGTCGCTTTGGGTAACGCCGGTGTCCGCACCCAAAACAAAAATAATGGCATCTGCATCGGCGAGCATACCGAAAGTCAGTTCGGGCTCTGCACCGATGGCGTTGAGGCCGGGGGTGTCCAGCACCGTGAGACCGGCATCCAGCATAGGATGTGCCAGATAAAGCAGGGCGTGACGCCAGCGCGGAATCAGCACCTTACCGAGGCCACAGGAGGGACAAACGGTGCGCTCGCGGTCTTTGGGCGTACGGTTGAGCGGCGGGCAGAGTCCAATGCGGCGAGCATCCTCAATCGTCACACAAACCGTTTCCGTAAGATGAGCCAACGCCTGGCACCGTTCGTTTTTTTCTTCCAGCACCAGCGGCAATCGCGTCCACGCACTCCCTGCCCTTTTGAGTTTTTCGATGCTGACATCAAGGCTGCGGCTGGCAATGGGCAGGAGTTGCAAACCGGGCCGCCCTTGTGGCGCGCCGCGAATCTCCACCGGACACATAGTCGTCTGACCGGAACTGGAGGGCAGCAGACGCGCCCCCATATCCGAGAAAAAGAGGGCATTAATCAGTTCGGTCTTGCCGCGCGAAAACTCGCCGACAAAAGCGATACGCAGACTGTCCTGCTCCGTTTCATAAGCCAAAGTTTCCAGTTGCAGCATGGTCCCACTGGGCAGCAAGCCCAGATCGGCCGTCAACGCCGCCATTTCATGAAGACCGGTAATTACTTTTTGCCGCCAACCATTCAACGCGCGCAGCCCCTGCAGAATGGGGGACGCCTCTAACAAATGCTCTTCACTCATGCTTACTCCCGACTGGTCAGCGCTGACATTGGGAACAATAGGTCGTCGCCCGGCCGCTGATACGGATGCCGTGTAACGGCGCACCGCACTGCGTACAGGGTTCCCCTTCTCGTCCATACACCGCAAGAGATAGTCGAAAATAGCCGTTTCTGCCATCGGGCCGGGTGAAATCGCGCAGGGTCGTTCCGCCCTGGGCAATAGCCGCCTCCAGGACATCGCGCACGGTCTGCACCAGCTTTGCATAACGCGGCAGAGCAACACGCCCCGCATGGCGGCGCGGATCAATACCCGCCGTAAACAAAGACTCATTGGCGTAAATATTGCCGACGCCGACGACGATATGGGCATCCATGAGGAAGGATTTAACCGGCATCTGCCGGTTTCGGCTTCGCTGATACAGGTATTCCGCTGTAAAATCATGGCCCAGAGGTTCCGGCCCCAGATGTCGGAGGAACGGATGCTGGTCGGGATCGGCGAGCCAGCATACGGCTCCAAAACGGCGCGGGTCGTGGAAGCGCAAGCACAGATCGTCGGCAAAGAGCAGATCGACATGATCATGCTTCTGCACCGGGGTGCTTTGCGGGAGGACGCGCAGGTGTCCGCTCATTCCCAGATGGATCAGGATCGTTCCCCGTTCCAGGTCGAGCAGAAGGTATTTGCCCCGTCGCCGCAGGTTCAGCAGGCGCTGCCCGGCCACCCGCCCGGCAAGATCGGCGTTCACCGGCAAACGCAGGCGACCATCCCGCACCACTGCCCCCTCCAGATGCCGTCCCAGCAGATGGGGGGCGATACCCAGTCGGGTGACTTCGACTTCGGGCAACTCGGGCATGGTTAAGTCCTTGTGCCGCTGCTCACGCGTTCGCGCCCGGCCAGATCACAGCAGGTTCGCACCGCGCTGAAACCGGCGTTGTTGAGCAGACCGCGCACCGCCTTCCCCTGATCAGGACCATGCTCCAGCAACAGCATGCCGTGTAGCGAGAGGCGTTCATAGCCGCCTGCAATGATGCGTTCCAGGCACTCCAGACCGCTGGGACCAGCCACCAGGGCATCCCAAGGCTCATAACGCAAATCAGGAAGATGGGGATCACTATCGGCCAGGTAAGGGGGGTTGGCCACAATCCGGTCGAAACGCAAGGTGCTATCCAGTGGCGTGTACCAGTCGCCCTCCAGCCAGTGCACCTGCGGCGCCAGAAGCGCACCATTGGCGCGCGCGACCTGTAATGCCGCCGGGCTGCGCTCCACGGCCCAGACCTCCGCCTGCGGCCGCGCCTGGGCAATGGCCAATGCAATAGCCCCGGAGCCGGTACCGAGGTCAAGCACCCGCGACGTGCTCTCCTCCGCCAATCCCTCCAGGGCCAGGGTCACCAGCGTCTCAGTATCCGGGCGAGGGATCAGCACCGCAGGGGCCACGCACAGATCCAACCCATAGAAAGACCACTCGCCTAGACAGTAGGCCAGGGGTACGCCCGCGTGGCGCTGCGTGAGCAGTGCGCTAATCCGTGTCTCATCCTCTGAAGAAATTGGCAGCAATGCATTGCGTAGCAGCGCCGCCCCCTCCAGCCCAAGGGCGGCGGCCAGCAGCCAGCGTGCTTCCTGCTCGGGCTGATCACTCAGCACCCGCAGTTGTTCGCGCAGATCATGCTGCCAGTCGCGCAAGCTGCGCGGCGACGGATTGTGCGTTACGCCCGAATCAGAGGTCATCACCCAGATGCTGCAGGAGGTCGGCCTGATATTCCTTGATCAGCGGTTCGATAACGGCATCGAGATCCCCTGCCAGCACCGCCTCCAACCGGTACAGCGTAAGATTGATACGATGATCGGTGATCCGCCCCTGCGGAAAGTTGTAGGTGCGGATACGCTCGGAGCGATCCCCGGAACCCACCAGCAGGCGCCTCGTCTGCGCCGCTGCACTTTGCTGCTTTTCCTGCTCCTGCTCCAGCAGACGCGCCTGCAACAGCGCCATGGCCCGCGCCCGGTTTTTGTGCTGGGAGCGATCTTCCTGACAGGCCACCACCAAACCGGAGGGAATATGGGTGATGCGGATGGCGGAGTCGGTCTTGTTGATGTGCTGCCCGCCCGCACCACTGGCCCGGTAGGTATCAATGCGCAAGTCGGCGGGATTGATGGTGATCTCGCTCACCGTATCCACCTCGGGCAGCACCGCCACCGTACAGGCGGAAGTATGGATGCGGCCCTGCGCCTCGGTCTCCGGCACCCGCTGCACCCGATGCCCGCCCGACTCGAATTTCAGGCGGGAATAAGCGCCGCGGCCGCTGATTTCCAGCACGATTTCTTTGTAACCACCACGTTCCGAATCGGAGGCGGAAAGGATGACCACGGCAAAACCTTTACTCTCGGCGTAGCGGGTATACATCCGGGCCAGCACTCCCGCAAAGAGTGCCGCCTCCTCACCACCGGTCCCCGCCCGTATCTCCACAAAGACATTACGATCATCATTGGGGTCCTTGGGCAGCAGGCGCACCCGCAGGGATTCTTCGAGCTGATCGAGTTCTGCCTGTGCCGCCGCCACTTCTTCACTGGCCATGGCACGCAGTTCCGCATCCCGTTCTTCCATCAGCATGCGCTCCGCCGCATCCCGATCCTGCTGCCGCTGCTGATGACGGCGGAGCAGATCCAGCACCGGGCTAATTTCTCCCAGTTCTTTGGAAAGACTTTGAAAACGCTGCGCATCGCTCGCTACATCCGGGCTCGCCAGCAACTGACTCAATTCATCAAAACGAAAAGCCAACTGCTCCAGTTGGCCCTGCAAACGCGGGCTGAGACTCATCCTTCGGCGTCACTGAGATGAAAGAGAATATCCAGCGCCGCGACCAGACTTTCGTTGGTCGCGTCCTGACAAGGCTGGCGGAGGGTCGCAATGGGGTCGTGAAGGACTTTATTCATCAAAGCCTTGGAGAAGGCATCCAGTACCGCACGGGGGTCCTGCCCCTGATCCAGGTAACGCATAAAGCGCCGCACCTCTTCCTGGCGCCGATCCTCCACATGATCACGCAGGCGGCGGATGGCGGGCACCACATCCAGACTCTCCCGCCACTGCTGGAACTCGCCGACCTCCTCGGCAATGATCAGCTCTGCCACCTCTGCCGCCTCGCGGCGTGCGCGCATGCCCGCCTGGGCGATATCGTTCAGATCGTCCAGCGTGTAGAGAAAACATTGCGCAACACCTTCCACTTCCGGGGCAATATCCCGGGGTACGGCGAGATCGACCAGCATCAGATCACGCCGCGCCCGCCGTACCATAGCTGCGGAGACCGTTTCCAGCGTGACTATGGGCAGCAGACTCGCCGTGCAACTCACCACCACATCGGCATCATGCAGGAGCGCCGGGATAGCCTCCAGAGCATGGGCATTGCCAGTAAATTTCTCGGCCAACTGCTGCCCGCGTTCTGCACTGCGATTGGCTACGGCAAAACTCCCCACCCCATGCTCGCGCAGATGGATCGCCACCAGTTCGATGGTATCCCCGGCGCCGATCAGCAATACCGACTTGCCTTCCAGGCTGCCCAGCAACTGCTTGGCCAGACTCACGGCTGCATAGGCCACACTGACCGGGGCTGAGCTGATAGCAGTCTCCGATCGCACCCGTTTCGCCACGCGGAAGGCCCAATGCAACAGGCGATTCAGCACCGGCCCGGCAGCACCGCTATCCGCAGCAGCCTGATAGGCATCCTTGACCTGACCGAGGATCTGCGGCTCTCCGATAATCATGGAATCCAACCCGCAGGCTACGCGAAACAGATGGCGCACGGCCTCCGCATCGCTGGAAGTATAAATATGGCCATCCAGCAATCGCGGGTCCACGCCGTGGAAGTGACAGAGCCAGTCCTGCAAGGCCTGGCGATGGTGGCCCTGCCCGCCGTGGAGGTATATTTCCGTGCGGTTACAAGTGGATACGATCAACGCTTCCGTGGCCAGTCCTTGCTCCAGCAAGTCGCGGTGGGCCGTAGCAAGGTTCTCCAGAGAAAAGGCGACTTTTTCCCGGACCGCGATAGGGGCAGTATGGTGACTCAAACCAAGGCAGAAAATAGCAGCGACCGTCCCTGCAGAGCGACGATTAGGGGGCTGAATTGTCGCCGACGCCGGGCAGGATTGCAAGCCAGGTCCCTAGCGGTTATTGTGCCTGCTGGCAAAAAACCGCGGAGAAACGGCAGATGAGGAGCAGGCTTGGGGGCATCGTGGCGGGTATTGTACTTGGCCTCGCCGCCGGAGGTGCAGCCGCCGACTCCGCTTCGGATGGCATGACCGGGGAGCAGCTTTACTATCTGTTAGTCGCCGAATTCGCCACCGTGCAACAGGAACCACAACTGGCCGTTCCGGCCTGGCGGGAGGCCGCCAAACTGGTGCCAGAAGCCAACGTCCTCGGTCGTGCCACACAGGTCACCGCGCAATTCGGCGATTTTCCGGGCGCTCTGCAGCTTGCCAAACGTTGGCGGGAGGCCGCCCCTGGAAGTGCCCAAGCGGATCAGTTTGAAGCCGCGCTGCTCCTCACCACGGGTCAGGATGAGCAAGCCATTCAATTGCTACAGGCAACACTTGCCCGCTTTCCCGACGACCCGAAAGTCACCCTGCAACTCGCTGAATTACTGGTGGCCCACGGGCGCAGCGGTGAGGCACGGCGATTGTTGAGCGCGCTAGCGGACAAAGACCCAAAATCTGCAGCCGCCTACTATGCACTCGGACGTATTGATCTCAGTGAAAAACAACCAGAACACGCTATCCCCTGGCTGGAGAAAGCCCTCAGCCTTCGTCCGGACTGGCAGGAAGCCGCCATCAGTCTCGCCGAAGCCCAGCAAGCCACCCAGGGTCCTGCCGTCGCTTTGCGTAGCATTCAAAGTTTCACTGCCAGTCATCCGGGGGCCACGCTCGCTCGTCAATATCTGGCTGCGCTCTACCTCAAAATGGGTGGCCTGACACAGGCCTATCGCCTCTACCAGGACATGGCGCGACAGAATCCCGATGACCCCGATATCCTCCTTTCTCTCGGCCTCATGGACATCGACCGGGGCAACTGGAAGGGCGCGGAAGCCGCTTTGCAGCGCGCCCGCGAATTGGCGCCCCAGTCCCCCGCACCGCTCTACTATTTGGGGCGCCTCTACGAGGCACAGAATCGCTGGGCAGAAGCATTGCAATGGTATCAGCGCATCCATTCCGGCCCTCTCTATCCTGAGGTCGAACTGCGCAGAGCACGTGTGGAATACCTGCTGGGCCATCACGACAAAGCCACCGAAAAACTGCGGGCACTGGCGGCCGCGCACCCGCAGGAGGCACAGATTCCGCTGCTGGAGGCAAACCTGCTGCAGGACAGCGGCCACCTTCACCAGGCCCTGCAGGTGGTCAGTCAGGCCTTGCAGCGTATGCCGGACCAACCTGGGCTCTGGTACGCCCAAGGCACCATCTATGAGCAATTGAAAGATTATCCAGCCATGGAAAAGGCCATGCGTACGGTTATCCGCCTCGCGCCGGACCATGCACAGGCCTACAACTTCATTGGCTACAGCTTGGTCGAGCGGCACAGTGATCTGGCCGAAGCACAAAAATTACTGACCAAGGCGCTGAGTCTGGACCCTGACAATCCCGAGATTCTGGATAGCGTCGGCTGGCTGCATCACGTGCAGGGCGACAACAAACAGGCTCTGGAGTATTTGCAAAAGGCCCATACGGCTTTACCAGACGATGCCGAGGTGAGCACACACCTCGGGCGAGTCCTCTGGTCACTGGGGCGCCACACAGATGCCCGGCAGGTCTGGCAAAGCGCACTGCAAAAACATCCGGACGATGCCACCCTCAAAAGTGATCTTGCCCGCGAGCCATGATGATCCCTTATCCCAGACCACTCGCCCGGCACCCGGCCCGGAGATCCATCCGCATACTGGCCGCGCTCCTGCTCACCGGCGCGCTATCCGCCTGTGCCACCACGTCTCTCATCCAGCCGTCCACCCACGTCATCCTGCCAACGACCGAGAGAAATCAGGTCGTCGCCAGCCTGAAATATTGGCAAGCCAGCGGGCAGGCCGCTCTCAGCACGCCAAAAACGAGCGAAGATTTCGGATTCCGCTGGAAGCAGTCCCCCCAACACCAGGAACTTTCCATTTACGACACGCTCGGCCGCACGGTCGCCCGCATCGAAGCCGACCCGCAAGGCGCGCATCTGCAACTGGCCAATGGCGAGACACGACAAGCGGACAATCTGGGTGCCCTCCTCGCGCTGGTCCTCCACGTCGACCTGCCCGCGAATGAATTACCCGACTGGATGCTTGGTCTGCGCAGCGCGACGGCGACCGAACAACTGAATCCAGCCGGCCTGCCCGCAATACTCCACAGCGGCCCCTGGCAGATTCATTATCTCCAATATGCGCCGATAGGCGGATTGACCATGCCCAAACTGCTCCAGGCCACGGGGCCGGAGGGTATTACTCTGCGTCTGGCCATCACCCAGTGGCGGATGGGAGGCCATAGCGCCCCATGAGCGAAAGTTACCCCGCCCCCGCGAAGCTGAATCTGATGCTGCGCGTTGTCGACCAGCGCAGCGACGGTTATCACGAACTGCAAACGGTATTTCAGTTTGTCGATCTGGCTGACCAGCTCCAGTTTAGCTCGCGGCCCGCCGGGCAATTTTCCCGCAGCGGTGGACCAGAAGGCGTGGCCGAAGCCGACGATCTCAGCATCCGCGCCGCGCAACGCCTGGCCGATGTCGGTGGCGTCCGCGAGGGCGTTCATGTTCATATCGACAAAACCCTGCCCATGGGCGGGGGTATCGGCGGTGGCTCCTCGGATGCCGCCACCACCCTCATCGTGCTTAACCGACTGTGGCGTACCGGTCTGCGTCGCGAAGAACTCATGGCGATTGGTGCGGGCCTCGGTGCTGATGTTCCGGTGTTCATATTCGGGCGCAGCGCCTGGGCGGAGGGTGTGGGCGAGCGCCTGCGCGTGCTCGACGATCTCCCGGAGAGCCATTACGTGCTGCTGCATCCGCAGGTATCGGTAAGTACCCGGGAGATATTCACCGCCCCTGAATTGACACGACACCATGTGCCCATCACAATAGGCGCGTTTCTCGGCGGGGCAACGGAAAACACCCTGGAACTTACGGTGTGTGCCCGCTATCCAGAAGTCCATCGTGGCATGCGCTGGTTAAGAAGCCAGGGCGTGCATGACGTTCGTTTGACGGGTAGTGGTGCTTGCGTTTTCGGGTTGGCGGCAGATGCCGTTTCCGCGCAACAGATTGCCACGCGGGTGCCTGCTCCCTGGCGCGCATGGCCCGTGCGTGGATGTAATAAACACCCACTTTACGATCCCGCCGAACAATGATTATTGGGGCGTAGCCAAGCGGTAAGGCACCGGATTTTGATTCCGGCATTCCCAGGTTCGATCCCTGGCGCCCCAGCCAAACTGTCCTCGGACTGTTTTGCCACCTGCGAAGAGAGAAGGACATCACATGGCCCACGGCAATCTCATGGTCTTCAGCGGGAACGCCAATCCCATTCTGGCCGCTCAGGTGGCGCGCTTCCTGCAAATTCCCATTGGCCGTGCGGAAGTCAGCGCCTTCAGCGACGGCGAAGTCTTCGTCGAAATTCTGGAAAATGTGCGCGGGCGGGATGTTTTCGTACTCCAGCCCACCTGTGCGCCCACCAACGACCACCTCATGGAGCTGCTGACCATGATCGATGCGCTGAAACGCGCCTCGGCCAACCGCATTACCGCTGCCATGCCGTATTTCGGCTATGCCCGGCAGGATCGCAAATCCCGCTCGCGCACGGCCATCACCGCCAAGCTGGTCGCCGATCTCATCACCACTGCCGGCGCCAACCGGGTCCTCACCATGGATCTGCACGCTGACCAGATTCAGGGCTTCTTTGACGTACCGGTCGATAACATTTATGCCTCACCTATTCTCTTGGGCGATATATGGCGCCAGAGCTATCCGGAGTTGATCGTGGTTTCTCCCGACGTGGGCGGCGTCGTTCGCGCCCGCGCCATTGCCAAACGTCTTGAAGTGGATCTCGCCATTATCGACAAACGGCGCCCGCGACCCAATGAATCGGTCGTCATGAATATTATTGGAGATGTGGACGGCCGCACCTGCGTTCTCGTGGACGACATGGTCGATACGGCCAACACACTCTGCGAAGCGGCCCATGCCCTGAAGGCACGAGGTGCCGTCAAGGTCTGCGCTTACTGTACTCACCCGGTACTGTCTGGTCCCGCCATGGAGCGCATCGAAAGGTCCGATCTGGACGAACTGGTCATCACCGACACCATACCGCTCAGGCCGGATGCTCAGGCCAGCAGCAAGATTCGCGTGCTGTCCGTCGCCGAACTGCTGGCCGAAACCATCCGCCGGATTGCGGAAGAGGACTCCGTCAGCTCACTGTTCATGGACTAACGCCGCTTCACCCGACCTTGCAGCCGGGCGTCGGCCATTGTATGATCTGCGCTCTATCAATGGTGGCTGTAGCTCAGTCGGTAGAGTCCCGGATTGTGATTCCGGTTGTCGCGGGTTCGAGCCCCGTCAGCCACCCCATATCTTCAATTAGTTATCGTTCATCACGGAGATTCTTCCTAACTTGGAAGAGTCTCTTCCTAAAGATGACACTCCTTGTTCCCAGCGTACTCCTCAGACAACCCAAACCGCCAACCCATCGTAGATAGCGGCATCTCATATTCACACTTCATCGCAAATTTATCTCGATAAAAAGCGAAAAAGGTTATTAACAAGAATGTTTAGCAAGAAGCCCAATGCAGGTTATGGGAACCGCACCAAGACATCACCTTCACTACCACGAGGATGGACGCATAGTAAAAACGGAATGATTATTCCAAATCACACAATTGTCTAAGCAACCCGTGTTCCCAAATTTTCCTGCTGGTTTGTTTTACGCGACGTCCCCAATGCCATTGCTGGCGCGAACGCCCATCATCGTTGCCGCTTTCAGCATCCCCTTGTCCAGCGACAACACCAAATCGACCCCATGATTTCTGGCGATGGCCAAATGCAACGCATCGGCGGTGCGCAGACCCGTCGCATAGTGCCGAATGTAATTCCCTGCCAGGACAAAATCGTCGTGCCCAGGACGCAGCACACGGAACGCATCACGAATCAAATCATCGCACATACTTTCGGCAGCTAACGCCTCCTCCTCATGCAAACCGCTCATGCGGACCTCGCGCGCCAGCAGGCTGGAGAACTCAAGCCGCGTGAGGCTGCTCAACACAAATTGACCAGAAGGCAATGCTTGCAAGTACGCGGCCACCTGCAAGCTCGTCGTTTCCTCCAGAATGAGTGGCGCCAGAAAACTCGTGTCGAAATACCACACCTCAGATCGAGTCATCCCGCATTTCTTGCAAGAGGTCAACACTCCGCTTGCGCCAATGTGGCATTCTGGCCCGGAATGCGGCAAGGCGGTCGAACGGGAGTGGTCCGGTGGCTTTATCCGCGCTCTCCACGCGAGCCACAGGCCGCCCATGGCGCGTGATAACCACCGTTTCACCGCTTTCCACCTGATGGAGTATTTCGCTGAGATGCGCCTTGGTTTGGGCCAAGGTATAGGTTGCCATAGTTGTGTGCCCTATATGACCATAATAGTAGTCATACTAAGGATCGGAAGCGCAAACGTCAACGATTGAGCAGAACGGCAATGGTGAGGTACCCTGAATCTTGTGGACACTCTCGATTGGGAACACACCCTCAGATGCGAAAAGACCCCGCCGAAGAATCGACGGGGCCCATCACAAACAACCGGCGCGAGAATTACTTCATCATCGCCTTTTTGAACATCCGCTCTACCTTCACGTTGGCTTCATCGGCCTTTTGATTGGCAGCGTTGGCCGTGCTCATGGCCTGGTCAGCGGTGCTCTGCGCGGCATTAGCCTTGCTCAGCGCATCCGTTGCGGTGCTCTGCGCGGCATTGGCCTTGGCCAGGGCCTCGTTGGCGGTGGACTGTGCGGCGTCAGCCTTGGCAGCAACCTTGTCGAGGTCAGAAGTGGTCGCACAACCGGCCAAGCCCAAGGGCAAAATCAGCGCGGTTACCTTCAAAGCGGTGGTGAACTTGCTCATAGCAGTCTCCTTTGTTGGGGTTGGATAACGAGCAGACAAAGCATAGCTAAAAAAACAACAATACGCCAGTGAGTAGCCACACTTTATTCGGTGGCGGCTAAAAATTTAGCGCATTGAGTACCTGCAAATACATCCAGGCCGCAGCTTAGTCCACCGTTACCGGGCGCCCAATAAAAATGCACAGGCCCTACAATAGAACCAGCCGCACTCGGTCGACCCTCCCGCACATAACAGACATGCCCCAAACATACCGCCTAACTGGCTGTTTACACTAAAATAAAATTATGTCCTTGATTTTTTCCACATTTTTTGTAAAATACTGTTCCGTTTCATATTTTGAGAAAAACGCCAGCGGCGTTGAAGCTGGGGTAGGTCACCACAGGCCAGCTCAGATAAGGAGATAGACTTGATACGACGATTATCTGCCGGGATGAGTCTTGCCCTGTTCGCATTTTTGCTGCCCAACGCCTTGGCGCTCAATCCGAGCGAATTACCAGTACCACTGCTCAACAAGCTATCAGGGAATGCCAGCAACCTTCAGCGGATAGACAGTCAGGTAGAAAATGCGGTGGACAGTCAGTCATCCATCCGCTCAGGAGAATCTGCTCAGTCCGAGCGCAGCGACGGTGCACTCCTCATGCAGCAAAAGGTGTTTTATCTGCGGAGGTTAACCGCTTACAACGCGCTTCCCGACCAAACCAGCAGTGATCCGGATATTGCGGCCTGCGGCCCTAACCGGCCCAACCAGATCGCCCTTTCGCAGGATTTGTTTTTCCTCAAGAATGGAGGCAACCGCTGTGGTGAACACATAGATATCATTTTGCATTCTGGACGAGTGATTCATGGCGTTGTCTGGGACACCATGAATTCCCGTTATCACATGGCTGCCGACATTCTGATGGGTAGTGTCCAGCGCGCTATGAACTTCGGGGTAAAGCAGGCAAAATTGCGTTTCGTACGCTCGCGGGCACCGTCGACTAACGGTCTCTGAACGGCAACAAGGCCTGCCCTGGCAAACAATTATCGCCCACTGCCAGGCCCGGCCGCCATCATTGCCTCCACATCGGCTATGCGCTTTGGCACTTCGCCTGAAAGGACATCCGGCCCGCTGGCGGTCACCAGCACATCGTCCTCAATACGAATCCCGATACCGCGCCAACGCTCTGGTACCGACTGATTGTCCGGGGAGAAGTACAGGCCTGGTTCTACCGTCAGTACCATCCCCGCCTCCAACTTTCGCCAGGACTGATCCGCGCTGCGATAATGGCCGACGTCGTGGACATCCATGCCCAACCAGTGCCCTGTCCGGTGCATATAGAAGGCCTTATAGCTGCCCTGCTCAATGATCCCATCGCGATTGCCGGAGAGTATTTTCAGATACAACAATCCGTCCACGAGCTCCTTGACGGCCTCGTCATGATAATCGGCAACGGAACGCCCCGCCTGCACGGCCGCGATTCCCGCTTCCTGACTGGCCAGAACGACTTCGTAAATTTCCCGCTGTGCGGGACTGAAAACACCATTGACCGGCAAGGTTCGGGTGATATCGCCGGCGTAGGCACTCACCTCTGCACCGGCGTCGATCAGTACCAGATCGCCATCACGCAGTTCCGCATCATTTTCCGTGTAATGCAGAATACAGCCGTTGACTCCGCCACCGACGATACTGGGATAAGCCACACTGGGCGACCCGAGGCGATGAAAAACGTGCTCGATCTCGGCAGCCAGTTCGTACTCCAGCATACCCGGCTGGCACTGACGCATGGCATGACGATGACCGGCGCCGCTGATCCCCACCGCCGCCCGCAGGATTTCGATCTCTTCAGGATCCTTAAACAGCCGCATCTCATGGATCAGATCAGCAACGTCGACCACTTCGAGTGGGTAGCGCACACCCTGGCGAATTTTACTCTTGGCGACATTACGCCAGTGCATTACCCGCGCGTCGAAATCCGTGGACTGACCCATGGGATAAAACAGTAATTCCCGATTTTCCAGCAGTTGTGGGAGGACGTCATTCAGGTCATGAATCGAGAGGCAACGATCCACCTGACATTGCTCAAGAGCACCCTCCAACCCGGCACGACGCCCATCCCAGGTTTCCCGCTCCGGGTCACGCGGACGACAAAACAGGATCTGCTCCCCATCAGCGCGCCCTGGAACCAGCACCAGCACGGCTTCAGGCTCCACGAAGCCGGTCAGGTACAAGAAGTCGCTGTCTCCACGAAACGGATACTGCACGTCGCTGTTACGGCTCTTGGGTGTAGCGGTCGGTATAATCGCGACACCGGCGGTGTGCATTTTCTGCATCAGGTGACTGCGGCGAGCAGAATAATCGGGACGGCGCAAATTGAGTTTGGGCATGGTTGGAATGGGGCTTTACTGCATAGCCGCTTCAACCTGCCTGGCAAATGCCGGGTCGCTTTGCGTCTGCTTGAGCAGGCTGGAGTACTGCTCCGCTGTCAGATGATTACTAGCAAGGATACTGTTTACTCTGGTCATGTAGGATTTTTTCAATTCTTCCCGCTTGGTGGCGGTGATATTCTTCTGACTCAGGGCGCTGTGGACCTGTTCGTTGAGTGGCTTGATCCCCCGAACCGCAGCCGCAAAATTCTTTATCTCAGCAGTGCTTGCCACGGCACCCGCAGTCGTTGCGGTGCGCACCAATCCTGGCGCCGATGTCTCCATACCAGAGGCGAACGCCATACTGGTTCCCAGACCAAACAGGCCCAAAACAAACAGAGCGGTCCCTACAAATCCACGCCTGGATGAATGAAATACGCCCTGTGCAGCAGAGTAAATGGTAGGCTGTTGCATAATAACTCTCCTCTCAGACTATCAGAAAAAATGCAGGAATAGCTTCACATATCAGTAAATTATGTGATTCCTTATGCACACTCCCAAGCCACCCTAACCGCTCCGAAAAGATATTGCAAGCCACAAGCTATCCGGCCGACAGCTACCAGACTGCAGCGGGCGCGCAGGGACTTACTCCCCGTCAAAAGCCGCCTCTATCGCATCACCAAGACGGGCGGCCGGACACAGCTTAAAAGCAGAGGCGCTCAAAATCTTTTCGCCACGCGGGAGAATGGCGCCCGTGAAGCCCAGCTTGATAGCTTCATGTATCCGCGCTTCGGTAGCCGCCACCGGACGCACTTCTCCCGCAAGGCCGAGCTCACCAAAAACCACCCGGCGCCCCTCTAAGGATTTATTGCGAAAACTGCTGAGCAGGGCCAGGGCTACCGCCAGATCGGCGGCGGGTTCGTTGACTTTGATTCCACCTGCGATATTCACAAAAACGTCCTGATCAAAAAACATGCTGCCACCGTGGCGATGCAGGATAGCCAGCAGGAGGGAGAGGCGGTTAGGGTCCAGGCCGATGGCGACCCTGCGGGGGTTAGCCAGCGGACTCGGCGTCACCAGAGCCTGCACTTCCACCAGAAGCGGGCGGGTCCCCTCCTGCGTCGCCAGCACCACGCTCCCTGCCACGGGTCGATCATGCTGCGACAGGAAGAGCTGCGAAGGATTAGCGACTTCGCTCAGGCCCTCTTCATGCATCTGAAAAACGCCCAGCTCGTTGGCAGCACCAAAGCGGTTTTTGATGGCACGCACAATCCGATAGGGGCTACCCGCCTCCCCTTCAAAATAGAGGACCGTATCCACCATGTGTTCCAGCACGCGCGGGCCAGCGATGGCCCCCTCCTTGGTCACATGGCCGACCAGCCAGACCGTGGTGCCCGTAGCTTTGGCGAAACGCACCAGACGGGCCGCGCACTCCCGCACTTGCGCTACCGAGCCAGGGGCCGATTGCAGCGTGTCGGTATAGACGGTCTGGATGGAATCCACCAGCACCAGGGCGGGTCGCTCTGACTGGAGCAGACCCTCAATCGCTTCAAGATGGTTTTCGGCGACTACCCGTACGGGGCTCTGGCCCAGTCCCAAGCGCTGCGCGCGTAAGGCGACTTGTGCCGCGGACTCCTCCCCGGTGACATAAAGCACCTTACTGGCCTGAGCCAGATGATGGGCGGTCTGGAGCAGGAGGGTGGATTTGCCGATACCCGGTTCCCCGCCCAAGAGAATGGCGGCCCCCGGCACCTGCCCACCGCCCAGCACCCGGTCGAGTTCCGCCAGACCCGTCGTGCTGCGCCCCACATCCGTGATCGGCACTGCATGCAGAAATTGCGGTGGGCTGGCCGTGGCATAGGTGGTTTGGGATTTGGCCCCGGTCTTCTCCATGCGCTGTTCGACGAAGCTGTTCCAGGCGCCACAATCCGGGCAGCGTCCCAGCCATTTGTTGCTGGTACTGCCGCATTCCTGACAGACAAAGAGGGTTTTGTCGCGGCTCATGAGACCAACTGGCGCGGAACACGCATCTGCATACGGCAGCTCAATTCGTAGGAGATCGTATCGAGTCTCGCCGCCAGGGATTCGAGGGATGGCCCGCCAGCCCCCATGAGCACGACGGAAGCCCCGACTTCCGCCGGCACGGCCGTCAAGTCTACAAAAAGCATATCCATACTCACTCGCGCCAAAGTCCGGGTAGTCTGTCCGGCCACCGTAACCGGCGCACCCGAACCCAGGTGACGCGGATAACCATCACCGTAGCCCGCAGCCACGACGCCCACCCGGCAGTGCGCAGAAGCCTGCCAGGCAGCACCATAGCCCAGCCAGTCACCGGGGGCGAGCTCGCGGATGGCCACCACTGCGCTGCGCCAGGAGAGAACGGGTTGCAAACCGATCTCGGTACCGCTGTGCCCGGCGAAGGGCGAAAGCCCGTATAGCATGAGCCCGGGGCGCACCCAGTGCTGATGGGTAAAGGGCAGCGCCAGCACTCCCCCCGAATTGGCCAGGGTATGCTGACCCGCCGTGCAATGACCAAAGTGCGCAATGGCCTCGGCGAAAACACCCGCCTGCTGGCGACTGAAAGGGTCGTCCGGCGTATCGGAGCGGGCGAGATGACTCATCAACCCCAGCACCTGCCAGCGGGGATAGCTTTGCAAAGCGGCAAACAGGGCCGGTAATCGTTCCGGGGCAAAACCCAGCCGGTGCATACCCGTATCCACCTTGATAAACAGGTGCAAGGTAGCATCGGCAGCATGGGTCTCCAGCCACTGCAACTGGCGTTGTTCATGGATAACGAGCAGATAGCCCCGCGCCACCGCAACGGCGACCTCCTCCGCGTCAAAAGGCCCCCCGAGCAAACAAACCGGCCGCTCCAGACGCAGTGCATGAAGGGCTTCCGCCTCTTCCAGGGAGGCCACGGCAAAGGCATCGACACCTGCTTCTGCCAGCACCGGGGCGCAGAGCGCGACATCATGCCCATAGGCATTGGCTTTGACCGCCGCCATAATTTGCGCGTGGGGCGCATGTTCGCGCACCACCGCTACATTATGGCGTAGCGCGGCAGCGGAGATGTCGGCAACAACGGGGCGAGTCATGTGCCCATGATACCGCAAAGCACAGAAAAATCCCCTGACAGAAATCAGCGCGCAGGAAACTAATGCCCGAAACCGTCCCCGGACGGCGCATAATTCTCAAAGCGGGTATATTCACCGAAGAAGCTCATCCGCACGGTCCCGATGGGTCCGTTGCGCTGCTTACCGATAATCACCTCGGCGATGCCCTTCACCTCTTCCTTGTCCTTGTAATACACCTCATCGCGGTAAAGGAAAAGAATCAGGTCGGCGTCCTGTTCAATAGCGCCGGATTCACGCAGATCGGACATCTGCGGACGCTTTTCGGTACGGCTTTCCAAGCTGCGGTTGAGCTGCGAGAGGGCCATCACCGGGATGGACAGCTCTTTGGCCAACGCCTTGAGCGAACGGCTGATCTCGGAAATCTCGGCGACCCGATTGTCACCCCTCCCCGGCACCTGCATGAGTTGCAGATAGTCGACCACAATCAGCGCCAAACCATGCTCTCGCTTCAGCCGACGCGCCCGCGAGCGCAAATCCGTCGGCGTCAGCGCCGCCGAGTCATCCGCAAACAACGGCGCATTGCCGAGTTCGCCGATGGCATGGGCGATGCGCGGCCAGTCATCATTACCCAGGCTGCCATTGCGCAGCCGGTGCTGGTCCACCCGCCCCCGCGACGAGAGCGCCCGCAAGACGATCTCGTCCGTCGGCATTTCCATGCTGAAAACCGCCACCGGTTTGCCTTCGTTACAGGCGACATGCTCAGCTATGTTCATGGCGAAAGAGGTTTTGCCCATACTCGGACGACCGGCGACGATGATGAGCTGGCCCGGATGCAGGCCGGAGGTTTTCTCGTCCAGATCGGCAAAGCCTGTGGACAGACCCGTGACGCCTTTTTTCTCGCGGGCGATGGTCTCGATCCGGTCGATTACCGCCGGGAGTGCATCCTTGAGTTGCTTGAAGCCTTCACCGGCCCGCTGCTGCCCTTCGGCGAGCTGAAAGACCCGACTTTCCGCCTCGTCCAACAGCGCCTGAGCCTCCCGCCCTTCCGGACGATAGGCCAGCTCTGCAATTTCCCGACCAACCCGAATGAGATCGCGCAGGGTAGCCCGCTCCCGCACGATGCGCGCATAGGCGAGCACATTGGCCGCCGAGGGTGTCTCGTTGGCCAGCATGAGGAGATACTGCACCCCGCCCACCTCAGCAAGTTGCTCGTGATCTTGCAACCACTCGGAGACCGTGACGGCGTCTACCGCCCGCCCAGCACCCAACATGGCACTGATGGCCTGAAAAATCTGGCGGTGACGACGCTCATAAAAATCTTCGGCCGTCACCGCCTCAGTCACTTGATCCGCTGTATCGGGATCAATCAGCAGGGCACCGATGACGGATTGCTCCGCCTCAATGGAGTGCGGCGGGGCCTTGACCCCGCCGCCATGGTCCGCAGACTCGAACACTCCGCCGTCCCCGCCAGCGCCGGGGTCAGGCGCGCTCGACGAACACCATCACGTCCAGCTCCACTTCCGGGTGCAGATGCAACCGCGCCGGGAATTCACCTATCCGCTTGATCGGGCCATCCGCCAGGCGGATTTC
>JBBIUH010000031.1:0-22975 GCA_037440305.1 Acidithiobacillus sp.
CGGATCAGCGCGTCTTTCTGATCCGAGGTCAGCGTCAAAAAGTCGGGAAGTTCGTGCATGGGATAAAGTATCTTCGCTAATGGACTGTATGACAAGAGCATGCTAAATAGTCACGTTTGACCAACATTGGCCCAGGCGTTGGTGTAGAGCCTATAACCGAATAATAAGCACTGATGTTAGGTACCTTATAGACCCGGCCATAATGGAAGTACAAATCCGCATTTTTGGTGGCGAGGAAACTTACCCCAAAAGACGGCTCCCAGTAGTTAAAGGTGTTACTGACGCTACCCCCGTAGTTGTAATAATACCCTTCAACATCGTTACTTGTCGTATCGACCAGGTAATACTTGGCACCCGGAGTGAGGATCAGACGATGATTGAATAAAGTAATACGATCCTGTAGATAGACATCCCCATAATTACGGGTATCATGCTCATCCCATGCGTCATTGTAACCATTGATCATCGGAACTGCCGGCTGGCCATACCAGTACTCTGCCGAATGGTCCTTACTGAACATATACAGTCCACCGAGTGTGACGGTATTATTAGGCAAGAGGAAGGTCAGCGATGGCATCAATCCTGCATTACCGAAATTGTCGACATAGCGCTGATACTGTGTACCATTATAGCTATTTCCGAATAACGCCGTCGGATTATAGGTATTACTTGGTCGGCCCGTCTTGCTGGGATTGGCGTAGCTTTTTAGTGCTGTTGGCAACGGATAACCATCATACCCAGCTTTATAGGCCGCGTTGGCATAAGCCGTGCGGTCGTTGTTATTCTGGGTTATGAAAAACTTTGATTTGGCCAGTATGTACTGATTCAGAATGGACTTCCAACCCAAGATGGTGGTGTACGAACTTGTAGTGGTATGATCATTCCAGATGTTGGGAGCCCACTGAAAACTTCGGCCGTATTTCTGTAACAAAGGTAGGGGCACTGTTGATGGTTGTTGAGCAACCTCATGATTGTAGATTGTAATCAGTGAGAGCTGGGACATGCCGTGGTTGTAGGGCTGTACCGCCGCAAAGTAGTAGTTGTTGTTGGTGGAGAAAACATGGTTGATAAAGCTGTGGAAAGGACTGTAATAGTAGTTGGCGTACAGTTTGGTTCCCGTATACGGCAAAACGCCCGAGTTGACACTAAACCCACCGGCGGCACTGTCACCAACACCACCGGAGTAAAGTCCGCCACTACCCGAAACCTCGGCGTAGAATTTTGAAGTGGGCATACGCGGCTTATAATTCAGCGTCGCACCCAACGCATTGATGCCTGTCTCAGAAGGTGTGTTGGCACCGCTGTACACCGAGACTCCCGAAAATTGACCCATGCCAATGGGTGTGAGAGCGTGATCATCACCCTGACCGTTCGTGCCGCCGCGAAAGGTGTTAATCAGAGGTACACCGTCCAGATTCACGCCAATCTGATCGCTATTGAAACCCTGGTAGGTAAAAGTGCTATCACCGGTGGTCAGGTTACCGGGTCCGGTGCTGATTACGGTAAAGCCTGGAACATTGCGCAACACACTCTGAAAGTTTTCATTTGGGCCGGCATGCGTCACCAGTTCTTTACTCAGGGAGCCAGTGCCACGCTCCGGCGGCGCTTCTTTCTCTACTTCACCAATGGTCACCGGAGCATTGCCACCAGTGGGCGCAGTTGCAGCAGTCTCGGCACCACTGACGGCAGGCGCCGTCACATCGGCGTGGGCGAGATTGGGTAAGGCACAGAGTGCCATGATTACTGCAGCGCGCAGAGTTGGGCGATATACCATGATAATATCCTCATCAGGAGAAAACTTGTTATAAATCCTCTACAACCGCGCAGCAGTCTAGCAACACAATATGACATTATTATGAAGTTTCAATGACAAAATTCTGACAAATGGTGCTTTTGTTTGGAAGGGTGACAGATGACAACAGAATCACCAGGCAAGGAAATCAAGATGGCACATTCAAAGTCGTTGTATTCTTGCCGCATGGCGCAAAAAAACAGTAATGATTGCCCTTTGTGCGCTCATCAACAGTGTATATCGAGGCGAAACTGCCAAAGATGGATGGACTACAGAAGCGAATTTTCTGGACGGTCAGCGTTGTGACCTGACGATGCTCAAAGAGCTGGTAACAAGACCAAATGGTGGTTTTCTGGCTATCTGCAATACAGAGGAAATAGCCGCCTGATGTCATTTACAACTTGCCGAAGCGGAAGTAGCCGAATGCGGGATGCTTTCGGTTACTCCGACCTGGCAAAATCAGGGCGTGGCTAACGTATTGTTACATACTGCGGAGGAATATGCGCGAGGCACCAGGCAGGCCCAGCGTATGCGTCTGTGGGTTATCAAACAGCGCTGACCAATCAGATACTGAAGCGCTTAGGTTTCTGATCCCAGTCAAAGGCACCCATCATGTCGTAGGCATCGCGGTCACGATGGTTGAGGGCCTGCAGACCAAAACGGGTTTCGATGAATTTGAGGATGCTGGCCGTGCTGGCCAGGTGATGGTCCACCAAACCCTGGCGCGCCCAAGGGCTGATAAGCAGGGCCGGAGTACGGGTGCCGAACCCATAGTCGTCCACCACTTTAGGCGGCAACGAATCCCAGAAGCCACCACCTTCGTCATAGGTAATGAAGATGGCGGTTTTGTCCCAGGCCGGCCCATCAGCGGCAGCACGCACCAGTTGCTCCACCCATTCCATGCCATAAACAGGTGCGCAGTCGGCCGGATGTTCATCATGGGCGGCACTGGCCCTGATAAAGGAGACACCTGGCAGTTTGCCAGCATGGGCGTCCGCAAGAAAGTCGTCACTGTCGCGCATACGACCGCCCTTCACATATTCTGGCCAACGCGGGTAGTACTGGAAGGGGTTATGGTGGGCCACATACAACTGACCCGTGTCAATCACCGCCGAGCCATCGCCGGGACCAAAAGCGGTCTTGAGCGCCCACGGCTTTACCCGATTCCAGTTTTCGTTATACCAGGCCCAGGATACTTTGGCGCCATCCAGGCGGTCACCGATATTGTCGTAGGTCTGCGCCTCCGGGGGTGGGGATATCTTCAGGGCCTTCACGGCATCCGCATCGGTCGGTCCCTGCACCGGCGGCAGATCGTTGACCAAGACTTTTTTGTGGTCGTAGGGCAGATCAAAGAAGCTGTGTTCCAGACCGGCCTCTTTCGGATCGAAGGGTGCGCACACATCCTTCGGCGCATTGGGATAGACACAGGAACGCGCAGCCGCCAGATAAAGCGCATTACCGGTACTGCCGCCACTCATGGCCTGAAAGAAATGATCAAAGAGCGTGTACCGGTGCGCGACACGATGATAGAAGGGCAGATCTTCACCGGTATAATACCCCAGCACCGGACCACTGGGGCGAGCCAGATCAAAGGCGATCTGCTCCGGGCTCATTTTTTTGAATTCGTCCCGCGACAAAAGGGTTTTGCTGCCGCCCGCCAAGGCTACGAAACGGTCCATCTTACCGTTATTAATCTCCGCCATCATGCGGAAAAACCGATGTTTTGGATCCCAATGTACATTGCCTTTGGCGGGAATATAGGGCGCCATGTGGAAGGGTTGGTTAGCCAATTGCACGTTCTGAAAACCCGGAATATCAGTAGGTAACGGTAGGTTATCATAAGCGATACCCGCCGGATTTTTCTGCAAACCGAGAAAACGACGGTCCAACTGTCCCTGTGCATCTAGCAAATTGATAATCTGTTGCCCGTTTTTTGGCTGGAAGGTACCGAAGTAATGATCAAAACTGCGGTTCTCCTGAAAGATCACCACCACATGCTCAATCTTCTGACGCAGGAGATTTTCCTCGCTGACGCCTGCGGCACGTGCCACACCCAGCAGATGCGGAGCGGCAATAACTGCACTGCTCCCCAATCCCAACTGCTTCAAAAACTGCCGACGATTTTGTTGCTCCATAGAAAACATCCTCGTTTAATGATTATATGGGTAATGACCTGCTATTCTGATGGCTGAGGCAGAATGTGCGCCTCGCTGGCACAATTGCTCTTAAATTCACTTTCAAGCTACTGGCTGGTGGAAGAGACATCTGTGACCCCCCGCATTCCCCTTGTGCCGAGTACCCTTCGTCTCAGTCCACCTCGCCGGCCTGGTAAGCAGCCACGGGCGCATGATGTTTTCTTGCGTAAGTATCAAGATACCGCGCCTCCCGATGCCAGGACTTGATCCCTTTGGCGGCAATCCATTCCTGCTTCATCTGCTCCGGACCAGGCACCTTGAGCAGCGTTGTCGGCGTATACGCCTCGGACTTGGCGGGCGGAGGTAATCCAGCACCATTCTTGGTCTGATGCTCCATAAACCAGGTTTCATTGAGATAATGCCCCGCCGCACCGGCCTCTCTGCGCAGCAGGGTATAGTCGGCACATTGTCCCGCGTTAAAGGCCAGCGGCACCTGCATCGGCAGCACTTTCGTCTCTGCATCGTCCGGATGCGATGTCCACATGCCCGAAAATACGCTGGCATTCTCGTCCCACTGCGACATGGGGGGCAAACCAAAAACCGCCTCTGTGGTTTTGAGAATATTCACCTGGGAGTACCGATGGGTTTCCAGATGGCCCTTTTTGATCCAGGGCCCGATGGCCAGGGCAAAAGTCCGATGGGCATCAATGTGATCTGCCCCCGACTGTGCGTCATCTTCTGTCAGGAAAACCACCATGTGCTTCCATTGCGGTGTCGTCGAGAGATAATGAATGAACTTTGCCGTGGCATCATCGTTATCGGCCACATAATAATTCGGTGTGTAATAGCAGGGTGAGCGCCCCGCCGTATGATCATCGGGCAACCAGATATAAATGAAGTGAGGAAACTGCGTACCCGGATGGGCTTTCAACCACTGCTCTGCCACCTTTTCACGATAGCTATCGAGAATCATCCGATCCCAGCCAGGGAAACCTGTAGCCAGATGTTTTTTCATCGCTGTGGAAATATTCCCTGCCTGAGAACGGGAGACAAATTCCCCAAAGTCTTCAAAAGAGACTTTATGATCCAGCAAATCATTGAACAGAAAAAGGCGCTCAGGATAACTAATCCAGGGATTTGACCATTTACCTAATACCGAAAGGTTTTCATAAATCGCATAGGGATTATCGACGCCCAGCGGCATGCCGCCGGTACCCGTAGCTTTTCCGGGAATGAGAGACTGCGTCCAACCCGGATTGGGAACAATACCACGTCTTGAATAGTATTCCGGCCAGGTCCGCTGCACAAAGTCTGAGTCTGAGGCAGAGGTCGTCCATTGATGCCCTTGCGCGGTCACCTCGCCATCCGCCATAAAATTCACAAAAAGCGTGGAGTGACGCGCCAGGCTATACAGATTTGGCAACTCTTTCGGGCCATAGAGATCCAGTTGCGGGTCCGCCCAGACTCCCGCCGGTTTATAATCACCGAGATTCTCATCAAAAGTTTTGTTCTCGCGCAGAATAAAAACCACATAATGGATATGGTTACGCAGGAATTGCGTCGCTTTCACATCTTCCGCATGTCCTGCTGCGCGCTGGGCGCTGGTAAAGCCATTATTTTCCAGGCTCTGCTGCGTCCACAGCGACAGATACTGCGACAAATCACTCAGATCAATTTTTTGCACCAGGCCGTCCATCATATCGCCGACCCACTGATGCTGTACGTTCGGACCTGAACCCAAACCCTTTGCCGCAACCACATAGAGGGCTTTGTCGGTGTGGGTGATAGCGGTCGGATACCAGCCCGTCGGAATCAGGCCCAGTCCTTTTCCAGTCTGTACGTCATAAACCGCTACATCATTATTGCCGGCATTAGCCACGAACAACTTGCCGTCAATCACGGTCAGTCCGTCCGGGTAACTTCCCGGAGGGGCACCGGGATAAGGACTATCGTTGATGAATCCCTTCACGGCCAGTTTTGCCGTGTCCACTTCAGCCACACGATCGACATTGGCCAGCGCGACAAAAATATCGGGGGAATGAGGTACAGCGGCCAGGGCGGTAGGATGTACACCCGCCTGTGTGTTGTCGGGACCTGTGGGCGGACCGACGCGCACTGTGCCCAACATGTGCATCGTATTGGGATCGACCACCGCGACGGCATTGCCACCCCATAAACTCACCACAAGGCGTTGGTCCTCGCCCGCGAAGGTCAGGGCATAAGGATAAGGCCCAACATTCAGATAGCGCGTTTCACCCGTCTGAATATCTACTTGCGCCAGACTGTTGGAAAGCATTCCCGCAACGTAAAGGTGTTTCCCGTGCGGCCCGACAACAACCGCGTCAGGATAAAAGTGACGTGTTTGCTCATCATGCTCACCTTGATACTGATAGGGATATTGATCTTTGGGAAACGCCTGCCATGCCAGGGGATAACGGCGCAACAGGCTTAGCTTGCCGTCCTTGAACGCGAAAGCAGCAACATTATCCGTTTGCCCTCCCGCGGCGTAAAGCGTTTGATCAGGCCCTACCGCCATCCCCTGAAAAAAATCCTGGTGTGCAATGACATCACCTTGTTGATCACTGACATCATTCTCGGCATTCTGCCTGGGGTCCACCTCTTTTTTGTAGGCCGCGATTCGTGAAATCTCGCGCAAATCACTCTGTGCATACACAGTGATGGTCTGGGCACGGGTGGCACCATTCGCCATGGCGGCGATATGATCCGCCATGGGCACCACCTGGGTCACAAAATTCGCTGCGCCATTTACCAAACCTACCGGACTGACGATGCGCCCTGTCGGCAGAACATGGGTGACCCGATCCTTGCTATCTGCACTGACCTGAATGGGTCCGGTGAGATCACGGGTATGAGACGGAACCTGGGTGTAAGCCAGAGAAACTGCCGGCATTACCATAAAAGCCAGCCCCAGCATCGGCAAGGACAATTTCGTCCAACAACTATGATCGGTCACCCCAGACTCCTTCATCTCAATCACCCAGAAACCATCATGCCAGCACTACGCGGAGTGGCTTGATAAATGCACTTCCACATTAAAATTGGTGGCATGTTTCGGCATATTCTTGGTAAAAGGCGGATAAGCACCCTCTTCTACCGATTTCAATGCCGCCTTATCAATTGCTCCCACACCACTGGATTGGGCAATTTTCGCCCATAGCAGTTGGCCCGACGGCGTCAGCCGGAAGGTAATCACGGCTGTGCCGCTCAAATGCATCAACCGGACGGCCTCCGGAACATGGGCATCGGCCTGAACCCGGGCGCGCACCATGCCGGCGTACTGATCTACGGCCGCCTCACGTGCAGCCATGCTCGGCGCCGGAGGGGGCGGTGGTGGTGGCGGCGTGGTTACCGGCGGACTAGGCGGTACCACTGGTGCCATAGGTAAGGGTGTTTTAGCCATTAACGGCTTGGGCGCGGGCGCGTGATGCACTACCGGCCTCGGCTGCGGAACGGGATGGGGTATCGGCTTAGGCACAGGCTTCGGATGCACTACCGGCTTCGGAGGCACCGGCTTGGGTTTAGGAGGTGCCGGTTGCACCATATGAATGGCGATGATCTTCTTTACCATCGGCTTAGGTGGTGGCGTATTACCACTCACCCAGATCAATCCACCCACTAACAACACCTCCAACACAGCGCCGACCAGCAACGCGCGCCCGAAGTACCCCTCTGGCTTTTTCGGACGTTGCGGCGCCCAGGACGGATCACTGACGATTGTATTCACCGGTTATTTTCCTCATCAAATTATATTTTTCGACGCTCAGCCCTGACAAAAAAATCCAACCCGTGCGGAAGGATGATCTTTTGAGAAGTCCCACTAATAATCAGATTTTTTTGCGCCGATCGGTCTAGTTGCTCATACAATATAGGTATTTTCCCTAATTACTCGCTTTCGCAGCAATCCCGATATCACTCACCCCAGCCTTCTGACAGCGATCCATCACATGGACGAAGTCTTGAAAGGGCACACCCTTGTCGGCAGCGATAGTGATCTGGGTCTTACTGGGATCACCATCAGCAGCGAGCATTTTCTGCAGGCCGTCGAGATCATAGTGATGCCCCTTCACATTCACCAATCCATCCTTATCGATATTGATGGTGTAGTGCGGGCGCGGAAGCTGCTGCGCCTGACTGGAGGCAGGAAGCTGCAAATTAAGCCCTTTATCGGGGATCATTTGCAGCGTGATCATGATAAAAAACACCAGCAGGAAGAGCATGATGTCGATCATGGGGATGATCTCCACCCGGCCCTTCTTCTGCTCGAAGTAACGGCGCTCCATCAACTGGCCCTCGCCACGGACAACACTTCACTGCGCTGCTTGTCACTGTTGTCCGGCGTGATTATGGGTTGACCGTCCATCCGATTGAGCAGCATGGTCTTTACGGAATCCAGTTGCAGGAGAATCTGCCGCACCTGGTTGTTGAAGGCATTGAAGGCCACCAGACCGAGCATGGCGATAAACAGGCCAGTTGCCGTGGCGACCAGCGCGTCAGCCACACCACCAGTGACCGCCGTAGGCGCGTGTCCCGGAGCGGCCAGCACCGAAAAGGCGTGGAACATACCGACGATCGTGCCGAACAAACCCAGCAGCGGCGCTAAGGTGATGATAGTGTCCAGCAACCACAGGCGGCGATCCAGTTGCGGTGCCAACACCAGCACGCTTTCTTCGAGACGGCTGGCAAGGGCTTCACCCTTGACCTGTCCGTGATGGGAAGCGGCCATTCGCAGCAAAGTGGCTTCGGGCAGGTCTCCGGCGCTTTCGGTCATTTTATTAAGCGTTTCACGATCGAGCCGACCATGGCTACCCAACTCCTGTACGAACACCAGCCCACGCAGAATGGTGCGCCGCAGATACCAAAAGCGGTCTACCATCACCGCCAGCTCAACCAGCAGCAGAATACCAAGTACGTAAAGAACGCCATCTGAATAGTTGGCGAGATGAATGAGATATTGCAGGTTCATGGGAGTCCCTCTTCAAACGAAGAAGCTACCATAGCAAATCAATGTGACAGTTTTATGAACCTTTTATGACAATTTTACATCAATGGCATTATTTCTAAGGCAGGCTCAGGCAATAACCAAAACCATGCACCGTTTCCAGCCACTCCGCAGCTCCCGCCTTTCCGACGGATCCGCTTTCCCTAAAATCAGAATACGTGCCCGATAGAGCAGATCCGTCTCCACGGGAGGAGGATTACTGCAACGGAATGGTTTGCTGTTCAGGCTGCTGTGGCGCCGTTGGCTGGCTGCTGGCCGGGGGCAACACCACCCCCGCTGGGGCTTGAGGACTGGCGGTCATGCCCAACCGCTGCGAAAGAAGTTTTTGGAACTGCAAAGACATCGGCTTGTCGCCAAAAGTCCCAATGCGGATATTGGCCTTGGTAACATCCGTCGCCATGGACGTCAGCATCACCTTGACCGTCTGTCCCTCTTGGGTAGTACCTTCAATCAAATACTCAGAAGGACGCTTGCGGATTTCACCGTTATAGCGAATGCCCATTTCTCCGAATGCCGCCCGGGATGCCGCACTGACCCGACTCACCGAGGTCGGGTAGAACGCGTAGAAATTGGCAACCCCGCCGTTCTCTACATAAGCTACCGCCCCGCCGCCAGCTCCGGCTGCAACGAGCGCCACACATCCGCCAAGCGGCAGCGTCGCCACCGCACCTGCTGCCACCGCCAACCACGCCAACCGCCGCTGCATCGCCATGCCAACCCCCTAGCTCCGTGAAAGAAAACGGTTACAAAAAAACCCGGCAGAACCGGGCTTCTTCCTTTTTTGGTACCGAGAGTCGGACTCGAACCGACACGATGTCACCACCACCGGATTTTGAGTCCGGCGCGTCTACCAGTTCCGCCATCCCGGCAAAATACCAGCGCACATAATAAGAGGTCTGCCCGCCCTAAGCAATACCGGGCAGACAATCAGGGATTAACGCCATCTCCAGCCTGGGCCTCCCCACCAACCCCAAGGTCCCCAAGGACCGCCATACCAGCCCCCATTGATAAAGACCGTACTCGTGGTCGGTTCAGGTTCTTCCACCGGCCACAAATACACGGTACTGGCTTGCAGAGTTGGGTAGGGATACTCGTACCCTCCAATTTTTTCCGCCTGCACCCCTGTCACTGTACCCACAAAGGTAAGCTCCCGCCCCGCCGCGTAGAGCACCGGGTCGTAGAACCCTGGAGCACAGGCGATAAATCGCCCTTCATCGGACTTTTTCTGACCCAGATAAGGCCGCCCATCCTGACGCAGTGGCAGCGCCATTACCGTAAAACACGTCTCCTGAGCCTTCGGCTGCGCCTGAATCAGCGTGCCGCCCCAGCGCACCAGCTTTCCGTTTTCCGCACCCGTCTGCGCCTGATGCGGTGTAATGGGCGGGAACTGCCCACTCACCGGCGTAACCGTTGCGCACCCCCCCAAAGCTATCGCCGCGATCACAGCCGTCAATGCCTTCAATATGTTCATTGCCCCCTCCTGCAGCATCGCCATCGTTCACAGACAACCACCACAGTATAGACCATCTTCACGAGCACATTACTGTGTCGACCCAGGTGCTTGCGGGGCGCTACACGGTCCGTGAATCATCCACAAAAGCACCACACCGGCATATCTGTCTGCGTCGTGGGGGCAGCACATCTGTGGCACTGACCTCGGCTATACCTGGGCCTTCATCACACCGTCTTACGCGGCCCAGGACAACTCCGCACAGAGCCCGCCACCGGCGGAATTGAATAAGCGCAGGCGCATCCCCTGCGCCTCTGCCAATTGACGGGCAATAGCCAGACCAAGGCCACTGCCCTCACTATGCCCTCGCGCATCATCCAGACGAATGAACGGTTCAAAAACTTTCTCCAGGTCCGCCCCCGGAATCCCCGAGCCAGCATCGCACAGACGTAACAGGAGATGCCCCGGCGTTTTCTGAAACTCTGCCGTCACCCTCCCGCCACCATAGCGCAAGGCATTATCCAACAGATTGGACAACAGACGGCGCAAAGCCTCCCGGTCGCCCCGGAAGGGATAACGACGCGGTAATGTTGCCTCCCAGTGGCCGCCCTCCCGCTCGAACTCCGCACCCACTTCGGCCAGCAATACCATCAGATCAAAATCCGCCACCTTCGCCGCCATACCGCGACCCAGCGCAAGAGATTGGGCCAGCAGCTCATCCATTCGCTCCATATCCTGCAGCATGCCGTCCCGAAGACGCTGGGGCGTAGTCTCCGGCAACAACTCCCAAGCCATACGCAGGCGCGCCAGCGGTGAACGCAGATCGTGGGAAATCCCGGTCAGCAATAGCGACTGATGATTAATCATCGCCTGCAAACGGGTCCGCAGATTAGCGAAAATATTGAGGATATTCTGGAACTCATAAGCGCCGCCACGCGGCAAACTCGGCAGCGGTGCCTTTAACGATCCACGCAAAGCCTCTGAAATCACCCCGAGAGGCCGTAATACCCGGCGCACCAGAATCATCGTCAGCACCAACAGCGCGAGTGTTGAAAAAGCCAGCACAAAAATCATGGCGATGGGCAGAGACGAGGCCAACCGCCCTCGGTCAAAGTGTACCCAAACCGTTTGTCTGGAAACAGTAACCGGCACCCAAAACGTACGCATGTTCCCGCCCAAAACGTCCACACGCACGGGTTCTCCTAAGCGTCTGGCCAGCGCACGACTTAGCAACCAGCCGTATATATGCCCATGGGTGTGCTTTATAGAACGATCCAGATGCGCGGCAATTTCTACCCCATCGTCGGCCCGCAGGCTGGCTAAAAAAGCGGGGCGCTCTTGCGGAGACAGTTCGGCATAGGTTTTCGCACTGATCACAATCAACCCTGCCAGGTCCTCCGCCGAGCGCTCGGCCAGCGGATATAGCACCGTAGCTACAATGATCACCAGGGTCAGTATCTGCAGAACAACAATACCCAGCCCTAAGGTCCAAGCCGTTTGCGAAAACAGGCTGCGTCCGCGCCACAGACTCATGGGACAGGCATGAACCGATACCCAGCGCCACGCTCTGTCTGCAAAAAACGCGGTTGCCGGGGATTCTCTTCAATGATTTTGCGCAGACGGGTCACCCGCACATCTATGCTCCGATCGAAGCGCCCGTCCCCTTCACCACCTAATAATTGCAGCAAAAGATCGCGACTCAGGATGCGCCGTGGACGCTGCGCAAAGACCAGCAGCAGGTCCATTTCCGCCGGATTCACGTCAACCTCCGCATCACCGCGATAGAGCCGTCGCTCGGCTATATGCAAATGGAAATCACCAAAGTAGAGCTTTTCGCCCCCCTCATTTTTTCCGCTACGGCGTAACAAGGCCCGGAGACGCGCCAGCAACTCCCGGGCATTAAAAGGCTTGGCCAAGTAATCATCGACACCGCTTTCCAGCCCAAGAATACGCTCTTCGTCCTCGCCACGGGCCGAGAGCATAAGAATGGGAGGCCCTCCACCCTTCCTGCGCAGATCCTTGGCGAGGCTGATGCCATCCTGTCCCGGCAACATCCAGTCGAGCACCATCACATCCACCGGCTCTGCCGCCAGTTGCTGACGCATCTGCTGCCCATTGGCCGCCAATAGCACCGCGAAGCCCTGGGCCTGGAGAAACTCCCGTAACATCGCCGCGAGCCGCTGATCATCATCCACTATTAAAACGACCGCCATCCTTGCCTCGCAATATCCTGAAAACAGGTGCCGCTACGTGCAGACACATCGAACCTGCAACCGGAAATATTCTCGAAATATGACGGGTCCATTGTACACCATAGGCAGTAGCGGTACCCAAACCAAAAGATAGAGTGGAGCGAAAAAATCAGGCAGCCCGACATCAGCCAGCATATTCACGGCGCACGGATTGCAACACAGGTTTTGTAGCGGTTGTTTTGCGGCTATTAGACGGGCCTCCGGCCCGTCTTTTTTTGTCCAAATGGCCTGGACATCAACCAGGATTGAATCGGCCCGCACCCCGAAAATTATTTTGAACCGGAAATATTCCAGAAACAAAAACGGCGTAGCCTTGATTCCATGGTGAGGGGCGAGGGTCCAAATCTCTGAAGTTGGGGGATCGCCCAGCGGGGTTTATCGCACTTGACGGCCAGAGGTCACGGTGCCCAGTGTGAAACGGTTTTGTAGCGGTTGTTTTGCGGCTATTAGACGGACTTCTGGTCCGTCTTTTTTTATGTCTTGAAAGCGATGGTATACTAGACTGACCTCTCAATAAGGATGCCGCATGGACCCCAAAGCACACCGCCTCATCTGGATTGACTTGGAAATGACCGGTCTGCGGCCGGAACAGGATCAGATTCTGGAAATCGCCACGCTGGTCACGGACAACAGCCTGCGAATTCTCTGCGAAGGTCCGGTATTGGCCGTGCATCAGCCAGAATTCGTACTCACGGCTATGGATGACTGGAACCAGCGTACCCATGGCGCTTCCGGCCTCTTGCAAAGGGTCCGCGATAGTCGCCTGGATACAGTTGCAGTAGAAACACAAACCTTGGATTTCCTGCACCAGCATGTTATGGCAGGCACCTCACCGATCTGCGGTAACAGCGTATGTCAGGATCGCCGCTTTTTAGCCCGCCTGATGCCGCGGCTGGAGCGCTTTTTTCACTACCGGATGATTGATGTGAGCACCATCAAGGAACTCGCCACGCGCTGGTATCCGCATCTGCCCAAATTCCCCAAAGCCGAGCGCCACGAAGCGCTGGCCGACATCCGCGAATCCGTTGGGGAAATCGCTTACTACCGCGAACAGCTTTTCCCGCAAGCATCTTTGCCAAACTCCGAGGCTGAAAACACAGTAACTGAATAGAGGCCGCCTGCAGCTTCTTCCCGTTCCAGAGGCATCACCACTTATGAAACGCGTACCGGTCTCCACGTCGGCCCAGTGCAGGCGCCTCTGCTCCGATGTTAAGATGGCGATTTGCAGCCGTTCAGCAATTTAGGGCGGGCTGGATGCAGTGCTCATCATGGAGGCGCCAACGCAGGTGGATATTGATCTCTTCTATGAACTCGCCGTACCAGCCCATCTGGGCCGTAGCGAGGCCCAAGTTTATCATGAAACCCTGGATGAGCTTAGCCTCGCCGACACCTTGGGTTTTCACGGCGCCTGGCTCGTGGAACACCATTTCATGCGCGAATACTCCCACTCCAGCAGCCCGGAAACCTTCCTTGCTGCGGCTAGCCAGCGCACCAAGAACCTGCGTCTTGGCCATGCCGTTGTCGTCCTGCCCTACAATCATGCCGTCCGTGTTGCGGAGCGCGCTGCCGCTCTGGATATTCTCAGCCACGGACGCCTGGAGATGGGCATCGGCCGAGGCTTTTCCCCTAAGGAATATCAACTTTTTGGCAGCCAAATGGCGGACAGCAGGCTGCACATGCAAGAAGGGCTGCAGATCCTTCGCCAGGCAGGTGGCGAACCCTTCAGCCATCATGGAAAACTCTATAATTTCGATGAACTGGATATTCTTCCCAAACCCCTCCAGCAACCCCATCCACCGCTGTGGACGGCAGCCGTGAGCCCGACGACTATCCAATGGGCAGCGCAGGAAGGTATCGGCGTGCTCTCCGGGCCTTTTAAACCCTGGTTCCTCATCAAACAAGATCTTCGTGCCTATAAAAAGAACTGGCGACAACACCACGGAGAAGGTCCTTTGCAAGCAGGTCAAAACGCGGGTTTTGCCATGACTATTGGCTGCCTGTGTCTGGAGGATGCAGCGGAGGCACGGCGCTGGGCCGAGGGCTTCACCTGGTATTACCAGCGGCTATTGGACCAGACGCGACCGGTCCTCGCACAGCTAAAGGAAAGCTATGAATACTATCATCGTCTCGGCTTTCTCGAGCCGCTGCTGCGCCGTGGCCTCAATTTGCGGCTGCTGGAAACTATGGGCATGGTCGTCGTCGGCGACCCGGCTACCTGTCGCCAACGACTGACCCGCTATGCCCGAGCCGGGGTGGATCGCCTGATTTTGGCCGTGGGTGCCGGGATGGTCCCCAGCCAAGTCACCCAGCGCTCATTGCGCTTGCTCGCCGACGAAGTGTTGCCTGCCCTGCGCGGCACTTACCCCCACTGATGCAGGTGCTGGT
Source organism: Acidithiobacillus sp. (assembly GCA_037440305.1). GTDB lineage: Bacteria > Pseudomonadota > Gammaproteobacteria > Acidithiobacillales > Acidithiobacillaceae > Acidithiobacillus. The sequence continues at coordinate 15,035 of JBBIUH010000031.1, forward strand.
CACTGGCGCGGCGGGACATACGGCAGCAGCTCTGCTTCCCGCCCTGCTCGTTCGCCCGGATATCCACCGGGTCATCGCACTGGATCGTCGGGCACCCGCAATGCGGCATCCACACCTGCATTACCTGCCTTTGGATATCCGCGATCCGCAGCTTGTCGAGCACCTGACCGGCGTGGATTGTGTCATCCATCTCGCCTTTATAGTGCTGAGTCCGCGCCTCGGGCCGCAACGGCGCTGGCGTGAGGAGATGCGCCGGATAAATCTCGATGGTAGTCAGCATCTGTTCCGTGCGGCGGCAAATGCCGGTGTACCGCAAGTCATCTATTCCAGCAGTGTGGCGGCTTATGGCGCATGGCCGGACAACCCAGTCCCCATTGCCGAAAGCCAGCCTTGTCGGCCTGTGCCGGGGTTCGCCTACAGTGAAGACAAGGCTGCACTGGAGCAGTGGCTGGATGCATTCACGACCAACCAGAAGAAAACCGTTGTCTCCCGCCTGCGCCTGCATGCCATTATCGGCCCCCATGGGCAGGCCTTGGTGAATGAGATTGCTACGAGCCCTTACGGATTGCGTCTACTCAACCCGGACTTGCCCATCCAGTGTCTCCACGAAGATGATGCGGTTACCGCTCTGCTGGCAGCACTAAGTTATGGACAGGGTGGTATCTTCAATATTGCGGCACCCGATCCCATCCCCTGGTCCAGCATTCCCCGCCGCTGGCAGTTACCGCTCTCCCCCAGGCAACTGCACCGTGTACATACCTGGCTACGCCCTTTTAGTACCGGCCTCGGCGATCCCGGCTGGCTGCAAGTGCTGGAAAACCCGCTGATTGTCGATATTACCCACGCCCAAAGGGAACTCGGGTGGCGTCCATGTTATAATGTACGCCGCAGCATCGCCCAGGTGCGCGATGCCAGCGGGCAGAGCCCAATACCCCCTTGGAGCGGCTGAGTGTCCGTGGCAGAATGGCTTATGAACTTCGCCCAACGTATTCCCGCACTGGCTCAGATTCAGCGTCATCATGATGCTTTGGTCGATCAGCTCAGCCAGCACAGCAGTAACTATCGGGACCCTGTCCAGACGGTTCCGTGGAAGAGCCTCGACGCGGAAACGGCCTGGCTCCCGGAGGAATTGCTATCACTGTATGGATTGCCCGAATATGTGCAACTGAGTCAGGACGAACGCATCCGCCTTTCCCAGGTCGAATTCGTCTCTTTCTGCGAGCTGGGTCTATGGCTGGAGGCCTTGTTTATCCAACGCCTAGGTGCCAACTCGTTACAGGAGATGTACCGAGATCCGGTCAGCTACCATTATCAGCTTCATGAACTGCGGGAAGAAGTGGGGCACAGCCTCATGTTTCTGGAATTACAGCAACGTTCGCAACTCCCATTTATGACCCCCTTGAGTAAGCGCCCGCCCCTGGCCCGACTTTTCGCCCGTTACGCGCCTGAAGGCTCCGCGGCTTTCTGGGCAACCATTCTAATCGGTGAGAATGTGCCGGACCGCATGAATCGGCTGATCTTCACGCATAAGGATCTGCCCGCAGCCGTGCTGGCCATTACCCACATCCATATGCGCGAGGAAGCGCGTCACATGGCTTTTGCCCGCACTACCATTCAGATGCGCAGCCAGGCTATGGGCCGCGCGAAAAAACGCCTCATCAGCCCTGTTTTGCGCGAGGTGTTTCGCCAGTTTTTGCGGACCAGTTTCTTTCCAAGCGAACAGGTCTATGCGGCGGCCGGGTTGAGCAATCCACGGATTTGGGCACGCCGCGTGCGTCACAATCCGCACCGTATTAATCTTATGAATCAGTGTGCGGCACCCAGTCGCGATTTTCTGCGCACACAAGGTTTTGCCTTGTGAACGGCCGTTTCCTGTTATAGTTTGAAAGTTACGGAGAATAAAATGCGATTTTATCCTGGAACCATCCTCGCCTCCCCCGACGCGCAAGCCATCTTCGAATCCGGAGAAATTGATCCGCAGGAACTGCTCCGTCACCACGTCCTGGGCGAGTGGGATGAGGCTATGGAAGAAGACTTAATTGAAGCCAGTGAAAAGGCCATTCGCGACGGCGGGGTGGTCGTTAGTACCTGGCAGGTAAGCGGGTATACAATCTGGATTCGTACCGATGCCAGTCGGGAAACCACTATTATTGACGTTCCACTCGACTCCTGAGGTGTGCCATGGCGGCATTGCAGATTGCAACTCAGCCCTTTGCCGATCAACGCCCCGGCACCTCGGGGCTGCGTAAAAAGGTCAAGGTTTTCCAGCAGCCGCATTATCTCGAAAATTTTGTTCAATCCATCTTCAATGCCATTTCTGATCGCGCCGGTAAAATCCTTGTTCTCGGTGGCGACGGACGTTTTTATAACCGTGAAGCCATACAGATTATCCTCCGGATGGCTGCGGCGAATGGCTGGGGCAAAGTCATTGTCGGACGGGGCGGACTCTTCTCTACACCTGCCGTTTCTACAGTCATCCGCGCGCGGAATGCTCACGGCGGCATTATCCTCAGCGCCTCCCATAATGCCGGGGGGCCAGACCACGACTTTGGCATCAAGTACAATACAGCCAACGGCGGACCCGCGCCGGAAAAGATCACCGATGCCATCTGGACTGCCAGTAAATCCATCCAGGGGTATCAGATTCTGGAGAGCGCGGATGTCGATATTGACCATGACGCAAAGTTTTTGCTGGGTGAGATGCAGGTAGAAATCTGCGATCCGGTAGCCGAGTATGCAGCACTGATGGCCCGCATTTTTGATTTTGACGCGCTGGGACGGCTCTTGCAGGGACCCTTCCGGATGCGTTTTGACGCGATGCACGCCATTACCGGTCCCTATGCCCACGAGATTTTTGAAAAGCGCCTGGGGGCACCGGTGGGCACCGTGGTCAATGGTATCCCGCTCATGGATTTTGGGGGTGGCCATCCCGATCCGAATCTGGTTTACGCCAAACCCCTGGCCGATCACCTGTTCGCGGAGAACGCACCCGACTTTGGCGCCGCATCCGATGGTGATGGCGATCGTAACATGATCCTGGGACGCCGCTTTTTTGTGACGCCCAGCGATTCGCTGGCGGTGCTCGCAGCCCACGCTGCTGCGATCCCTGCCTACCGCCAGGGACTGAAGGGCGTCGCCCGTTCCATGCCCACCAGCCAAGCCGCGGATGTGGTCGCAGAAGCCCTGGGTATTGCTCACTATGAAACACCCACCGGCTGGAAATTTTTTGGCAATCTGCTGGATGCGGGCAAAATCACCTTTTGTGGTGAGGAGAGTTTCGGCACCGGGTCGGACCATATCCGTGAAAAGGACGGACTCTGGGCGATACTGGCCTGGCTCTCGGTGATCGCGCATACCGGGCAATCCGTGGCCGACATCGTCACCCAGCATTGGCAGCGGTTTGGGCGTCATTACTACACGCGCCATGATTACGAAGGACTCTCGGCGGAAACGGGCGAACAGATCATGCAGAGCATTGCCGCCCAGTTGCCGGTGCTCCCCGGTCAGACTTTAGCAGAACGTAAGATACTGACTGCCGACGATTTTGCCTATGCGGACCCCATCGATGGTAGTGTCAGTGCGCATCAGGGCCTGCGCCTGCTCTTTGCCGACGGTGCCCGGCTGATATTCCGCCTGTCGGGCACGGGAACCGAAGGCGCCACATTGCGTATTTATCACGAGTACCTGGAGAAGGACCCGCAGCGCCAGCAACAGGACCCGCAGCGCGCCTTGCGCGACCTGATCCAGCTCGGCAGGAATCTCACCCGAATAGAAACGCTCACGGGTCGCAAGGCCCCCACTGTTATCACCTGATGAAGGAGTCCGATCATGATGAATTATGAAAACGATAGCGATAATGGCATCGGCTACAGCGCCCTGGGGATCGCCTTGGTGGCAGGTGCGGTAGCAGGCGCAGTCACCGCCTTGCTCTTTGCCCCACAAACGGGCGATCGCACCCGCGAACAATTGCGGCATCAGGCTAATCGGGCCTGGGATCGCGTCGTTGCCTCGCGCGAGCGGATGAATGAACGGGTTGAGGAACTGCTCGACACCATCGCCATTTATAGCGAGGAGCTGGTGCAGAAGGGTAAGGAACTCAGCGACAGGGAGCGCCAACGCCTGAATGACGGTATTGGTCTTGCGCGTGGGGAGCTGGATCGTTTGCGGCGCCGTCTTTCCCGCTTAGATTGACCGCGACGGGGCGAGCGGCTATTCTCTGCGGCGACGGGGCGTAGCGCAGCTTGGTAGCGCGCCTGCTTTGGGAGCAGGATGTCGTAGGTTCGAATCCTATCGCCCCGACCAATTACAGCAAAGTGAGCCATGTCTGAGTCCAGGGAAGTGGAAGCGGCCTTTTGGCGACAGCCTTTGCCAAAGCTTTTTCATGCGCTCGATACCAGCCCTCGTGGCTTGACAACGGAAGAAGCCGCTTCGCGATTGGCGTCTTTCGGCCCGAACGCGCTGCGGCCCGCGCGGCGCGGCACGCTCCTCCGGCTGTTTCTCTCCCGTTTTCGCAATCCCCTGGTCATTATCCTTCTGGTCGCCAGCGCGATTTCTGCCGTGACGGGCGACAGGGCCAGTTTCCTGATCATCAGCGCCATGGTGTTGATGAGTGTGGCCCTGGACACCATGCAGGAATACCGCGCTGGGCAGGCGGCCGAGCGACTCAAGCGATCCGTCGCCGTGCGCGCCACGGTCCTGCGTGATGGTCGCCCGCGTGACATTCCGATTTTCGAGGTGGTGCCAGGGGATGCGGTGCTGCTGGCCGCAGGCGATTCGGTCCCCGCAGACGGGCGGCTAATCGAGGCACGGGATTTTTTTGTCAACCAGGCGCTCCTCACCGGCGAGCCGTATCCGGTGGAAAAGCATGCGATCGAGCTTTCCGGGGAAGCGGATCTGGACACCGCCGACAATGCGGCCTTCATGGGCACCTCCGTAATCAGCGGCAAGGCGACTATCCTGGTCTGCCGCACCGGCCTGGGCACTGCCCTCGGCGAGATCTCCGACAGTCTGGCCAGCAAGCCACCCCCTACATCCTTCGAACGGGGCACACGCCAATTCGGCATGCTGATCATGCGCCTGACGGTTTTGCTGGCGTTATTCGCGCTTTTCGTCAACACCGCGTTTCATCGCCCCCTGCTGGAGTCCTTTCTGTTCGCCGTCGCCCTGGCCGTAGGCCTCACGCCGGAACTCCTACCGATGATCGTTTCGGTTACCCTCGCGCGCGGCGCCATCCGGATGGCCAAGAAAAAGGTGATCGTGAAACGCCTGGCGTCGGTGCAGAATCTGGGATCGATGGACGTGCTCTGCACGGACAAGACGGGAACGCTCACCGAGGCGCACATCCGGCTCGAGCGCCACGTGGATCCCATGGGGCGTGAGAGCGAGAGGGTACTGGAATTAGCTTATCTCAACAGCCACTTCGAGACCGGGCTAAAAAGCCCTCTGGACGACGCCATTCTCGCCCATCAGGAAATCAACGTCAGCGCCTGGCGAAAAATTGATGAAGTACCCTTCGACTTCGAGCGGCGGCGGGTCTCCGTGCTGGTGGAAAAAAACGATAGCCGGCTTTTGGTAGTGAAGGGTGCTCCCGAGGACGTACTCCGACTTGCCGTCACCTATGAGGTGGACGGGGCGCAATTGCCGTTCGATGGCCAGGCGAGGGATCGGGCAGGGGCGTTGTGCGACGAATTGGGACAGAAGGGCTTTCGGGTGCTGGGTATCGCCTGGCGACGTGTGCCGCTTGACCATCCCCACGCCGTGGTGAGCGATGAAACCGAGTTGGTATTTGCAGGCTTCGCCGCTTTTCTGGATCCCCCAAAGGAAACGGCGGCCCGTGCGGTTGGCGATTTGACCAAAAGCGGTGTGGCGGTGAAGATTGTCACCGGTGACAACGATCTGGTCACCCGTCACGTCTGCGCGCAGATCGGGCTGCCGGTGAGCAGGGTCCTGAGCGGCGCCGAGATCCAGAAAATGGACGACTTTGCCCTGCAGGCGGTGGTGGAGGAGGCGAACTTATTTTGCCGCGTCACCCCCGCACAGAAAAACCGCGTCATCCTGGCCCTCAAAGCACGCCACCACGTCGTGGGTTTTCTCGGCGACGGCATCAACGACGCTCCCTCGCTCCATTCCGCAGATGTGGGGATATCCGTGGACGGCGCGGTGGACGTGGCCAAGGATGCGGCAGACATGATCCTGCTCGAACGCGACCTCGATGTGTTGTATGAAGGCATTCGAGAAGGGCGACGCACCTTCGGTAACGTATTGAAGTACATCATGATGGGCACCAGCTCCAATTTTGGGAACATGTTCAGCATGGCCGGTGCCACCCTGATCATCCCCTTTTTGCCCATGCTGCCGGTACAGATCCTGCTCAACAACTTCCTTTACGATCTCTCGGAGGTTCCGATCCCGCTGGACAATGTGGACGAAAGCTATTTATCGCACCCTCACGAGTGGGATATGTCCTTCATTCGCAACTTCATGATGGTGATCGGCCCGATCAGTTCGCTCTTCGACTTCCTCACTTTTTATGTCATGTTGCATGTTTTCCATGCCGGCGAGGAGATGTTCCACACCGGCTGGTTCATCGAATCCATCGCCACCCAGGTTCTGGTAATATTCGTCATTCGTACCCGCTTCAACCCTCTCACCAGCCGCCCGCACCCGCTGCTGGCGGGAACCTCGTTAGCCGTGGTTGCGGTGGCAGCCCTGCTGCCTTTGACCCCGATAGGCGCCGCACTAGGATTTGTGGCACTGCCGTTGGATTTCTTCGCGATACTTATGGCCATGGTCGTCGTGTACCTGATGGCGGTGGAAGGGGTGAAGAGATGGTTTTACCGACGCTTGGCGTAGCGTTCTGGATGAGTTTCAATACATCTAAGGCATCGATCTCATCAAGAGAGAAGCGGGTCCGGCCCACGGTTGACCAACTGGTTTTTAAGCAGGGATAAAAAAGACAAAGCAACATGGTTTTTTGCACCGCTATAAATAACTGATAACACATGTTTTATTGGCGGATCTATGGGGAGTGTACAGTCCCCTGATTTGGGATCAATCCCATTTAATCCAGACACAAAGCTAACTCCCAAACCACAGCTTACCGCATTACGAATGGCTGCAAGACCATTAAACTCATAGCGGATTTCTGGACGTACGCCATGTTTTGAAATAGCATCAATGACATGCTCACGGATGCCTGAACCTTCTTCTCTCCAAATTAATGCTTCTTCACTCAACCAGCTTATCGGAATTGCTTTTCCATACTCAATCCAGTGATGTTTCTCTGGTACTAAAATCCTGATATCAGTCTCTATAAGCGTTTCCTGAATCCATCCCCCGGTATCGCCTAATGCCTTGTCATCCTCCACAAAAATAAGGTCTGCCTGATTGCGATTGCGCTTGGCCTGCCGACTGTTGGTTGTCGTGAGGCGAAAACTGACATCTGGATGCATTTTCCGAAAATCAGCAACGGCTTTAGGAATAAGTGTTTCAGCATTGCTATGGCTGGCTATCAGAGCCAAACTACCGTAAAGACGGCCGGGTTCGTTATCACCTAAATACTTTATGGCTTCTAGTGCCGACTCTACCTGCTCAGCGATATGCAGTAAGGACAGCCCCGCTGGCGTGGGGGTTATCCCGCGGTGATTGCGTAGGTACAATGTGTGTCCAATACGATCCTGCAGCTGCTTGAGTCGCTGGGATACTGCAGGCTGGCTCATGAACAAGGCATCAGCTGCCTCGTGCAGGTTACCTTTACGTGCAGCTTGGGCCCACACCAACAGTAGTCCTGGATCGATTTTTTTAGTTGACATGATGCCCCTTGTCAGGAAATAAGCGTGCCTTATTTTTCGTGATACAAAAACACGATTGTACAATATTTTAGAATTGCCGTAAGTTATGTGCCCAAAAGTATACAACGGTGGGATCAAAATGTCTTTTTTT
>JBBIUH010000032.1:0-22583 GCA_037440305.1 Acidithiobacillus sp.
TGTAACGCTTCTCCCTCTGCCAGGATTTATCGAGGTGATTTTCCCATGGACGGTCAGGGAGATTTTTGGATCGGCTCCTCGTGGAGCGTGAGATAAAGAGGGCATAGGAAGGGCCGGCACCCCTTTGCTATCGTGGGAAGTTCTTACGCTTTTCACGAACACATAAGGAGGCCCGACCCTTGTACCGGATTGTATCTGGCATTCATTCCCTGCAACAGCACGCCGTTGCTCTGGCACGCACGCCGGAAGTATATCGCCCCAAACAATGCCCCCATTGCGGTCATGGTGCTCTCCGATGCCATGGGCACTATGAGCGTAAGGCTGACCGTGAAGGTAGCGGGATCTGGAACCCCGTCTCGATCCTTCGGTACTTATGCCCCTCTTGTGGGCGCACCTGCTCCCGGCTTCCCACCTGCGTGCCACCCCGTCGCTGGTATGGGTGGGCACTTCAGCAGAAGCTCCTGTTGCTGTTGCTCTCCGGGTTCTCGCTCTATGCCGTCGCGCTGACGGCCCAACCCTGCCGGGATACCTGTCGCCGCTGGATGCGCTGGCTGAACGACCGCTACGAGTTGTTTGGCTTCCATCTGCGCAATCCCTTTCCCGTGTTGGGACGGACGGTGGATTGGCAGGAGTTTTGGCGATCCTGCATGGAGACCCTGGGACTGGATGCAGCCATGGCCTGGCTCGATCAACACGGGGTGAATGTCCCGTGATCACCGAGGTGACCCCGAGTGCGGGAAGGAGGATTTCGCCCTAAGCCCGTACCCCACAGAGTTTACCCACTGCCGCCGTGAGCGCGGCTTTGTTGAGATGGGGGCTCCATTCGCCCTAAGAGGAACCCCCATGAAACCCATCCATCCCGTCGCCCTGTTCCGCCTGGCGGTGCTGGGCCCGTTGGCCAGCCGTACCCTTTCCCGGGGGGAACTGCAGCAAACACTACGGATCCTGGCGCAAAAGGACTATGAGATCCCTGGCTCCACCCGAACCCGCTTAGGCGCAAAGACCATCGAGGCCTGGTATTACGCATGGAGGGAGCGCGGTATCGACGGCCTCGTTCCCCGTCCGCGCCAGGACCGGGGGCAATCGAAGCTGCCCGCCGCTGTCCAGGAAGCCATTGTCCAGGCCAAGCAGGAGAATCCCCGGCGTTCCCTGGCCCAGATCCAACGCCTGCTGGAATCCACCGGGCTGGTCGCGCGGGGAAGTGTCTCTACCTCAGCCATCCATCGGCTCCTGCAGCGGCAGGGTCTGTCCCGTGCGGCCCGGGCGGAGCAGACGGAAGAGCGGCGCAGCTTCACCGCCGAGCATGCGGGCGACATCTGGTATGGGGATGTCCTGCACGCCAACCGGGTGCCCGTGAATGGGCAACTGCGCAAGACCTATCTAGTCTCCCTCCTGGACGACGCCTCCCGTCTGGTGGCGCACAGTGCCTTTTGCCTGGGGGAAACCGCCTTGGATATCGAAGGGGTGCTCAAGCAGGCGCTGCTCAAGCGCGGGGTGCCCATCAAGCTCGTCGTCGACAACGGCTCTGCCTATCGCGCCCAGACCCTGCAAGGCATCTGTGCCCGTCTGGGGATCCAGCTGATCTATTGCCGTCCCTATGCACCAGAGGGCAAGGGTAAGCTGGAGCGCTGGCACCGGACCTTTCGGGACCAGTTCCTGAGCGAACTCGACCCGCGGCGCATCACCCATCTGGACGATCTCAATGCCCGTCTTTGGGCATGGCTGGAACAGGTCTATCACCGGACCCCCCATGGAGGACTCCAGGGCCTCACGCCCCTGGCTCGCTATCAACAAGACCTGCCACGTATCCGCAACCTGGGTGGCCGGGCGGCGCAACTGGATGCCCTGTTTTACCATCGGGAGAAGCGCCTGGTCCGTAAGGACGGCACCGTCGCTTACCTGGGGCAGCGCTTTGAAGTGCCCTTCGAGCTGACCGGGCAAAGCGTGATGCTGGTGGTCGACCCCCACCAGGGGCAGGTCCTCGGGGTGGAGGATGCCGAAGGAAACACCCTGGGGCAGGCAACCCCGCTAGATGCCCTCGCCAATCTCCACCGTCGTCGGCACAAACCAGAGCCTGCGTCGGCTCCCGAGACGCCGCGCCAGGGCCCGAATCTGGTGGAAACAGCCCATGACCAGTATTACGGGGAGGAAGCCTGATGGTTCTCCAGCACTTCGGTTTGCGCTATGCCCCCTTGGGCAAAGCGGGAGATGATCTCTGGGATGACGGGGCCTTGGTCCAACTCTCGGAACGCTTCCAGTGGCTGCTACATTCCCCTGGCATTGGATTGCTGACGGGCGACCCGGGCGTGGGCAAAACCGCCGCCTTGCGGCAGATCACCACCTCCCTGAACCCCCATCGCTTTAAGGTGCTGTACCAGTCAGAAACCGACTTCGGGCGGGTCGACATCTACCGCAGCCTGGCCCGGGATCTGGGTGTCGAGCCCAGCTATCGCCGCGCACAGCTCTGGCGAGATCTCAAAGAGCGAATCCTCGATCTCGCCGGGAACCAGCAGGTCACTCCCGTGTGGATCATCGATGAGGCCCAGAATCTGCCGCCGGACTTCTTCCGGGACTTTCCCGCCTTCCTCAACTTTGCCTTTGATTCGCGCAACCTGATCACCACCTGGCTGGTGGGACATCCCCAACTGGCGCAAACCCTGGAACGGGTGCCCTATGCCGCCCTGGCCAGTCGCATTCAAGTGCGTCTGCGCCTGCAACCGGTCCTGGAGCGGGAGCGCTTTACGGCACTCGTGCAACACGCGCTGAAATCCGCAGGCTGTCAGCATACCCTTATCGCCGATTCTGGCATGGAACTGATACGGCAAGCGTCCAAGGGTCTACCACGGCAGGCGGGGAATATCCTCCTCACCGCCATGCGCCTGGCGGTGCCCAAGGGACTCAATCATCTCCCCGATGAGATCCTCCGGCAGGCCATCGAGGATCTGCGATGAACTCGGAAGACTGGCTACCCCACGACCTATCGGATGAAGCGGCCACCGCCCTGTCCGACCTGCTCCAGGAATTGGCCTATCGCTGTGACACCCACTATCTGGCGCAGATCCTCCGGCATCGTGGGACAAAACCGCCGCCCTGCAACTCCGAGCGGCCTTGGGAACGACCACCGCCAGATCGGCCACAACGATAGAATCCATACCGCACTCCACCAGGGGCGCGTTCTTCCGAAAAGAGCGGGGGACGCGCCTCGTTTTTCACCCGTAAATAGGTTGGGATGTTCTCCCTATTTTTGCGCGAGACGTTACAATGGGTGGGACGTACCTCTCCTTCCTTCCAGGCTGTGCCCAGGCTTTCCAGAAAAGTGGCCAGGTCGGTTGACGCCTGAGTGACTTCCCGTTCCGGCGGGTGATCGGTGGCGAAGTCTGCCAATACCCTTTGCGCCGCACGTATTTCCTGCAGGAGCATTACCGGATCGAGGCTGGCGAATTGCTCGCGCAGCTGCGCCTTAGTTGCCTCGCTGACCACATCTGTGCCCAGGAGCCGATCGCATGGCGTCATGGGCGGATGATACACCTTGTGAACTTGAGCCCCATCGCGGGTTTTGGACTTGAGCTTGAACGACGGCTGGAAGTAGTTGATGTACAGGCGGGAGGAGGCATACATTTGCGCCAGGGCTTGGGTGGCGGACATGCCGCTCAGGCGGCTATAGCCTACAAGACGTCGGACAATGGATGTCAATCAGCACCATTGATTGATCACCTGTCAGCGTCAGATTGTCACCATGTATCCGCTAGATGAAGAACGAGATAATTTATTGATATTACTCGCTTTCTGGATAACATCCATATAATCTCACGGCGATCATTCTTGGCGCTGATTCCTCAGGATAACTGCTCAAACGGTTGCGCTGAATGACAACCCTAGGGAATCTCTGCGCAGCCCAATCTGATAAAATTTGAGGTAGCGCAAGGGACTGGAAGCGACGGACATGGTGATAGGGCAGATGACGTTTGCGGATAACACCGGGTTTGAGCGCCGGCACAAGGAGACCAAGCGCGAGCGTTTCCTTCGGGAGATGGACCAGGTGGTACCTTGGCAGCGGCTTGTGGCTCTCATTGAGCTCTGCTATCCCAAGGCTGGACCCCGTGGTGGCCGCAAGCCTGCCCCCCCTAAATGCTGCGCATCCACTTCCTGCAGCAATGGTATGCCTACTCCGACCCTGGCATGGAAGAAGCCCTGCACGAAATCCCCTTGCTGCGGGCCTTTGCGGGCAATCCCCCAGGGGGAAACCCCACAGCCCACCATGAGCCCTGGTGAATAGTTACAAAAAGCTAGATCATGCGCGGCGAGCACGGCCCGAAGGCCTCGCCCCTGAACTGGGTCGGCCCCGCCCGGCGGCGTGAGTCGGACGGCGCGGAGCCGATGACGGCACATGGCTGGGGAAGGATTGGCGAGGCTCGAAGCCGACGACGACCTCTCGATCAAAGGAGCGGCGCAGTAGCTTTTCCACATCCTGCAACTGCTTACGCTCTTCGCTGCTCACCAGCGATACGGCTTGGCCATTGTTGCCAGCGCGACCGGTTCGTCCGATGCGATGGACATAATCCTCGGGTACATGGGGAAGTTCAAAATTAACTACATGGGGCAACTCGCTGATATCGATGCCGCGGGCGGCGATGTCCGTTGCGACCAATACCCGAACTTTACCCTCCTTGAAATCTGCCAGAGCGCGGGTACGTGCACCCTGACTCTTGTTACCGTGGATGGCCATGGCCTGCATACCATCCTGGGACAGGTGCTTGGCAAGTCGATCGGCACCATGCTTAGTGCGGGTGAAGACCAGCACCTGCCCCCATTGATGTTCTTCAATCAGGTGCGCAAGAAGTTCCCGCTTGCGATCCTGATCGACGGTAAAAATCCGCTGGGCGACATTGTCAGCAGTAGCATTGCGCGTCGCGACTTCGAAGCTGGCCGGATTGTTCAGCAAGCCATCGGCCAGGCTGCGGATTTCCGGTGAAAACGTCGCCGAGAACAGCAGATTTTGGCGCCTCTTGGGCAAAACCGCAAGAATACGTCGGATATCGCGGATAAAACCCATGTCGAGCATGCGATCCGCTTCGTCGAGCACAAGGATTTCGACGTGAGTGAGGTCGACGCTACGCTGCTGGATATGATCCAGCAGACGACCAGGGGTAGCGACCAATACGTCTACACTGCGACGCAACTTTTGCATCTGCGGATTGATCTTAACACCACCGATGAGCACCAGCGAACGCAGAGAAAGATAACGCCCATACAACTGCACGCTCTCCTCTACCTGTGCCGCCAGTTCACGGGTGGGGACGAGAATCAACGCACGCACACTGGAAGGACTATGCGCCGCAGTATCTGCGGTGGCGGACAGCTTGTGCAGAATGGGCATTGCGAACGCAGCGGTCTTGCCGGTACCCGTCTGCGCGCCAGCCAATAGATCGACACCGGACATGACCACCGGGATGGCCTGTTCCTGAATGGGGGTGGGAGTAGTGTAACCGCGCTCGCCAGCTGCACGCCAAATGGGTTCAGAAAGCCCAAGGGATTCAAAAGATGACATAATTTTTACTCCGAAAACACCGACCTCGCCACAGGGGCGCCAGTCTATGGCAGACGCTTCATCAAGGTGGGAACCAGTGGGACGCGCTTCATGCAGACTGAGGCATGAAGGCAAATGCACTTTAACAGAACATACTGATCATTGCGAGTTAGCCCCAAGCAGTAATGTCCCCTTTGTCACATTCTAGACTGTCCCCTTTTGTATTGAGGGGGCGGCATGGCAGATGAGTGCATCACGATGAGCTATCGACAGATGGATCGACTCTGGAGTTGCTGCAGGTTCTGATGGGTAAGCAGCTCCGGCAACGGGAGGTCGCCGAGCGACTGGGTCTCAACGTGCGCCAAGTCAAACGCCTCGTTGTACGGTATCGGGCCGAAGGGGCCGCCGGGCTGGTGTCTCGGCAGCGACGCAAGCGGCCCAACAACAGGTTTTTGACTCGGTTCGTGAATCCGTCATCCAGTTGGTGCAGACGCACTACGCAGACTTTGGGCCGACGCTGGCTCGGGAGAAATTGGAAGAACGATATGGCTATCAGCTCTCTACTGAGACGTTGCGCCAGTGGATGATGGCCGAAGGGCTGTGGGTGGCGAAATAGCGCAAGTCGGCCCGTATCCACCAAAGACGGCCCCGACGCCCTCGCCTCAGTGAACTGATACAAATCGATGGCTGACCCCACGACTGGTTCAAGGAGCGTGGTCCGCGCTGTACCCTCATCGTCTTCATAGACGATGCTACTAGCCGCCTGATGGCCCTGCATTTCGCGCCAGCCGAGACTACCCAAGCGTATATGGAGACGCTGCAAGCGTACCTGAAAGTGCATAGTCGCCCGGTAGCCCTGTGCTCCGACAAACACAGCATCTGTTTCTGTTGACGCACCAGGCCGGCGTGCTTGTCGGCGGAAGATGGTGCCGGGTGGAAAGAGTACCACATGGTGAAACAGGATTTGTCTACCGGGTAGACAAATTTCCCGATCGGCCAGCGCAGCCGTTTCCCCGGAAAAAACCAGCGAGGCACGAGCGCTTCCAGGGAAGGAGGAGACTTACTCCTTCTTTATCTTGCATTCAGTATTTCCGGGGAAATAAGAGTTTTTGGGCAACTTTTGTCTACCCGGTAGACAAACTTCTTGGGGAACGAAAGACGGGAAGCGCGTTTTGTCTACCGGGTAGACAAATTTTGTATGCGCGTTTCTAGGGAAAATAGGATAAGATGCAGCCCATACGTCGCAGGATTGGCAAATCTTCTATGCTGTCTGTCTTATGTACGCCTGCCGCCAATAACCAGTTCGTCTACCCGGTAGACAAAACGGTGCCTCTATTATTAACCCCCGCCCCGCCCGCCTTTTCCCTTGGAGACCATGCGGCAGCGGCAAAGAAAAAAGGCTATTTGCAATTCGTGGTAGAAACGGATGCAGAGCCAACCACATTTTACACAGAACGGAAAATCAGGCACGTCCTACGGCTTCAGCACTACTTGGGCCGAATGGCTGGTCGACCCATTTCTGCCGTTCGCCAACCTAATATTGGACGACGGTGCCAAATATAATCCCACCTGATTAGCACGATTCTTCCGCTGCGCGGAGCCATCGCTCCGAACGAGGCCCGATACTGACGGCGGCTCTGAGCAAGCTTGCAGGGAGATCGGCGAGGCGGAAGCGACGATTGAAGCGATAAGTCACAGCGGAGAGATAACGTTGCGCGTATTTGCTGAATTTGAAAGCGTGGTAGGCACCGGAGGTGCTGGTTTTCAGATTGCTGAGCAGGGTGTTGACCCACAAGAACTGGGGCAGGTCCCTGGGCTTCCGTCCACCCGCCACAATCACATCGTGGTGGCAGCGTGCATCGGCGACACCATTGAAGCAGGCGAGTCCGTCTGTCAGCACGGTGCAGCCGGGAGTGAGAAAGTCTCGTGCCCAATCAGCAATGGCCGTGCGCGTGAAGTCGGGAATGGCCGTGAATTTGGCATAGATGGGATGATGCTGTTCATCGAGAGAGACCGCAGCGACGAAGGGGACCTTGTTTTCCGATCCGCGACCGGCCTTGCCGCCGGGGTGTTCGCCACCCAGATAGGCGTCGTCGGCCTGCACATCGCCTTGTAGCGTGTAGATCTCCTCGCGTTCGACCATGGCCTGCATCAGCTTGTGGTGGATGCGCCAGGCCGTAGGATAGCTGACACCCAGTTGCCGCTTCAGGGCGAGCGCGGACAAGCCCGTCTTGGCCTGACTGATCAGATAGATGGCCAGAAACCAGATGGTCAGTGGCAGGTGGGTGCTTTGGAATATCGTACCGGCAATCAGCGAAGTCTGGTGTCGGCAGGAGCAGCATTGAGAGGTCTTGCGCGAGCCACTCTTGAGGACGCTATGTTCGGCGTGGCCACAGCGCGGGCATTGAAAGCCATCGGGCCATCGGGCGGCTTCTAATGCGGCGGCGCACTGCCCTTCGGTACCGAAGCGTTGCATGAACTCGGGGAGAGACAGGCCTTGTTGGAACTGAACGCGATTCATCGGCATGGGACACCTCTTAACTCTGAAATATCAGTGCATTATGCGCCTTTGAAGAAGGCAACACCAAACACAGCGGAAGAATCGTGCTAATCAGGTAATCCCAAGACCCGATCGACCACTGTCAGAAAGCTTCAAAACCGATCGATAACCATCGCTTGAGGTGATCGTGCATCTAGGAATCTTTGTTTGAGAGAGTTGAAAATTTGTTCAGGAGTTAAATGCGATTTATTTTTCAAGCTCCAGTGAGTAGAGCTGCTGAGATGATTAATCGGAAGGAGGTTCTGATAAGCAATATGCTCGTCTTATAACACCACTCTCAGGTAGGTATGGAATACTGGTTTTCTACTGAATGTGATGACCCAAGAAAAAACTTTCCCACCTCTTCATGTGTGTTTTATATTAATATAGTAAAGTCGATATCCATAAAAATATTAATCCATTGGGCTAGACCTTCTGTAGACGTTGAGAAGCTGATATAGTTAGGTAATTTACCACACAGAAGTGAAACCAGATAATTCCTGTGGTCAGAATGTTCTTTCATTTCCTTCTTTGTGTGTCTGAGAATGTCACAATTTTATATGAGATCAGAAACCGCATACTCGATAATAAGATTTCCCAGATATTCAACAGTCAAAATGACGATGAGCCGAAATCCTTTCTCGCTTACTATCGCGAGATAGCTGATTAGAGATCTTCCATTTGGGTAATCATCAGGGCAACTTCAATCAGTTTTTTTCCTTGATTCATTGCCAGCCGCCGCAAACGCTTGTATGCCTCGGCCTCGTCGATCTGGAAGTCGCGCATGAGGATGCCCTTGGCCTGCTCGATGATTTTGCGCTCATTGAGGGCGGTACGGGTGCTGCTCAGCTCCTGACGCAGCTGGCGATACTCCGCATAGCGCAGGGCCGCCACCTTCAGAATGGGCGCAATGTCGCGCGCGGCAATGCCATGTGCGACATAGGCGGCCACGCCGGCGCGGATGGCACGGCGCATCATGTCTTCGTCCTCGGGTGCGCCCAGTACCACCACCGGCAGCTCCAGTGTCTCGCTCAAAAAGACGATGTGTTCCAGAACGTCGCGCTCAGGGGAACTGGCATCGGCTATGATCACTTCGGCCTGGCATTCCTCTACCCGCTGCCAGGACAATGCCTTCCACGACAAAATGGCAGGGACGCTATGCCCCTCGACAATCAGCGCATCGCGCAGGATGGTCACACGTGCTTCATCGTCATCGATGAGAACGATACGGTACATGTCGATTAGGCCAGGAGACGTAACACAGCAGCACGCACAATTTCGGACTCACCTACCGGCGGGTCGACGACGATCGCACAAGCCGGCAATTCCTTCAATAATTCCTCGACGATCCTGGGCACGTCATCGCGCAGATGGCGACCGCGGCTCCAAAACAGGGGGGTGATCTGAAAATTGCGTACCCCTCCTGTATAGGCCGTGTGAATCGCTTCCGGCAGACTCGGTGACCACATCTCCAGGTAGCAGAGGACGATGCTGCGCTCGGGATGGGTGGCCTGCAGATCTTCTGCGATCCATTCAAAGGGCTGGCGCCATTCGGGGTCACGCGATCCGTGGGCAAGGAGTAACTGCATCGGGCTGGTCATGGACAACTGGCTTGCATCACCGGGTTGTTTTGTGCCGCTGTCGGTAACCAAGCGAGTATGTCCCCCAATTCCACTACAGCACCAATGATCAATATTGCGGGGCTACCGATACCCGCCTGGGCGATTGCCGCAGGCAAATCCTGTACTGTACTGCGTAGCTGGCGCTGATCCAAGGTCGCCCATTGGATAGCGGCCGCGGGGGTGCTGGCAGGCATGCCTCCAGCCAGTAAGCCGGCACAAATCTGTTCGATCTGGGCTACGCCCATATAAATGACCAAGGTATCGGCTGCCCCGGCATAGTGCGTCCAATCGATAGGTGCCGAGTTGCGCGCCTGTTGCCCGGTGCAAAACAGCACCGAGCGACTCATCTGCCGATGGGTGAGAGGGATGCCCGCATAGGCGGCTGCGCCCATGCCGCTGGTGATTCCTGGGACGATTTCATAATCGATGCCAGCCGCGCGCAGAGCCAGACATTCCTCACTGCCGCGTCCAAAGAGGAAGGGATCGCCCCCCTTCAATCGCACAACCCGCAGCCCCCGCTGCGCTGCGCGAATCATCTGTTCGTGGATGCGTAATTGCGAGGTGGAGGGCTGGCCGCCACGTTTACCCACGTCTATGCGTTGGCAACTGGCGGGCGCCAAAGACAAGATTTCTGGATTGGCCAGGGCATCATAAAAAATGACCTCTGCGGCATCCAAGCGTCGCGCCGCACGCAGGGTCAGCAGATCAGGATCGCCGGGGCCGGCGCCTACCAGGGAAACCAGGGGAGGAGAGAGGGGTGTAGTCATGATGACTTTCCTTTAGGCAGCAATGCGCGAGAAGGAGTGCCGCAAGAGAGCGCGGGCACGGGCAAGGTCGGGACAACGACCACTGAGGCACAGCAAGGCAGCAGCCTGCTCGGCAATGGGCAGGGGTAGGGCGCGCTGACCATTGAGCACGGCGAGAATAAATTCGCTGGTGGCAGTGACCGTGTTTTCCGGTAACTCTGGTAGCTGTGCCAGCGGCGCACGGTCTTTGGCGAGCAATAATTCTGTGCGGCCCTGGGTACACTGAAAGAGATCCGGGCGACGCTGTGGGTTGGCGAAGGGCTCCCCCTCGGTCGCACGAAAGCACAGCGCCGCGATATCGTTGTGCACAAAGAATTCCTGTAACCGCTGTAGATAGGGTGGATGGGTAACGGCCGCACAGACGATGGCTTCTTGCAGCGCAAAAGGGTGCAATACTTTCAGCAGGGTATGGACACTGGAGCGAATCCCCATGGCACCCCGTAAGGCTAAGATGCGCGCCAATCCCGGTTGCCAGGCAGATAACGGTAGGTAAACTGCGCCTTGCATCTGTAACAGCGTCTCCGCTTGCGCAAGGCTCGCTGCTGTTGCCAGCCCCAATTGTTCCAGAACCTGTGCACTATGCACGCGGCCTTCCGGCGAGTGGTCTGCCGAGGGCGACGCGGGGAGAGCATTCAGGTCGGGTCCATGCACAAGCACAGGAACCCCGCAACGGGTAAGAGTCAGGGCTAACAATGGCAAGAGATTGGCGCGGCGCCGCGTGCCGTTGTAGCTGGCAAAAACCACGGGCCGCACACGACTGTGCCGTGCCATCGTCTCCATGCCTGCACGAGTGGCTTCGTGAAAGCCCTGCAACTCGGTCAGGCTTTCGCCCTTGATACGATAGGCCACCCAGAAGGCCCCGGCATAGAGATCTGGCAATTCGCCAGTCAGCCAGGCGGAGAAGAGTTCTCTCGCCTCTTCTTGATGCAGATCTTCGGCGTGCTCACGACCGCGGGCAACGCGGCTAAGGTAATGGCTCCACGGCTTCATGATGCCTCCGCAAATCGGTGTTGGAGTAGTTGTTGAATTTCTGGCTTGCAAGAGCCACATTCCGTTCCTGCGCCACAGGCCTGCATGACCCCTTCCAGGGAGCTCGCGCCATTGGCGATGACTTGCAAAATGGTCTTTTCATCAACCCCTTTGCAGGCACAAATGCCGCGCGAGCGTTCCCAAGCCGCGAGATTGTCCGGAACGCGCGGTGCCAGCAGGGCCAGGCGGAAGGGCTCAACTTCTATGCCATCCACGACTAACTGGCGCAACCAGTCCAGGGTCTGCAGCCCACCCCAGAGCCGAAACGCGTTCAAACGTCCGTCATGAATACGCAGGCGTTTGCTGAAGCCATTGCGTGGATCTTCGTAGAGCAAGGTGTCGGCGCCAAACAAGGAAAGTGCTGTATCCCAACGCTGGGCCACGCTTGGGTCCGGCGCCTGTTTGGCTGCTACGCGCAAAAGGGTGGCGGGATGTTGCGCAGAGACCAGCGGAGTAATGCTGGCATAGGGGAAGTCCTGCGCCAGTTCGCGTAACAACTTGGCTGCGTCGCCCTCGCCATCCTCCAGCAGCACGGCGGCCTCCCAGGGTAACGCAATCGGCTGAATACGCACTGCCGTGTGTTTGAATTCCGGTTCACCGGAATAGGGGTCGATTGCCGGCAGTGTCACCGTGTTACACAGGGCCGCTGGGGCGTGGCGCTGGCCAAAGTGCATGGGTGCAAAGAGCAGGCCGCGTTGCAGCGTGTCATCGATGCGCGTGCGGTATATGGAGGTGCCGCGGCGGCTTTCAACGCGCACCAATCCCCCGTCTTCTATCGAAAATTGCTGGGCATCCTGCGGATGAACGTGCAAAAAGGCCTCTTCGGCGCTGGCAAAAAGGCTGGCTGCCCGACCGGTACGCGCCATGCTGTGCCACTGGTCGCGCAGGCGCCCGGTGGTCAGGCGCAGGGGGTAACGGGCATCGATTTCCTCAGCCACCCCGATGTGGGCGGGGGCGTGGAATTGTGCACGACCGCTTGGGGTAGGGAAGATACCGTCGGAATAGAGGCGCTTCTGTCCTGTTTTTGCCCCGGCGGGAAAGGGCCATTGCTGCGGACCCTGAGTGATGAGCGTGGCGATTTGCAGACCGCTGATATCGAGATCGCGCCCGACGGTACAACGCTGATATTCCGCATAGATGCTCGCGGTATCAGCAAACGAGAACATCCGCGCCGCGCGCCGTTGCCAGGAGGCATCCCGCTGGTCGGGTAGGGCGACTTGCAGACGATCCAGGGCTACGCCCAGGGCCTGCGCAAAATCAGAAAAAATCTGCCAGTCGGGGCGGGCGCAGCCGGGTGCGGGAATGGCGGCCTGCAGATGGGAAATACGCCGCTCGGAATTGGTGACCAGGGCCTCGCGCTCGCCCCAGCTGGCGGCGGGCAATACCCAGTCGGCAAAGGGCATCGTCTCGCCATCCAGATAACTTTCCTGCAAAACGACCTGTGCGGCATTGCGTAACGCGCGTTCTACCTGCTGACGATCGGGTAGGGACAGCACCGGATTGGTGCAGGTAATCCAGATCGCCGCCAGGTCGCCACGCTCCAGGGCCTGGTACATGGGTACAGCGGTAAGCCCCGGTTGGGGATGCAGGGCATCAATGCCCCAGATCTCGGTAATATCCGCGCGGTGCTCGGCATTGGCTACCTCGCGGTGGCCGGGCAGCAGGGCCGGCATGCCGCCGGTTTCGCGCCCACCCATGGCATTGGGCTGTCCGGTAAGACTGAAAGGACCAGCACCCGGGCGGCCAATTTTCCCGGTGGCCAAGTGCAGATTGATCAGGGCTACGTTGTTGTCCGTACCATGTGCTGACTGGTTCAAGCCTTGGCACCACAGCGATAGGACACTGGGCGAGGAAGCGAACATTTCCGCTGCCTGCTGCAAGTCCGCTTCGGAGATCTGGCAGATCTCTGCTACCCGCTGGGGGGTATATTCCTGCACCCGTTGTTTCAGTTCCTGCCAACCCTGGGTGTGCCGCTGAATAAATTCAGCATCCAGCCGGTCATTCCAAATCAAGAGGTGTAAGATGCCATGAAAAAGTGCGACATCCGTACCCGGCAGGATGGGCAAAAAGAGGTCGGCAATACTGGCGGTGGCCGTGCGCCGGGGATCGACGACGATGATGCGCAAATCGGGACGTTTGCTCTTGGCCGCTTCGATGCGGCGAAAAATAATGGGGTGGGCATAGGCGACATTCGCGCCCACGATGAACAGGCAGTCGGTCAATTCCAGGTCTTCGTAGCTACAGGGCACCGAGTCCATGCCCAGACTGTGTTTGTAGCCGGTCACGGCCGAGGCCATGCACAGGCGGGAATTGGTGTCGATATGATTGGTGCCGAGGAAGCCCTTGGCCAGCTTGTTGGCAACGTAATAGTCTTCGGTAGGTAATTGTCCCGATACATAAAAGGCCAGGGCCTGCGGCCCGCGATCCCGGTAGATTTCCGCCCAGCCCGTAGCAATCTGCCCCAGGCTTTGTTCCCAACTGGCCTCCCGCCATTCCTCGTCCGCGACCCGTTGCAGCGGCACGACGGCGCGGCCCGGACCATGTACCGTCTGTGCCAGCGTCATGCCTTTGCTGCACAGTTGGCCGAAATTGGCGGGGTGCTCCGGGTCGCCGCGCACCCCCAGAATCTGCTTAGCGTTGTGCTCGATCAGCACGCCACAGCCGGTGCCGCAGTAAGGGCAGACCGACTTGCTGAGCCGGGTTGCTGCGCCCGCGTTCACGGCTGCGTCTCCGGCAGACCCAACCAGATTTCCTCGCCCTCGGTTTTGAGGGGAAAGATCTTCACGCAGCCCTGGTCCGGCGCCAATGCCTCACCACTTTCCAGATCGATCTGCCAGTTGTGCAGCGGGCAGAACACTGTCTTGCCGGACACAAAACCTTCCGAGAGAGGGCCACCGCGATGTGGACAGCGATTACGCACGGCAAATAGCTCGCCGTCTTCATTGCAGAGTACGGCGATTTCACCCGCCGGCGTTTCTACATAACGCCCACCACCCAAGGGCACTTCGCTCAGCTTACCCAAAGGAAACCATTCCATTTTCGCCCTCCTCAGGCCGATACCCGCCGCAGTGGTGCAGCATGGATGTCCAGACGACCGGAAACCGCCTCGGCCCAGGGGTCTTTTTCCTGCGCGATGGCAAAGTCCAGGCGCTCCGCCAGTTCCTTCCGTTGTGCCAAATCGTCGATGACACGCGCCTTGATTTTCTCCAGACCCACCCGCTCCACCCACGGGGCAGTGCGCTCCAGATATTGCGCATCTTCCCGATACATTTGCAGGAAGGCCTTGCTGATCTCCATGACTTCGCTGTCGCTCTTTACCTTGGCCAGCAGATCAGCAGCACGCACCTTCATGCCGCCATTGCCGCCCACGTAAATCTCCCAGCCGGAGTCGACGCCGATCACTCCCACGTCCTTGATGGTGCTTTCGGCGCAGTTGCGTGGGCAGCCAGAGGCGGCGAGTTTGACCTTGTGTGGCGCCCACATCCGTTCCAGGTTTTTTTCCAGATCGATGGCGAGCTGGGTGCTGTTTTGCACGCCAAAGCGACAGAATTCCTGCCCCACACAGGACTTTACCGTGCGCAGGGCCTTGCCATAGGCGTGCCCGGAGGGCATGTCGAGCTCGGCCCAGATCGTTGGCAATTTCTCCTTCGGAATGCCGAGTAAATCTAGGCGCTGCCCTCCGGTGAACTTGACCATGGGCACCGCATGGCGCTCAGCAACTTCGGCGATGCGCTTCAGCTCCGCGGGTGTCGTCACGCCACCGTAGATACGGGGGATGACGGAATAGGTGCCGTCCTTTTGGATGTTGGCATGGGCGCGCTCGTTGATGAAGCGTGCGGAGGCGTCATCCTTGCCCTCGGCAGGCCAGGCGGTGCGCACATAGTAGTTGACCGCAGGCCGACAACTGGCACAGCCACCGGGATTACGCCAGCCCAGGGCACGAAAGGTATCGCGTACCGAGAGCAATTTTTCTTTGCGAATGGCGTCGCGTACTTCCTGATGACTGTAATCCGTGCAGCCGCACAGCGCCTTTTTGCGCATGCTTCCGTCGTAGACGCCGCCCAGGGTGCTGACCAGGAGTTGTTCGACGAGGCCCGTGCAGGAGCCACAAGAGGCGCTCGCTTTGGTACATTTGCGAACCTCTTCCAGGGTAAAGAGCCCTTCGCGAATGGCATGCACAATTTGCCCCTTGCTTACGCCATTACAACCGCAGATTTCGGCGCTATCCGGCAAACGGGAGGCTTGATTAGCACCGGAATGTCCGGAATCGCCAAGATGGGTTTCGCCAAAGAGCAGGTGATCGCGCACGGAGCTGATATCGTTTTCATCGCGCAGATGCTCGAAGAGCCAGGGTCCGATGCTGGTATCGCCGTACAGCAAAATGCCCTTGATCTTGTCGTTCTGCAATACGACCTTTTTGTAGATACCCTGGTGCGCATCGAGCAGGGTCAGTTCTTCCGTATCCGCGCCGCCCTGAAAATCGCCAGCAGAGAACAATTCGATTCCGGTCACTTTCAATTTGGTGCTGGTGATCGAACCCTCGTAGCGCATCCGCCCATACTCGGCCAGATGATTGGCGGCGACCTTGGCCTGCTCAAACAGCGGTGCTACCAGCCCATAGGTCATGCCGCGATGTTGCACGCACTCGCCAACGGCGTAGATGCGCGGATCGTAGGTCTGTAAGGTATCGCTTACCAAGATGCCTTGTTCGCATGCCAGGCCGGCGGCCTGGGCGAGAGCAGTACGTGGGCGAATGCCTATGGTCATCACCACGATGCGGGCCGGAACGCTGCTACCATCCTGAAACTGCAGGCCTTCGACCTGCTCCGTGCCCAGCACGGCGGCGCTTTCGCGCTCCATGAGGAAATGGATTCCGCGTGCCTCCATTGCCTGCTGCAACATGGACCCCCCGCGGGCATCCAATTGCTTGTCCAAAGGCCAGGCGCGGCGATGCACTACCGTCACTTGCATGCCGCGGGCATTTAGGCCGTGTGCCACCTCCAGACCGAGAAGGCCGGCACCGATGATCACCGCCTCGCCTCCATTGGCGCTCACCTGCGTCAGCGCCTCCACATCGCGCATGTCGCGATAGCTGTACACCCCAGGAAGATCATTGCCGGGGATCGGTGCCACCGCGGCCGCGGCGCCCGTCGCAATCAGGATGCGATCGTAGGGCACTACCTCCCCCTGCGCCGTGATCACCTGGCGCCGCACGCGGTCGATCTGCACCACTGGGCTGCCGGTACGTAGGGTAATGCCATGTTCGGCATACCAGTCGTGATCATTGAGGATGGTTTCTTCCAGGCGCATTTCGCCGGCCAGCACCGGAGTGAGCAAAATGCGGTTATAGTTCGGGTGCGGCTCGTCGCCAAAGACCGTGATCTCGTAAAGATCCGGAGCCATTTTCAGCAACTCTTCGACCGTGCGGATTCCCGCCATGCCGTTGCCGATCACCACCAAGCGCGCCTTTCGTGCCTTGTTGCTCATTGTACCGTTTCTCCAAAGAAAAAAGGCGCAGCCAGCCATAAATGCTGACGACGCCTTTGCCGTTTCACACACCAACAATCAGGGAGATTGTCTCAAGACTACGAAAGCAATTGGCATGCCAACTAGGCAATGCAGAGAAAACAGATAGTTAGAGTTTTCTCCCAGTTTATTCTGCTAGCTAATGGTGCAAGGAATGGTGCAGAGCGCACCAAACAGGTGCGATTTCTGGGTGGCCCTTCAAAACGCTGCATTCACAAAAACCCAAGCGCCCTCGGTGTTTACCCCGTAATGACTGTGCACGTAATCGGCGTATTGCACCCCT
Source organism: Acidithiobacillus sp. (assembly GCA_037440305.1). Lineage (GTDB taxonomy): Bacteria > Pseudomonadota > Gammaproteobacteria > Acidithiobacillales > Acidithiobacillaceae > Acidithiobacillus. The sequence goes on from JBBIUH010000032.1 coordinate 17,333, forward strand.
GCAGTCCAGTGTCGCGAGAAATGATGAATGGCGGAGAGGTCCACTTCGTGGCCATAGCTCTGGCTCTGGTAGGCGCTACGAAAATCGTAGTAAGTCGCCTGCAAGGCGGTCCCATACAGCTTGTCTTCCAGCGTGAAATAGAGACTACGCAGACCCTTTGTTGGCGTAGTCAGAAACACCTCTGCCCAGCCGTTAAAGGCATGTTTGGTGGCCAGTGGCGTCTGAAAGCCATAACTCCCATTCCGGTTGCTGCCCATCACCATGTAGTTGGCCAATAAGCCAACCCCAGACCAACGCACACCACTGCTCAAGTGATAATACTGGGCGTTGATGAGGGAGCTACCCGCATCATAGGGGAGCTGCTTCGCATAGGTGAAATCGTAAGGAACCTGAATTTTGCCTGCGACGGGAATGGCTCCCTGCATGCGTAATCCCAGGGTTTGGCTATTACAGACCTGGGCGTTGCCGGCCAGGAAACAGGCAGCCGCTCCGGGAATCGCGCTTTTGGCCTGATTTCCGTACCAGTAGCCAAAGGCTTGGGCATGGAACATTGGCGAGGGCTGCCAATGGACTTCGCCCAGGAACGTCTTACTGGGCACATTTTCGTTGAGGATGTTTTTGATGCGACAAATGTATGCAGCATAGGCGCCGAGGGTGGCGTTGGAGTTTTCCTGGATGGAGATGGCATCAAAGCTCTGCGGTGTTTGACGAAAACCGACAGCACCGACAAAGCGTTCATCATCAAGATTGATCTCCTGGCGTCCGGCGCGTACCTGCAACCCGCCCAAGCCTTGGTATTGCAGGTAGGCTTGATTGATGTTGGCTTCTTCAGGATCGGGAATCACCGAATACGACGTTTTGCCATTCTTCAGACTGTTGTAATTATTGAGGATACCAGCCACGTCGATGAATTGCAGATTGGTGCTAAAGCCCGCGATAGGCTTGCTCGCCAACCCCAATAAGGTTTGCACGGTGAAGGCGTTGGCGTCGCGTTTGCCATCTTGCGACATGAATTCATAGCGCGGACGAAAATTCAGGCTGACTTTGCCACCACTGATGGCATTGGCAATGGGATCGGCCCAGGCACTGCTTTGCGGCAGGGCAATGGCGGATAAGATAGCGGCAGCAAAAACGGAGCGGCGAAAAGAAAAAGTGGTCATAATAACTCCAGAGACAAGAAGGGCCTGACAGCGGCGCATGCGCCGCTGCGAGAGGACGGCAAGGGAGCTTCAATCCGTAACGGCGGACGCCTTGAGGTCTTGAGAATGAAGCGTATGACTGTGGGCGGGGCTGGCTTTGGACCAAGTCAGCCACTGGCGGCGCAGGACGAAAACCATCAGCAAGGCGGTAGCGCTGAGCCCAGCAAAGATGCAAAAGCCCCAGTGGTAACTTCCCGTCTGTTCTTTAGCGATGCCCAAAATTACCGGCAGATAGAATCCACCCACGCCACCGGCTGCGCCAATAATGCCGGTCATCAGCCCCGTCTTTTCTGCCCAACGCAGGGGAACGAGCTGAAAGGTAGCGCCGTTGCCCAGGCCAAAGGATGCATAGAGTATTAAAAACAATACGATACTGACTGCGAGGGTAGGGGTCCACAGGGCAAAACTGGCGTCGATGAGGCAGATTCCTGCAAGGAAATAGCGCAAAGCGATCGCACCAGAAATTCGATCGGCGATGAGCCCGCCAAACGGCCGAAGAATCGCGCCAGTAAAGGCAAAAAGGCCCATCAACATGCCGGCATCTACTTTCGGTAGATGATAGAGGGTTACCAGTAGCAGGCTGACAAAGGCAGACATCCCGACAAAGCCACCAAAGGTGATGGCATAGACCAAAATCAATGCCCAGGTATCACGCTCACGTAAAACGGGGAAGTAACGGCGCGGCAGAAATACCAGCGACAGGATGACGCCGTAGACCGGCAACATTAACAGTGCCGCCTTGCCGTGCAGACCCAACCAGCCGCGCGGGGTAGCAACCGCCAAAAAGGCCAAGCCGACGAGGGTCAGTCCCCAACCCCAGGCCGCCGGAGCCATTTTTCCCGTTTTTGGAGCACAATCCTTGCCCCAGAACCACAGTATGACGGCCGCCAAGCCCAGCAAGGGAAGAACCGCAGCCGCGGCGTGTGTCCAGCCGAACTGCCCGGCCAATGGTGGAAAGAGGAACCCATCCAGCACTGCGCCAATGTTACCCGCTGCCGCAATGCCCAAAACCGTACCCTGGATTTTGGGTGGGTAATTACTGCCTGCCATGGGCAAGGCTACGGCAAAGCTGGCACCACCAACGCCCAGCAGCACACCCAGGAAGATCAAGGCGTCATAACTGAGTACGCCAGGGTAGAGGGATAAAACCAGAGGCGGAATCGCTGACAGTGCCACACCGATCAAGGCTAGCCAGCGACCGTTAACGGCTTGATACAGATTGCCGAAGCCAATACGCAAGATCGCGGCCGCGAGCACAGGAACGGCTACCAAATACCCTTGCTGCATGGCCGAGATATGCAGGCTATGAATCATGTAGGGCGCCAAGGGGCCGTACAGCAGCCACACCGTAAAGCCGGTATCAAAATAGAGGAAGCTGGCGAGCAAGGCGCGCCAATTTCCTGCACGCAGTTGGGAGAGCAGGGAGTGCATGACAAAGTCCTCAGGCAGTCGAAAAACAAAAAAGGCGTTCCTGACCGTTACCGGCCAGGAACGCCATCGTTCCGTGTCATCACTCAGCGTTGAATGATGCTCGAATGGTGCTAAGCAGAACTCATGCCATCATGTATGTTCCCGATAACCTGGAAAAAAGTATATTTAAAAATAATGAGTTGTAACGCACATAGTCAGACTCTTGCAGTGGAAACAGAAACGCAAGAAATGCACAAAAATAGTGCGCGCGCTCTGTTTTGGGGCCTCATTATGGATCATTGCCTTATTTCAACTACCCGGCTGCGGCTGGCTGGCATCAAATATTTGCGTCGCGCCCATCAAGATATCGCGTAGTCGTCCCGTCATTTTCCAGGGAGCCGAATGTACGCCCAATCCCGACTGTTCATCGACGGGAATGGGGGCATCCATCGCTGCTGCGGCCTGACGATACAAGTCGCCGCGATATACGCGCTCCACCACGGGTTTGGCTGATACCGTTGCTGGCCATTGGCCAGAAAGCTGCATCTGCCCGGCCAGCCAGAGTCCGTGTTCCTGCCAGGGATATTGCGCCGCATAGCGATGGAAAACGTGCCCATCCGGCTGCTCTGCCATGCCGGGTATAGCACCCCGCAAGGCTGCGGCAACCGCGGCTTCGGGGACCTCGATGGCCTTCGCAATCCACGGGGCGGCATGCTGGCGCTGCGCTGGGGTATCCAGCCAGCGGCCAGCGGCAATCAGGGCGCGGAGCAAGGCCTGATGCAGGTCCGGTTCGCGCGTTGCCCAATCCTCGCGAATCGCAAGAACTTTCTCCATTACGTTGTTCCACAACGAATAACTGCTAACGATGGGTTGTCCGACTCCTTCCATGGCAGCCAGACTGCCCCAGGGTTCGCCCACACAAAAGGCATCGATTTCGTCCTTGCGCAAGGCATCAACCATGTAGCGTGGGGGTACCACACCAATTTCCACCTCGCTGTGTAGATCCAGTCCCGCCGCCCGCAGCCAGTGGCGTAACTGGTAGTGGTGGTTGGATACCGGCGATACCACGGCAAAACGCAGTGGTAGTAGAGAAGGATGGCAGTGCACGAGTTTACGCAATGCACTGCCCATGGCCATCGGGCCATCCTGCACGCTGCTGCCCGTCTCCAGCAGCAATTCGTACAGGCGTTTACTGACGGTGATCGTATTCCCATTGAGCGAGAGGACCAGCCCGGTAATCACCGGAATTTTTGGCGAGGCGATGCCGAGAGTGGCCGCCATCGGCAGTGGTGCCAGGGCGTGCGCAGCAACCAGATCACCAAAAAGCAGATGATCGCGCAAACTGGCCCAGGATGGCTCGCGTTGCAAGCGTACCTGCAATCCTTCGCGGGCGAAAAAGCCCAGTTCCTGCGCAACGACCAGGGGGGCGCTATCGACGAGGGCAACATAACCCAGCGAGAGTTCGACATCGGTTTTCATTCCACGGTCCTCGAAAGCTTAAAAAAGAAAGCCTCGCTTCCGCAGAGCCGAAGCGAGGACGTCATTGTCGAGTTACTACTAGCAAGATTCATGCGTTACTCGAGACTGATTGCTAGAGCGCGATTAGATCGCTTCCTCGTACTCGCTGATCACCGCGCTTGCCGAAGCACAGTCAATACAAAGCTGCAGCCAAGCATATTCGGCTATCTCACTCATGGGGGTGGGATCGGCCTCGCAGGCACAGCCAGGGATGATGCTTGCGTAGCTTACGCCAAGCACAAGATGCAAGCGTCCATCGTTTTCCCGCTCGCGCAACAACATGATGCTGGCGCTTTCTACCAGGGCATGACTGCCATGTTCGAGGGCTCGTTGCAGCGGCAAGAAGAGGGCGTTTTGACCACGCAATTCGTCGGCAAGAACGCGGCAAAAATCGGGCTGGTTCCGGGCAGCTAAAGAGATTGGCAAGGTCAAAGACATGCGATCGAGCCCACAGAGTCAAACGGGGCTACTGGATGAGGAATTCTGCAACGCGCGAAGAGTTTCCTGCAAGACCAGGGCGGCGTTGTGCTCTGTGTCATGCGCGGCGTAGAGGAGTAGCAGATCGCGCTTACCAGCGGACTCCAATAGACTTCGAGCCACTGCCTCGCGCCCCTGCAACTCTTTTCGGTAGCGTTCCTGAAATTCTCCCCAGCATGCGGGATCATGCCCAAACCATTGGCGCAGTTCGGTAGATGGCGCGAGCTCCTTGGGTCAGGCATCCAGGCCTAGGTCACTTTTGCGAACCCCGCGCGGCCACAGGCGCTCTGCCAAAACGCGATAACCATCCGGGAAAGGGTGTTCATAGACGCGCCAGGTTATGATTTGCATGCTTTTTCCCTCTCCTTATCTCTCTTCTATAAGCCGCCGTTCGGTCATGGCCGCACCCAATGCCATTGCCGTCACCGTGTCCAGCCGTCCTGCGGCAACGGAAAATGCCTTCTCGGTTTCCAGCCATACATGCCGTCTGCTGAGATCAATAAAAGGGCTCCTCGTCATTTCAGGTGGGTAGCCTGAGATCCAGCTTACCCAGGATCAGGTAGGCCATGTTGATGAAGTTCTTGTGGGAGCGGTAACCCCGAGCTTTGGCTTTGGCGGATTGGATGAGGCTGTTGAAGCCTTCCAGG
>JBBIUH010000033.1:0-21720 GCA_037440305.1 Acidithiobacillus sp.
TCTCGGCGCGGGATTCCGTCTACGCCAGTGAGGAAGCCCGCGAACTGCTCCTCTGGCTGGAAGCGGTGGCCGATCCTGAAGATGCCCGCCGCCTGCGCGTCGCCCTCGCCCTGCCGCTGCTGGGACAGTCCCTCAGCGCCCTGGATGCCTTCAATCAGGACGAAGCGGCCTGGGAGGCACAACTGGAGCAATTCCAGGACCTCTCCCGACAATGGCGGCGGCAGGGCGTCCTGGCCATGCTCCACCACAGCATCCACCAGTTCGGTATTGCCGCCCGCTTGCTGACGCAGCCCGACGGCGAACGCCGCCTCACCAACCTGCTTCACCTCGGCGAACTCCTGCAGCAGGCGAACGCCACCCTCGACGGCCCTGAAGCCCTCATCCGCCACCTGCGCGAGGCCATCGCCGCCGGGAGTGATCAGAGCGACGCCCACATCCTGCGTCTGGAGAGCGATGCCGAGCTGCTGCGCGTAGTCACCATTCACGCCGCCAAAGGTCTGCAATATCCCCTGGTTTTTTTGCCCTTCATCGCCACCTGCAAGGCCGCCAGGACCAGCCCGTTCACGGTCTCGCACAGCGCGGAAGGGCAGTCTGCCATCCACTGGGAAAGCGGCGACACGGCGGCGGCAGAAAGGGCGCGATTGCAGGAAGATCTCCGCCTCCTCTACGTCGCCCTCACCCGTGCCGAGCACGCCCTCTGGCTGGGCCTTGCCGCACCGAAGACGGCGGGAACACCGATCTTTGCCGGCAGCGCCATCGCCCACCTGCTGGGCAGCCAGTGCCCCGTCCGTGATCTCGCCACCCTGCTCGAAGACTGCGCCCGACTCTCACCGGAGATTATCGTCGAGACGCTACCGGACAGCATCCCCACAACACCGGCCACGCAACATGACGACGGCGCCCACAACCCGCCTGCAGAGTACACCGCCAGCTTCGAGAAGCACTGGGGCGTTGCCAGCTTCTCCCATCTGGTGCGCGATCTCCCCATCGACCCGTCGGCGCCACTGACACCCCGGCGCGCCCAGACCGGCGCCCCCTGGCATCGCTACCCGCAAGGCATGAACGCCGGCACCTTTCTCCACGACCAACTGCAACGCCTCGCCCAGAACAGTTTTGCCCAAACCGGTCAGGACCACTTTGCCGAACAACTGCACATGGCCTGTACCCAGGCCGGCCTGGGCGACTGGGCCGGGGAGACTGCCGAATGGCTGCAAGCCATCGTCCATAGCCCCCTTGCCCCCCTCACGGCGACGCTCTGCGATCTCCGCGACACCCAGAGCGAAATGGCCTTCTGGTTTCCCAGCGACGCCTTGCGCAGCGACGACCTGGACAGGCTCTGCAAACAGCATATTTTCCCCGGCGCCGATCGCCCCAGACTCCCCCGGCGCGTCATTCACGGCATGATGCGTGGCTTCATGGACCTCGTCTTCGAACAGGGCGGGCGTTACTACGTCCTCGATTACAAATCCAACGTCCTCGGCAGCGGCGATGCGGAGTACAACGCCGAAGCCCTGCGCAACGCCACCCTCAGTCATCGCTACGAACTGCAATCCAGCCTCTACCAACTGGCCCTGCACCGCCTGCTGCGCCAGCGCATGGGCAGCCGCTACCGGCCAGAGACCCATCTCGGCGGCACCCTCTTCTTCTTCCTGCGCGGGCTGCAAGGACCGGAGCAAGGCATGCTCCATCTTCCCGCCGACCTCGCCCTGCTCGACGCCCTCGACGGTCTCTTCGGCTTGCCGCAGCGTGCAACCCAGCCATGAGTAAGCCCATGACCAGCCCCATGATTGACCAGCTCCGCGCCTGGACCAGCGCAGGCTGGCTACGGCCCCTCGACCTTGCCTTCGCGCAGTTCCTCATCCGCCTGGACCCGCAGGCCCCGGCCCTCCTGCCCCTGGCGGGCGCCCTCCTCGCGCGCCTGGAAGGGGAAGGGCACACCTGCATCGCGCTGGAAGACTTCCTCAGCGCGCCCGAACGCTTCCTGGACTGGCCCGCGCCGGTGCTCGCCATGCTGGCAACCGCGCTCGGTCACCGGCCGCATGCCGCCCAATGGACAGAAACCCTCGCCCAGAGCCTATGCGTGCAGGTCATCGAGCGCAACACATCCAACCCGGCAAACAGCGCAGAAACGCCCCTGGTCCTCAGTGCCGCCCGCCTCTATTTGCGCCGCTACTGGCGCGACCAGCAATTCATCGCCGAGACCCTGCGCCAGCGGGCCCGGCAGCGCGTCGCCGATGCCGCCAACCCCGAGGCCCTAAGACCCTGGCTGGAGCAACTTTTCCCGGCATCTGACGAACCCGGCGATAAACTCCCCTGGCAAAAAATCGCCTGCGCCCTCGCCCTGCGCAGCCACTTCAGCATCATCACCGGCGGCCCCGGCACCGGCAAAACCTACACCGCAGCCCGCTTCATGGCCTTGCTCATGGCGACTAGTAGCACACCCCTGCGCATCGTCCTCGCCGCCCCCACCGGCAAGGCCGCCGTGCGCATCGACGAATCCCTGCAGAGCGCCGTCGGCACGCTTCCGCAACTGGGCCGGATACCCGACATGGCTGCCGCCTTCGCCCGCCTGCGTCCGGCGCGTACCCTGCACAGCCTGCTCGGCGCCCGCCCCGACAGTCGTCGCTTTCGCCATGACGCCGCCAATCCCCTCGAACTCGACGTACTCGTGGTGGATGAAGCCTCCATGATTCATCAGGAGATGATGGCCGCCCTGCTCCGCGCCCTGCCGCCCTCGGCCCGCCTCATCCTCCTCGGCGACCAGGACCAGCTTGCCTCCGTCGAAGCGGGCGCGGTGCTGGCCGAACTCTGTCAGGGCAGCGGTCAGTACGATGCCGAGACCTGCCACTATATGCGGGCCAGTTGTGGTGCCGCGCCGCAGCCCGGTGACAACGGCTCCAGCCCCCTTGCCGCAAACATCATCCGCCTGCAACGCAGTCATCGCTTCAACACAGAGATCGGCGCTTTAGCTGACGTCGTGCATGGCGGCCACCCGGAAAGCGCTATCGGCATCCTGCAAGCTGCGCACACCGGCACCCTCGCCTGGCAACCCGCCCCTGCCATCCACCAGATATTGGAAATCGCCCGCACGGAAAGTGCCTATGGTCGCGTCTGGCAAGCGGCGGGCCAACCACCGCCTAAAGACCGGCAACAACATAGCGCATGGGTTAATACCATTCTCAACGACTACGCCGGCTTCCGCATCCTCTGTGCCCTGCGCCAGGGCCCCTGGGGTGTTACCGGCATCAACCGCGCCATTGAAGACTATCTACTGCGCCAGGGCATCTTGCAGAGCCGCGGCCTTTGGTATGCCGGACGCCCCACCCTCGTCACTCGCAATGACCCCAACCTCGGTCTCAGCAATGGCGACATCGGCATCGCCCTGCCCGACCCGGATAAACGCCTGCGCGTCTACTTCCCTAATAGCAAAGACGCCCCCCGTGCCGTCCTCCCCAGCCACCTCAACCACACCGAAAGCGCCTGGGCCATGACCGTCCACAAGGCGCAGGGCTCCGAGTTCGCCCACACCGTCCTCATCCTCCCGCCCGCGGACAGCCCCGTCCTCAGCCGCGAACTGCTCTATACCGCCGTCACCCGCGCGCGCATCCGCTTCACCCTCATCGCCCTCCGCGAGCGGCTGGAAAATGCCATCCGGCGCCAGACGCGGCGGATGAGTGGGCTGCATGCGGCTTTGTACGATCCCAGGCGCTGAATCTCACCAGCATTACTTTGGCACAATTGCCAAAAAGCGGCTTTTTTATCTTTCTGAACAGATATAATCTGTGCGATATTATTAGCATTTTCTCACTATGAATATCCGTCTCTCCACAGGTAACCATGTCTGAGCGCACCTCCATTTCTCCAGAAGATATCCTGCGCACCCTGCTAAAACACCAGCACACCGAAATTACGGCAGCCATCGCGCGGTCTATGGACCTTTTTTACGCCCGTGCCGCCAGCCATCCAGACATCAGCGCGATACTGAATCGGCTGTCGGCCGAGCAGCTCGAGCGACTTAAGGCAGAACAGCGGGCCCAATCCCTGCTCCTGTTGCAGCCGAATACCACGGGGGAACTCCGCGAGCGCGCTCAAACCATGGGCCGGATATATGCCATGGCAGGCATCCGCACTGAATGGCTGATCAGCGGTATGGCGCTTTACTCAGACGGTCTCCTCGGACAGCTCACCCCGTTTCTGAAACATGAAGACGCCTTACGGTCGCTGATCCTGCAACGCCTGGCGGAGGATCTCGCCGGACAACTGCAGGGAATGGAGTCTGCCGCTCTGGAGGAGCGCCAGGTTATGGAGCGCATTGATCTGCTCCTTTTAGGCGACACGCCGCCCGATGATCTCGCATCGCTGATGCTCAACAAACTGCTCAGTATTCAGGGACTGGATGGGGCATGGATCGGACGCCCTGATGCATCTGGTCGCCTGATAAACGACGCCGTCGCGGGGGCAGGACTTGCAGACTATCTCGGCAGCGTCGAAATTCGCGTAGATGACAGTCCGCTCGGACAGGGTCCAGCGGGGCAGGCATGGCGGAAAGGTGACACCGTCATCATTGACCACTGGAACACCGACACCAGCACCCAGCCCTGGCAGGAGAGCGCCCCGTCCCACGAATGGCGCGCCAGCGCTACCATACCTATCCAGGCAGGCGGCAGTGCATACGCCGTGCTCGGCCTTTACAGCCGTATCCCCGGCTTTTTCAGCTATTCCAGCCGCGAGATGCTGATTCGCCATCTCGCGGTCATGTTGGGGATTGCCCTGAGCCATCGTCGCCAACAAAAGCACATGGATCGACTCAACAGTCTGTACCGCGCCTTTCTGGCGGAGGGAGACATCCTGATCCGCGCGCGATCTGAAACGGAAATGCTCCGCAAAACCTGCCAGCGTCTGGCGGAAGGCGCACTCTTTGGTACTGCCTATGTGGTACGGCCAGATACCGATGGTTGGTTCCGCCCCCTCGCCGCCGCCGGCGTCGGCAGCGGCATACTGGGTAGCATGCATGTTAACGCCCATTCTGGACACCCACCCAGCCTCATCGCGGATACCTGGCAATCCGGGCGCCTTCAGTATCGTAATGATTATCTCAGCGACCCGCGCCTGAATGCCCATCACGAGATACTGAAGCATAACAACTGGGCGAGCATTGCCGTGGTCCCTGTGCATCGTGATGGCCAGATTTGGGCTGCCATGGTGGTCGCCAGCCCAGACAAGGACATTTTTGACCGGGAAATCCTCAGCGCCATCGCCCGCGTGGCCAAACTGCTCGGCCATGGCCTCGACGAATTGGACCTCAAGGATCGTATCGACAAAGAGCGCTCCGTACAGAGCTGGATGGCCCGTCACGACCCGCTCACCGGCCTACCCAATCGGGTCGCTCTCCTCGATCGCATCCCCGAAGCGATGCAGCGCGCGCAGCGCGAAGAAAAACTTCTCGGCATCTGCATGCTGGATCTGGACGACTTCAAGCCCGTCAACGACCGGTATGGCCATGCCGCCGGTGATGCCCTTTTGCAAAGCATCGCCCACCGCCTGCAGACAGCGCTGCGCCAGACAGACTTTGTCGCGCGCATCGGTGGCGACGAGTTCGCCCTCGTACTGGAAAATGTCAGCCGTATGGAAGATATCGAAAACGTGATGGAAAGAGTGTACCTGGCCCTGGACACACCCTTCTTGCTCCCCGGCGGCATTGAAGTGCATGTGGGCGGCAGCCTCGGCCTCACTTTGCACCCTTTTGATGACGGAGACCCGGAACAACTGCTGCGCCACGCGGATCAGGCCCTTTACGCCGCCAAAGCGGAAAAGGGGCGACGCGCACGGTTCTGGCGCGCTTTTCAGGGTGACGATGAGGCATCGACCATGCAACGGCGGCCCTATATCGAACTGCTTCATCAAGGTGCGTTGGTAGCGTATTACCAGCCTATACTGCATTTGGCCAGCGGCCAGATCATCGGTGTCGAGGCCTTGGCACGCCTGCGCCAAGGTAACGAGATTTTACCTCCCGCGGTTTTTCTCGATCATCTGGACCACGCCGCCGGGCAACTCCTCGCGGAACAAATGATGCGCCAGGCCATGCTCGCGGCACAGTACTGGGAAACTGCGGGCTTCTCGCTGGAAGTCGCCATTAATGTCCCACCCGAGGTACTGCTCTCCGATACCTTCCTTGAACGTATAGAAGTAACGATCGCAGAGAGCACCCTCCCAGCGGAGCGGTTGACGCTGGAAATTCTGGAGAGTGGCGAATTCCTGTCGCTCAACCTTGCCAAAAACCGCATCGCTCAAATTCGAGCCATGGGGGTGCGCATCGCGCTGGACGACGTGGGGAGCGCGTATGCGTCACTGCTACGCCTCAAGGAAATCGCCGTCGATGAAGTCAAATTAGACCAGAGCTTTATCCAGGAGATTCCGCAAAATCCCGCCGACCTGGTCTTCGTCATGAGCGTCGGCGCCCTCGCCCAGTCCATTGGCGCGCGTTATGTGGTGGAAGGCGCGGAGACCGCAGAAACCATCAATGCCTTAGCCGTATTAGGGGTGGGATGCGTGCAGGGCTACGCCATCGCCCGTCCGATGCCGGAAGAAGCCTTGCTGGAGTGGCTCCGTGCCTGGAACGGTATAGCCCAAGACACCCAGCCGCGCACCCTGCTCGGCGCCTATGCGTCACACCTGCAGTTTGACGGCATCTATCGCCTCGCACCGAGGCTACTTGGCCAGTTGCATCATCTTGAAGACGTCTGTCAATGTCGGCTGGGCGAGTATCTGGATCATCACGGCTTAGAGCAGTCTGCGCTTGGCAAGGCTCATCAGGCCTATCATTATTGTGTTGGCACAGCCCACTCTGCTACAGAACTGGACGCCTGCCGCCAGCACGTGGCGAGTGCGATGGCGGCCACTCAGCAACAGATCGCTGAACATGGACACACGCCCCACGGCACGAACTGATACCCATCATTTGACGGGGCTTACCCGCGCAACGGCGGCGCAGCGCCTGGCCGAGGGTGGCCCAAACTTGTTGCCGGGAAGCACGCCAAAAACGCTCCTGGCCATCGTGCTTGGTGTCTTGGTCGAGCCGATGTTCGTGATGCTCTTGGTGGCTGGCGGCATCTATCTGCTCCTCGGGGACCGTGCCGAAGCGCTCTTCCTGCTGGCCTTCGTGTTCGTGGTCATCGGTATCACCCTGACCCAGGAGCGCAAGACCCAGCGAGCGCTGGAATCCTTGCGCGATCTCTCGGCGCCGCGGGCGCTGGTGATCCGGGACGATCAGGAGCTGCGCATCGCCGGGCGCGAGGTGGTGCGCGGCGATCTCCTGGTTTTGCACGAGGGCGACCGCATTGCCGCCGATGCGCAACTGGTGCAGGGCCAGCTCACGGTGGACGAATCGCTGCTCACCGGTGAGGCCGTGCCGGTGGACAAGCTCCCCAACCCGAAGATCGCTGAGCTGGCCATACCTGGCGGTGATGGCACGTCAACCTTGTACGCCAGCACCTTGGTTACCAAGGGGGTGGGGTTCGCCGTGGTCGGCGCAACGGGTGTAGATACTGCGGTGGGCCGCATTGGCCAAGCTTTGGCAACAACGGGAGAGATGACCTCCGGCCTGCAACAATCCACGCGCCGGCTTATCCGTAACCTGACGGTGATCGCGCTGTTGTTGGCCGTATCGCTGGTTTTGGTGAACTGGTTGTGGGATGGACGTTCGCTGCTGGAGAGCCTGCTCTCGGGCATTGCCCTGGCCATGGCCATCCTGCCCCAGGAGATTCCGGTCATTCTCACCGTATTTCTGGCCTTGGGCGCCTGGCGTATTTCGAAAAAAAAGGTGTTGACGCGCCGCATGTCCGCCGTTGAGGCGCTGGGAGCGGTCACCGTGCTTGCGGTGGACAAGACAGGCACGCTCACGCAAAACCGCATGGAGGTCGCGGAGCTGGCCGCAGGTGATGCGAATTTCATTGCGTCTCCGGGCAGCGAATTGTCCGAAACCTTTCACCTCCTCGTCGAATTCGCCATGCTGGCAACGCCGACAGATCCCTTCGATCCGATGGAAAAAGCCATCCATATCTTTGGTCACACGCAACTGGCCGGCACCGAGCACATTCACGACGATCGCCGCCCCGAATTCCAGTACGAGCTGTCGCCGGACATTCTGGCCATGACCCGGGTATTTTCTGGTATGCGACCGGCCACCCATTTGCTGGCCACCAAAGGCGCCCCCGAGGCGGTTGCCGATCTCTGCCATCTGGCGGATGAGGCGCGGTGCGCTATTCAGAGTCAGGTTGAAGCCATGGCCGAGCGGGGGTTGCGGGTATTGGGCGTGGCCAAGGGTGAATGGCAGGCAGGCAGTCCAGACGCGGCGTGGCCACCAAGCCAGCATGACTTTGATTTTACCTTCCTGGGCCTGGTCGGGTTTTTTGATCCGCCGCGCCCCGATGTTCCTGCAGCGATTGCTGAATGCCGAGCGGCGGGAATACGCATTCTCATGCTCACTGGCGACCATCCTGCCACAGCGCGGGCTATTGCCAGACTGGTCGGTCTGTCCGATAGACCAGAGGTTATCACCGGCGTCGAGATCGCTGCGCTGGATGATGTCGCTTTGCGCCAGCGCCTGCTGCAGGTGGATTTGTGCGCTCGCCTGCAGCCGGAGCAGAAATTGCGCCTGGTGCGGGTGCTGCAACAAGCTGGCGATGTGGTGGCGATGACCGGCGACGGCGTCAATGATGCTCCTGCGCTCAAGGCTGCTGATGTGGGCATCGCCATGGGGGAGCGTGGCACCGACGTAGCCCGCGAGGCGGCTGCCCTAGTGCTGCTAGACGACAGTTTCGCCAGTATCGTCGCCGCCATCGCACAGGGGCGGCGCATCTACGACAACGTCGTCAAAGCCGCGCGCTTTGTCTTCGCGGTGCATCTGCCTGTTATCGCGCTGGCGCTGCTGCCAGCGTTGCTGAATTGGCCCATCCTGCTGCTGCCGGTGCATATCGCCGTGCTTGAACTGCTGATCGACCCAGCCTGTTCCACCGTGTTCGAGGCTGAGCCCACAGCAGCCGACGCCATGTGTCGACCGCCGCGCCCACTCAACTCTAGTCCATTCGCCGTCGGCAACATTGGCTTTGCACTGGCACAAGGCATTGGGATTGCGGTCATTCTTCTGGCCGGAGGGGCATTGTTGCAGCACCTGGGTTGGGCCGAAGAAGACCTTCGTATCAGTGTGTTCATTGCCTTAGTACTGGCGTTGTTTATGTTGATCCTGGCTAATCGCGACCTGACCCATACGGCGCTGCATAATCTGAACGGTAATAATCCTTTGCTGGCACCCATGTTCGCGGGTGTGGTGGTGGTGCTCGTGGCGGTCCTGGCGATTCCTTTTTTGCGCGATGTGATGGGTTTTGCTGCCATGAGCATGCCACCACTCCTGGTCGCCGTCGGTCTGTTGTTGGCCTGTATCCTGTGGATGCAAATCGTGCGCTGGGCAAAGTGGAGCATACTCTGACCTCATTCGGGGAAAGCTTGTGGCCGGTTGGCCATGACCAAAAGTTCACGCCCTATACCTATCTGGCGAAGTCCTGTGTCACGAAAATCAGATGAATAGCGAGCGAACATATCAGCATTGCAAACTGTTTTTATTTATTTGCAAAAATACGCCAGATTCGTAGCGACACGAATCTGGCGTATGTTAATGTATTGCGCCGGTAAAACGGGGATACCTAAAATTAGGAATTTATCCCTTCTTCCTTCAACGCTTCCCTAAAGTGCATGTCGGTTTTACCTTCCTGCATAAATTTATAAAGCAAACCGGCGACCAGCCCCCCCAACGGGGTTGCAATGAGATAAACCCATATATGTGTGTAGTAATCACCTGCCACGGCAGGACCCAACGTCCGTGCCGGGTTGACGCTGGCCCCCGTGAGCGGTCCCATGAATGTGACAATCATGACCAAAGTGAAGCCTATGGCCAGCGGCGCTGCATTACCAGCACGATCGCTCATGGCGGTATACAGCGCGGTGGTGGTGAGGAAGAAGGTCCCCAACGCCTCCAGCATGAACCCCCCTGGGACAGATATAAGGTTTGTATTGATGGTTGTGGCACCCAGGTGCCCCATTGGTCCGTGCAGCACCGTGAGCAGTGCAAATCCAGCGGCTATTCCGCCAAGAATCTGAGCAATCATATACATGCCCGCATCCCGCCAACTGATTTTTCCTGCTATGGCGCCGCCAAGAGTGACCGCAGGATTCACAATACCGCCGCTGATATCCCCGAATACATAGGCCGCAATCATGATGGCCAATCCGTTAGCCAGAGCGATATCTATGAGTGGTTTACCCATGGCCGCCGCGCCGCCACCAAAAAAAATAAGTCCAAAGGTACCAATGAACTCTGCCGTCATTTTGCGCATTAATGGGTGCATAATATATCTCCATATCGGTGCAGGGTCTGTTTCATCAAGCGGGAAAGCCTCCCGCGCTATCGTTTGACTCCAGGTAACGCCATGCCCCACCAACAAGAATGCTTCCCATCATCGTTTTTAGTTCAATAATGGAATAATTATGGCACTCGAATTGATCTACGGGTGGAACCGATCTATGACATTCGGTCATTTCCAAAAGTTCCAGGTCCGTGAACTGGTCGTTGAATTTCGCCCCCAACGGACTGACCTCGGCAAAATATTAGTGTATTGAGAAGCGTTACGTCTGTAATGCATAGCAGCGCAGGCCAACCGGGATAATCTTCTTGGCCTGCCCGGCGAACGCCTTTTCGGCGGTGTCATCGAAAGCGCTCTAGCAAACAGGAGGCGGTTCGGTTCGTCAGTAACGATAAGAATTCACTATTATTACGGCTTGAAGCAAGGCCAATTAATAACTTGACATTTAGTTCGCTAAACTGTTTTATTTGGGTCATGGCAGGCGCGTGGATGGAGCAAGTCGCTGAACGCTTTATTAGCAGAAAGCGTGTCAGCGTGATGTTACAGTCATTGCATGGAGGGAATCTTATGAGTAACATGAAGAAAATAAAGCGACTTGTTTATGTGGTGATGTTGGTTTTTTTGGGCGCTTCCATGCTTTCTGGCTGTATAATAGCTCCTCCATATGGGGGCTATTATGGAGGTTATTACGGGGGAAGGGGGGATGGATGGCATCACGGTGAGGATCGCTGATTGCAACCCATTCTATGCAATGCGTTAACAGTGACAGACTGCCATTGTTAACGCATATTTTCTTCAACATGCGGAATCCTATGAAAAAACATCTATTGATAACACCGTTATTTCTCCTGGGGCTCACGTTTCCCGTTGCCCACAGCGCGTTTGCTGACAACCGGGATTATGCTTCTGGTTACTACATGACACCGTCAGTTTACTATGGTCAGCGTGCCGACTATAGGTACCGTGATGAGCACAGATACCGAAATGGTGATCGGCACAGAGAAGATCGGCGGCAAGAGCATGGGCGTCGATATTATCATCGTGGCGACCACTAAATACGCGAGACGCCACTCCCCCTGCACCGGCAGCAGACCGCGTAGAAAGAATGCATCCAGGTAGTCCAGAGTACCGGAGCATTCCAAGAGTGGCTTCCAGGTGGGTAAAATATTCCGGTGACCCCCTTCTAAGGTCTGAATACCCGCAAAACGGCGGGAGATTTAATTGTATGCAATGCCGCCATGCCGATATGGCCCCACCAATATAACCAGACAAACGATGACAGAAAGTCATGTAATTTCTTGGGTATTTGGTAAATGCCTATAGGCGCGGCCACCCCGTAATTTGGAATCAGGAAAAACATTACAAATCCCAAAATAGCCATGCCAGTCACGGCCAGCAAACCAAATCCATGCACCATCCCTGGTAAACCACCGCGCATCCCACTGGGTGGCAGCCTTCTATCTGCCAGTCCCTTTATATCGGTGCATATATTTTCTAAATACTCTCCACTATATGGGAAAAGATGCGAGCGCAGCTTCTTGATGCGTACAACTTCGAGCCAAAATGCCAGAATAACCAACGTCGCAAACATGCCAACCCACATGTGCGCATGAAATAGCAAGTGCCGAAATGGAAGCTCACCAACTTTCTTCCATATTGCCTTCATGTCGAGTTCGCTAAAAAGCAGGAAAGTCACTACCAACGCAAATCCCACATGTATCCATCGCGTACTTCTTGGCCATTCTTGAATCTCTTCAGACATGCAAAACTCCGTAGTTGGATGATATAAATTGTAAAATTAAACCGGTTATTCGCAGATATAATCTTAACAGATGACGCTGAATATTGCAATCGTCAGATGTATTTTTTCATGTTACTGCAAACTCCTAAACATAATAATTAGCTGTCATGGGCGGAAAGATGCACTTGCACATTAAAGGTCATGTCGTGTTTGGGCATTTTTTTGCGAAATGGGGGATAACTGGCGATTTCCACGGCTTTGAGTGCCGCACGATTAATGGCACCAATGCCGCTGCTTTGGGCGACATGTGCAGAAAGCAGATGACCGGATGGTGTCAGGCGAAAGGAGATCACCGCGGTGCCGCTGACATGCATCATACGGACGGAGTCAGGCACGCGCGCGTTGGCCTGGACCCGCGCACGCAGCATGGCTGCGTAGTTGTCGATGGCGGCCTGCCGTGCTGCTGGACTCGGTGCCGGTGGCGGCGGTGGCGCAGGCGGCGTCACCGGTGGAGTGTAAACCGGAGCCTGCGGAGCGGGCGTTTTGGCGAGCAACAGCTTGGGCGGCAACGGATGATGCCGCACCAGCTGCGGAATTGGCCGTGGCGTTGGTTTGGGCACAGGTTTCGGAATCGGCTTTGGTTGTACCACGGGCTTTGGCGGCGGCGGAGTCGGCTTGGGTTTCGGCGGTGCCGGCTGGATCATGTGGATCGCGATGATCCTGGGTTTTGGCTTGACCGTCACCGGCTGGGACCAATTGGAATAAATCAATCCGCCCATCATCAGCGCCTCCAGCACCGCGCCGACAATCAGTGCTCGCCCAAAATGATCCTTTTTGAATTGCACGGGCTGCATTGGGGAAGGTAGCGTGGATGTATTCATGGGTGTTCAATGTCCTCGTTGTGCAGACGTCCTTGATCGGACAGATCGGTCATGGTGAATTTGCGCGGACTCAATGGAGCTTTCCCTCATTGGCTTCATAACTGGCGATGGTCACCCCATGGGCCTGGGCGTAGTGACGCAGGTATGCCATGAAGCGGTCATAGCTCTTCACACCCTTGCTCGCGATCCACTCCTGCTTCAACTGCTCCGGACCGCCAACCTTGAGCAGTGAGGTCGGCGTGCAGGCATGCTGCTGACCGATGGATGCCAGATGCCGCCCATGGAGACCGGTATGCTCAGAGCCAGAACGGAAATTGCGCATAGCATAGTTAAATGAATCGGCCGGACCATTATTTCATTTCCTCATTATGACGCAAAGACTAAGGGCATTTTACTTGCCCTCGGCTTGATCACTACCCTTTGTCAAATCATGACGGCATAACTTGACAAAGTGCGCTGCGTCACAGGACGCAGCGCCGTAAAACGCCCTAGAATTTGGCCGCTACCGTCACAAAATACTGACGGGGAGCTCCCGGATCAGCCAAAATGGCGCCGGTACTGTTGCCACCGAAATACCCGCCGCTGGTGATGTACTCAATGGGGTTATAGTGTGTATCAAAGAGATTGTATATTCCCACGGAGAGCTTCACATCTTTCAGGGTCGGAACGTATCGATTCAATCTGGTCGTTTTTATCCCAAGACTGAGGTTGGAGACGTTGTATCCCGGCTGCTTCTGGTGCGATGGCGCACCGGTCACGTTGTTGAAGAGATACTGTGAACTGGTGTACTGATCCACGAACTGTGGGGAGAACAGGAACCCATGATAGTAGTACCGATAGTCAAGACCAGCGCTCATAGTGAGGTCGGGGCTATAAGATACATTGGCGCCATATAACGTCGTACCACCACCCTGCGGAGTATATGAGGTATAGTACGAATGATTGAGTGCCAGATTGGCGAACAGGTGCCAATTCCAGGAGGGGTTGTCGGCAATGGCGATGTTCACGCCATTCACCACCGCATTGGCCGAAGCAAATTTGGTCTGTGCGATGTTTGTCAGATAGGTCGCTATGGTCTCATTGGCCAGGTGATCATAATAGTAGTTGATGTTGAACGTGAAGTTATGCAGCAACATCCAGTTGTGCACTAGAAACTTGGCTCCGACTTCATAATCTGTGCTTTTTACTGGCTTCAAGCTGTTGAAGTCTATACTGCCTCCGTGGCTGTTGTAGGCGCCAAAGTTATTGTCGGTGGGATTTTGATAGGACCGGGCATAATGGGCATAGAGTGAGCCCCACTTTACCGGAGCAAAGCGAACGCCAACCGAAGGTTCAAGACCGGATATGGTATCCGCAGCACTGTTGATCAGCGTCTGATTTTGGGCACCTGTAGGAAGATTGGTGAATACCTGATTCCCATTGTTGTACATTTGGGTCTGGTACTGGACCGCCGCAATGCCTGGCGTTATCTTTAACCCGGATAATGGCGTAACCGTATCCTGAATAAATCCCGCCAAATAGTTGTTATACAGCACGTCACTATTGTACTGACTGGGAAACGACGGACTGGTGCCCAGAAGCGTATTATACCCGGCATATCGGCTGGTGTATTGCTGATGAATCCACGACCCTCCAGCCTTCACAAGGTTCATCGGCAACCGCCAGTCGAAATACAGTTTGTCCCCGTAGGTGTCCGATGTCGGATCGTAGTACTCGGAATTCGCGCTGCCTCCCGGCGTGTAATTGGTGATGCGATAATGGAGTCTGTAACCATGGCGATACCAGGCCATCTCATGCAGCGTGACTTCCTTGCTGAGCTGGAGATTCAGCTTGGAGTAAAGCATGTAGTCTTGTACTTTCAATTGCTTAAACCAGATAGACTCGGGAAGTGATGCGTAAAACCCGCTGGTCTGCTGACTGTACAAAGGTGCGTTGGCATTCAAGCCCTGGGTAGTGATGCCCTGTATGGGGGTGACCGGTATAAAGTTGGGTCTGAATTCGCGCGAGCTGTCCACATAACCGCCGAGACTAAAGGTGCCACCCCTAAAGGTCTTTACCGCCTTGCCAAAATAGGCGAAGGATTGGGATGGGGCACTGAACGAACCCGTGCGGAAGGTGTTGTTTTTCGTATAGCCCCCGGCCAGGACCGCGGACCAGCCATCGTACATCCCCGTTTTGAGATCGAAGTTGTAGCCGAGCGTGCCGTTACTGCCAAAGGTGGTACCTATCTCGGCGCTCGGTTTTACGGATGGCTGCAGCGGCACAAAATTGATGGTGCCACCGATACTGTCGAACCACCGGCCGGCGGGATTTCCAGGACCATAGGTCACGTTGATGCCATGGATCATCTGCAGAATGGGAATTTCGTTGGAATCCCAACCACCATTGTGGGAAATCAAATTGTTCATGGGGATTCCGTCAAACAGCACCGTCAAGCCATTGCGTTCGACGTCACCATTCACGGAGGACCAACCGACCTTCACGCCCCGTACAGCGATTTCATAGCGTGCGGTCGAGGCGATGCCACCATAGCCACGTACCGCGACGCCGGGCGCCAGAGAGAGCGCTTGCGCCGCCCCTGCGGCAGGGCCTACACCCTGAATTTCACGTTTCCCAAGAACCGCCTGAGATTGCGTGGACTCAAAAACGTTCTTTTTGGTCAGTTTGCCGTCGGTACTGGCCAGCGCCTTAGCAGATTCGGAAAACGCGTTGGCCGAAGCGTTTACTTCGCCAACACTGGTGGATAGGCCACCTGAACCATGCACTTGAGAAGCGTCGATAGCAGGCGCCGAATCGGCACCATAGGCCGCCGTTAAAGTGCTCAAAGTACAAAGCCCCGCAGTACACATTGCGAACAATAACGGGTTTATACGATACCGCTTATTCATTTCTGGCTCCTGTATAAGAATATGCTCGCATAAAATTACACGATCTCATTATGTTGCCCAAGCAACAGGCAAAATGGTACAGGAGAATTGTGACACCATTATTACGCCATAATGACCATAATATGACATTCCGACATGCAAAAACCGGGGAGAATAGAATTTCTCCCCGGCTAAATGTGTTACTTCATTCAGCTAGAATGAGGCACTTACACTGAGATAAACTGCGCGTGGCATGCCTGGTTCCCCCAGTAGCTGGCCAGCCACCCCGTAATAGCCGCCACCAGAAATGTACTCGTAATTGTTGTATTGCTTATTCAGAAGATTAAGGACTGTTACGTTAACGGAGGCATCATGCATCCCGGCAAACAGATATCTTTTAGATACCTTGACCCGCAGCGAGGCGTTGAATATACCAAAACTGGGTAACTTCTGACGGGTGGGGGCTCCGGTATTGTTGTTGTAAATATTCTGAACGCCGGTGTACTGCCACCAAACTCGTGGCTCAAACAGAATACCCGCATGATAAAACTGGTAATAGGCACCAATGTTGGCGGTTTGTGCGGGAACATTGGAAACCGGAAGGCCAGCGTACGATACGCCATGACCTGTGGTGTAGCTCGCGTAGGCAGCCTTTTCGAAGCTCACATTGGAGAACAGATATAAATTATAAAGCGGATTATCATCCATCGACAGATTGACCCCGCTGAATACTGACGAACCAGATGCGAAGCGCGAGTAAAGATGGTTTACTACCGGGATGGGAATGATTTCATTGGTGTCATCCAGGTGGTAGTAATTAGCATTGAAGACTGCGTGATGCAACAGGCCATAATTTTTGACATACGTTTTCACGCCGACCTGGTACTGTGTCGACTTCTGGGGCTGTAGAGTGGAAGTCAATTCATGGGCATAGGTTCCGGTAGCGCCCGCAGGTGCCTTATAGCCAGTGGCATAGTTACCATATAACGCAATATTTGGTGTTACTTTATAATTCACACCGATGGATGGCTCGAACTCTGTGAAATTTGTCGAGGAGTTCGGTTGATAATCACCATTGTGACCGATAAGATTAGCCACACTCGTGGGGAACTGGGCGGCAGAGTTGTTCACAAAATTTGTTTGGAATTGAACCACGCGAATACCGGGCGTAATGCGCAGGCTGTGGATGGGACGAATGACGTCTTGGACAAAGGCAGCAAGGTCCGTCATATAGAGATATGAACTATGGAACGCGCTTGGCAGGGAGAGGCTGTTGTACACCGGCACACCGTTTATAATCACGTTATTCCCGGCATTTGGGCTTAACGAATTATATGTTGCAATTTGGCTCTGATTGTAGAAATCAAGCAAGGAATTGTATTTGGAATTCAGAAAATAGCCACCGAAAGCAACATCATTGTATGGTGCATTTACAGTGAAGTAAAGCTTGTCTCCATACGTATGATTAGACGCGTTGTAATACTGATTCAACACATTAGCGGCATTGCCAGTATTGTTGTAGTGCAGATGCACGCGGTCGCCATACCGATACCACAACAGGTTATGGATCTCCATATTCCGTGAAAGATGCTCTTCGAAACGAGAATAAATAAGGTAGGTCTTCACAAAAGCTTCTTTCCAGTAAACAGAATATGGGAGGGTCGTGTAAAATCCTGTAGTCTGCTGACTGTAGATAGGGCCGGGATTCACATTTCCGGTGTTTGGGTTGACCCCATAAATGGTCACGTTCGGATTGGCCGTTACCGGGATTGGCAACGGTCTGTAGGCAACCGAACGAGAGACATAACCACCAAAACTTACGTGACCACCATGAAATATTTTCCGTACTTTTCCATAATAGGCGTAATTATTCCCAGGGTTGTTGAAGCCATATCCATTCAAATAATTTCCGCTACTACCGACCCCTCCGGCAATGATCCCGGACCAGCCATCGTGCTCGCCAGTGCGAACATTGAAGTGGATACCTTTAGAATCAAAACTCCCATAGTACATGCCTATGGATGCCCCAGCCTTCCTGGTCGGTTGCAGCGGCGAAAAATTAATGGAGCCGCCAATATTGTTATACCAACGATTCAGCGGATAGCCTGGGCCGTAAGTTACCGTAATGCCCTTAATCATGGACATCTGTGGTAGCTCTGAGGCTTGCCAGACGCCGTAGGCGGGATCGACCACCGGCACGCCGTCGAAGGTGACCATGACCGTACCATCGTTCGCATTGCCCGCAATGTTTCCCCAGCCTGTTTTCATGCCATTAATGCTGATCGAAGAGCGTGGCGCGCCACTCGGCCCATTGGTCACGACATTGATTCCCGGCGCCACTGCGAGCGCTTGTGCCGCCCCACCCGCAGGACCTGCGGTGGCCATCTGACGCTTATTGATTACTTTCACCGATTGAGTGGAATTGAATACCTGTTTTTTTGTGGGGAGATGAGCCAGCGTGTCTAAAGCACCGGTGGTAGAGGATACCTCTCCGACATTGATGCTGGACGAGGTGGTGGGAGCGGTTACACCGGTAGCGAATGCCATGCCGGACATCCCACACAAACCAGCAGCAATCAATGCACTAAATAAGGGATGATAACGATACTGATGTTTCACGGACATACTCCTCTTGTTGTAGTTACGGTTGAGTTACTTCGCGGTCTTTGCAGCAATGCCAATATCACTGACCCCTGCCTTCTGGCAGACATCCATGACGTGAACGAAATCTTGAAACGGTACGGCCTTATCGGCCGCTATGGTGATCTGGGTCTTGCCGGGGTTGCCGTCGCTCGCCAGCATTTTTTGTAGCGCGGCCAAAGCATAGTGATGGCCCTTCACATTCACCGTGCCATCTTTTTCGATGTTGATGGTGTAATGCGGGTGCGGCAGCATTTTTGCCTGGCTGGATGCCGGGAGCTGGAGGTTCAATCCCTTGTCCGGAATCATCTGGATGGTGATCATGATGAAAAACACCAGCAGAAAGAGCATGATGTCGATCATCGGGATGATCTCGACCCGGCCCTTCTTCCGCTCGAAGTAGCGCCGTTCCATCAACTCGCCCTCACCACGGCCGCCGCCACCTTCGGCATCGCGGTCTGGATATTCCCCTCACCATCGGTGATAGGGTGTCCATCCATGCGGTTGAGCAACATGGTCTTCACCGAATCCAACTGTAGCAGGATCTGCCGCACCTGATTATTGAAGGCGTTGAAAGCCACCAACCCGGTCATGGCGATGAAAAGGCCGGTGGCGGTGGCGACCAGGGCATCCGCCACCCCGCCCGTCACCGCCGTCGGTGCGTGCCCTGGTGCAGCCAATATGGAGAAGGCGTGAAACATACCGATGATGGTGCCGAAAAGTCCCAGCAGCGGAGCCAGGGTGATGATGGTGTCCAACAGCCACAACCGACGATCCAGTTGCGGCGCCATGACCAGGATGCTCTCTTCCAGGCGACTGGCGAGTGGATCGCCCTGCACGTGCCCCGAATGGCTCGCCGCCGTTTTCAAAAGCGCCGCCTCCGGCAAGTCGCCGGCGTCATCCGCGAGGGTTTGCAGGGCGTCTCGATCCAATCGCCCGTGCTGGGCGAGCTCCTGCACAAAAACGGTGCCGCGCAAAATGGTGCGGCGTAGATACCAGAAGCGGTCGACAATGACGCCCAGGGCGACCACAAGAAGACTGGCGAGCACATAAAGCACACCGTCAGAGTAATTGGCGAGATGGATGAGGTAAGCGGTATTCATCAATAAAACTCCCGAAATATCAGAAAGAAGCGGCGCCGAAGCGGCGCACGGAAGAAGAAAAATCGGTGAAGGAGGTGTTGTGCCGGAACATATCGGGGGGATTGAACTGATAGCCGCGTCCACGGAGCGTGACGATGCAGTCGTCGAAACCGAGGAAACGCAGGCGACTGCGTAAGGCGCTGACCGCCATGCGGGCATCGATGGCGGATGTTGTTTCCGCTTCGGCCAAAGTTTTCTGCAGGAGTTTCAGTGACAAGACACACTGGGGATGGCCCCAAAATAAAGCCATTAACGTAAACAGCGTGTCTTTTATGGCGACAGATCGTCCCGCGCTACTTAATGTCTTGCGGGATTGATCGATCTGCAGTGGACCATAGGCGAGCGTCGTGATAGCAGTCTGCTGGATGAGCCTTTCAATGTGGTGAGCGGCATCCACAGAGGGGTCGTCGAGGTCCACCATGTCCTCGATAATCTGAGACTTCAGGAAAGCAGGCGCAGCAGATCCCTTGGATAAATCTATAGCCGTTACAGGGCAGGAGGCATGGGTAGCCCACTTGACTTGCGCTTTCCAGTCGGCCCAACGGCTTTCCAGCGGCTTGCCGGCGAGAAAGAGAACTGGAGTGAGTCGCTGCGCGCGCAAGGCGATCTTGCAACGATGCAGGTCACTGACCCGAAATATCGACCCGGTATAGGCAGACAGTCGATCAAGCAAGGCGTTGGCAATCAATGTGTTCCGCTCCAGCACCACCAGCGGGCGTGCTGAGCTTTGTATTACGGCATTCATGCGGCTACCTCTTATATGCGCCGGGATGTATCCGACGACATCAAAAGTGGAGGTCTTTTGCCTCCTGGAATAGCCCCTATGCTAACAGCCGAATATTGCATCCATGTGTCACTGAGGTGGCGTTTTTATGATATTCTTATGACGTTTTCATGACATTTCACGCATTCTTTGGTGGTGAAAATCGGTATCCAAAACTGTGCACTGTTTCCAGCCAGCCTTTGGCCCCGGCGCTTTCCAGAATCTTGCGTAAACGATAAATCTTGACCACCAGAGTATTGGGAGCGAGATAGGTGCCCTTACCACCCCACAGGATGTCGGCGATCTGATCGTTGGAAACAACTTCGTCCGGGTGGGTGGCGAAATAGTAAAGCAGATAGAAAAGGCGTCGCGGCAGGTGAATCTCCTGTCCCAATATCCAGACACGCAGTGACACGAGATCAATGCAGAGGTTTTCCTCTTCACCCACCCGTGTCGGCACATGTGTGCGCAGCTTTTTGAGGAGACCTCGCACCTGGGCGGTCAAGATTTCCAATCCCAGACTGGCAGGGATATACGCCTGCGCACCTACCTCCAGCGCTGCTACGGCGTTTGGTTCCTGGTGGTCTTCTTCTGCACTACTGCCGACCACCAGGAAGGGCAAATCGTCCTGACGCGGTGCGAATTGCAGACGCCGCAGCCAGTCGCCCGTCGCGGCAGACCATCCGAGCAGAACAAACACTTCAGGATCCCAGTGTCGCATCAACTGCTCGGCTTCGGGACGCTCCGTGACCCGTCTTACCTGGCCGCCAGCGCGCTCCAGAGCCACCTCAACGGAGACGATCGTTTTGCCGTTGGTCCGTGCATTCACCAGCAGAAGTATCCGTGGGCCTTGCGGTGATCTCAGCCCATGATCGGCAGGGGAAGGGCGCGTCTGCGCCAACATCGCCGTGCGTAGCACATGTACAGCGTGCACGGCGATACTGTTAAATAATATCAACAACATAGTGAAATCCCCATGCCCAGCGTGAACGCGGCACGCGAATGAAAAAAACTCACCAGCGCATTGTTGAGGGAATCTATGACACTGAGTTGGGGTACGTATGTGCCCATGGACTGACTCATGCAGTTCTCCTTATGGGGACTAGTATTGCGGCTCCGCATAGGATAATTGGCTTGTGTGACACTAGCAGCCTGTCGGTTTTAGCTCACGGCCGCCGCCCATTTCCGTCCATGGTTTTTAAAAACGCCATTTTTGGGGTGATTTAACCCATTATTGCCCTATATTTTGCTATTTTCTTCATTTTCCTGCC
>JBBIUH010000034.1:0-21547 GCA_037440305.1 Acidithiobacillus sp.
GTAAACAGATGCAAGCCGGTGATACCCCAATATTGCGTGAACAAACCCATGGTCACGGCAAAGAGCAGGAAACCCAGAATGATTCGCTGGTCTTTGACTTGACGCCAGAAGAGTATTATTAGGGTAAGGCTTATGAGAAAAGGAAGGATGGCACCTTCAAGCGATAATTTATTGTCTAAATAATTCACAAATGGTAACGCAAGAAAGTTTAGCCATGCCAGATTTAAAAAGCCCCATAAATTATTGCATAAACTCATATCTTTATTTTTGTTTTTATAATCAGGCGCATCATAATCAGATGCGCCTGATTGCATTTCAATATTAAGGTTTTAGTGTTACAACAGTGCCAGTGGTTGTAACATAAACATTACAATCGCCTTTAAATGGTGTAGTAAGAGCTGTAGTAGTAGCTCCAGCAGTACATGCTCCTGGATATGCCTTATTAATCATCCCTGCGGTATCATCTGCTGCAGTTTGATTGGTTCCTGGTGTTCCGGTTAGCGGTATAGATATCGTGTAGTAACCAGAATCTGAGGGGTTTACAACGCCAGCTACAGGAGTAGTGCCGGCACTTGCTGCTGATACATAAACAGTTCCTATAGTTGCTCCTACTGTTCCGGCTTGATAAGCATAATTGGTTGCAGCCTTTGCCCCAGGCAAAGGATTTGGTGACATTGGATTTAGTGTTGGAGCAGTTTGCCCGGTTCCTGGCGTTGTACCTCTTGTAATGGCTACGGTGGTAATTTGACCGGCTTGTGCCGCAGCGGTTGCGGCGGTATACGCATCAACTGCCGAATGGAAATTGGACGCAGCATCGTTAGCCTGCGCCGTGGAGATATACTTCTCATACTGCGGAATAGCGATAGCCGCCAGAATACCAATGATGGCAATGACGATCATCAGTTCGATGAGGGTGAAACCGGCTTCGGCGCGGGCCTGCGCCTTCTTGACAAGCATGCTCATGATCTTGCTCCTTGTGTATGGAAGAAAAGCGTCGCAACCAGGGGGATGCGCACTGATCTGACAACAGCACAAGTTGTGCCATTTTGTTATGGCACTCTCCACAAGTCCTGCAATCATTTGTAACATAAAACAAAACTGTCTTTCGACTGGAGCGCGCTGGGCATTTATGAGCGATTTTGGCAGGCTGCTTAAATGCGGGCTCAGCCGATGTCCTCGTTACCACGAGGACATCTATAAACAGCGTCGTCGTAATTACGGAGACATGCTATTGGGTGTCGCAACGATAATGACGACAGGCTATTTATGTCCGCACAATCACGAAGACAGGGTGCTTTGCTGTCGTCGCAAAGACGGCGACATGCGCATGTTGACATACTCCTCGCCCGGCCCTGCTTCAGCCACTAAAGCAAAATTGACGGAAAGTTGTTTATAAACTACAATTGCGCCTATAATGGCAAGCAGGGGATCAGCGAATTGCGAATCCACTATGGCCCAGGATACCGTGTTTACTTCCAGCGGCGGGGGGAAACAATCATCGTCCTGCTGTGCGGCGGCGACAAGAGCACGCAAGTAAAGGACATCAAGACCGCGAAGCGCCTGGCTGATGAATGGAGCGAATGAAATGGCCGAGAAACTGACTACCTATGACCCTGCCGAGGATCTGACCTCCGACGAGGCGATCGCAATCTTCATGGCTGAAGCGTTCCAAACGAACGATGCCGGTTATATCGCCCACGCGCTTGGTGTCGTCGCCCGCGCCAAAGGGATGGCCCAGATTGCAGGCCAAACTGGGCTTTCCCGCGAACAGCTTTACCGTTCGTTCAGTGAGCACGGCAACCCAACCTTGAAGACGACGCTTGCGGTCATGAAAGCCCTGGGCATTGAGCTAACCGCCAGGATGCATGCATAGCCATTTTCCGGATCAATCGTTGAATTCGGGCGTAATGAGGTTGTTTCCGGAAGCTGTTATACTTGCCCAATTTGCCTATACTATTTCGCTGCAGCCATGAGGCGGATCCACCATGCACCTTGAGCGCATCACTATATTGTCGTAATGCGCTAATATGCGGCAGTATGATTTTGCCCAGCGTCATGCCGGAAAGTTTACCAAGCACGACGACGTGCGCATTGGAGGATGCGATGGCCCCCTTGGATACCCCCGCTATCCGCACCTCCACCGCCGCGATGCTGGCCGGAGTGACGACCCGTTCCATCCTGAGATGGATAGAAGACGGCACCATGACCGGAGAACAGTGCCCCCGGCCGACGCGAAGCAACGGACGTCGTCTGGAAGGGGTGTTTGAACAGCCTGGAAGGGCGAATATTCGTCATTTCCTATGTTATGTATAGATTGTCAGGACATCATCCGGACGTTATTATGAGTTCAATTTCAGAATCAACGACGCCATACACAACAAATTACGGCGCCCCCTGGCGCTGGACGATCAAATCATCCGGCATCTCTTCGGCCCGTAGTGGACCCTTCTTGCGATGCCCTCCAATCAGAGCTATAAACACCCAACCACCGGAGTGGCGATCGTCGCCGAAGCGATACAGTGGGCGCGTGAGCACTGAGGCTTGTCGTCCTGAGCAGGACGGCGCGCTTTACCATACCAGGCCGTCGTAAAGGCGGCGACGTGAGCACTTGAGGGCACGATGAGCCATTTTGGTACACCCCCCCCGCTATCCGCACTCCCACCGCAGCGATGCTGGCAGGGGTAACAACACGCTCTATTCTGAGATGGATAGAAGATGGCACCATAACCGGAGAACAGTGCCCCGGCCGACGTGGAGCAACGGATACTGCCTGGAAGGTGAGCCTGAACAGCCTGGAAGGGCGAATCCCTCTGGTGCTGGACGATCAGATCGTCCAGCACATCATTCATGCGGATGAGGGCGCCCCCGAAGCGAAAAACGTGCTGGGCCTGACCTTCTACGCAGCCGGGCAATATCCCATCGCTGCGGCGTGGTTTGAGGCCGCAGCCAGGCAAGGTCATCTGGACGCCATGGATTGGCTGGGTACCTGCTATCTCAAAGGACAAGGCGTAACCCGGAACAAAGCGCTGGGCCTGAAGTGGCTCTCAGAAGCCGCCGCGCACGGGCACATCATCGCCCAACACAAGGTGGACACGCTGCTGCCGGGGTAAGATGCGGTCACGGTGCTGGCCTTCAAACACCAGAGTGAAGCGGGTATTAGAGGCTGCGCGCCAGACACTAATCCATATAGGAATTCGGGGTGTTGTTGCAGGGCGCCCCGATCAGACCTATAGTTTAACCCGCATGTGGTTCTCTGATTTACGGAGGCGCCGGACCATGAAAGTCATCAAAAACATGAACACTACCGAGCGCTGGCTGCGTATTTACTTCGGCGCCATCATTTTTCTGGTTTATTTCGTCAATCCCTTCCCTTACAAGGAATGGACCTTTTCCGGGTTGCTCCTCATCGCCACCGGCGTGATTGGCTACTGCCCCGTGTATTCTCTGCTCAAAAAGCCCAAAGCCGCACCGGCGCCAGACTCCATAGCCGATCGCTGAGTTCACGGCGGGCACCGCGCCGCAAAGGGCGTCCGCAGCGCGTCCTGTACAGACCCCGCCGCAACGATTTATCATTTGCCCTTAATTTTTCATGAAATCACTGAAAATGGCACTCATCGTACAGAAATTTGGCGGTACTTCCGTGGGCAGCGTGGAACGCATCCGTGCCGTCGCGGAACGGGTCACGGCCAGTCATCGCGCCGGTCATCAGGTGGTGGTGGTGGTTTCCGCCATGTCGGGCGAGACGGACCGCCTCCTGCAACTGGCGCGCGCCCTGGCCGATGCCCCGGCGGAACGCGAACTGGACACCTTGCTCAGCACCGGCGAGCAGGTGACCATTGCGCTGCTGAGCATGACTCTGGAGCATATTGGTCAACCCGCCATGTCGTTCACCGGCGGACAGGTCGCCATCATGACCGATTCGGCCCATAACCGGGCGCGCATCGAGCATATTGACGATCACAAGATCCGGGCGGCACTGGATGCCGGCAAGATTGTGGTCGTGGCGGGCTTTCAGGGGGTCGATCCGCATGGCAATATCACCACCCTGGGTCGTGGCGGTTCCGATACCACCGCCGTGGCCTTGGCGGCGGCGCTGCATGCCGATGAGTGCGATATTTTCACCGATGTGGACGGCATTTACACCACCGACCCACGGGTGGAATCACGGGCGCGCCGTCTGGATCGCATCACCTTTGAAGAAATGCTGGAAATGGCCAGCCTCGGTGCCAAGGTTCTGCAAACCCGCTCCGTCGAATTCGCCATGAAATACCATGTTCCCGTGCGGGTCTTGTCGTCTTTTCAGGATGGACCCGGCACCCTGGTCACCAATGAGGAAAATTCTGTGGAAGCTCCCCGCGTCTCCGGCATCGCCTTCTCCCGCAATGAGGCGAAAATCACCGTCGTCGGCGTGCCCGACCATCCGGGCATCGCCTATGCCATTCTGGGTCCGATTTCCGCGGCCAATATCAATGTGGATGTGATCCTCCAGAATGTTTCGGAGGCGGGCAAAACCGACTTCACCTTCACGGTGGACCGCAATGATTTCGCCAAGGCCCGCGATATTCTCCAGGGCGTGGCCCAGCAACTCGGCGCCGAGGACGTGCGGGGCGACACCCATATCGTCAAGGTTTCCGTGGTGGGCGTCGGGATGCGCTCCCATGCCGGTATCGCCGCCACCATGTTTGAAACGCTGGCGCGGGAAAACATCAACATCCAGATGATTTCCACCTCCGAGATCAAGATTTCCGTCGTCATTGAAGAAAAATATCTGGAACTGGCGGTGCGGGCGCTGCACGCGGCTTTCGCCCTGGACGGGGAGGCACCAGCCTGATGCCACTCATGTCTACTTACGCCCGGCTGCCGGTCGCCTTTGCAAGAGGCGAGGGCGTCTGGCTCTATGATACCGAGGGGCGCCGTTATCTGGACGCCCTGGCAGGAATCGCCGTCTGTGGTCTGGGGCACAGCCATCCGGCCGTTACCCGTGCCTTGCAGGCCCAGGCCGGGCAACTGCTGCATACCTCCAATCTTTACCATATTCCGGTGCAGGAAAAACTGTCTGACACCCTCTGCGCCGTCAGCGGCATGGATGCGGCCTTCTTCTGCAATAGCGGCGCCGAGGCCAATGAAGCGGCCATCAAAATCGCCCGCCTCCACGGTCACGGCAAAGGCGTCGCCGAACCGCAGATTCTGGTGTTCAGCAACGCTTTTCATGGCCGCACCCTGGCGGCCCTGACGGCCACCGGCAATTTCCGCATCCAGGAAGGCTTCGGCCCCTTGGTGCCGGGCTTTGTGCGCGCCCCTTATGGCGATCTCCACACCGTCCGCGCACTGGTTGAAGCCAACCCCGGCATTTGCGCCATTCTCGTCGAACCGGTGCAGGGCGAAGGCGGTGTGCGCCCGGCGCCTGAGGGCTTCCTGACCGGGCTGCGGGAGGTCTGCGACGCGCATGGGCTGCTCCTGATGCTGGACGAGGTGCAGACCGGCATCGGCCGCACCGGGGCCTTCTTCGCCTACCAGCAGATTCCCGGCCTGCGCCCTGACGTGCTCAGTCTGGCCAAAGGGCTGGGCAACGGGGTACCCATCGGCGCCATGCTGGCCCGCCAGCCGACCGCCGCGCTCTTCGGACCGGGTAAACACGGCACTACCTTCGGCGGCGGGCCTCTGGTCTGCGCCGCCGCCCAGGCCGTGCTCGACACCATGCAGCAAGAGGCCATCCCCGCCCATGCGGAACAAATGGGGGTCCTGCTCCGTCAGCGTCTGCGCGAACGTCTTGGCCAGCATCCCGAGGTGGTGGAGGTGCGCGGCATAGGTCTGATGGTGGGTATCGAACTGGCCCATAAGCCCGAGCGTCTGGTGGAGCGCGCCCTGGACGCGGGTCTGCTCATCAACGTCACTGCCGAACGGGTGATCCGTCTATTGCCACCGCTGATTCTGCAAGAGGCAGAAATCGACCTCCTCGTCGCTGGCCTGGCCAGCCTTCTGGAATCCGCATCATGAACGTCCGTCACTTTTTGCGCCTCTCCAATCTCAGCCCCGCCGAACTGCGGGCGCTCCTGCAGCGCGCCATCGCCCTGAAGAAAATCCAACGTGCGGGCGAGCGCTACGCCCCTTGCGCGGGCCGGACACTGGCGATGATCTTTGAGAAATCCTCCACCCGCACCCGCGTGTCCTTTGAGACGGGCATGGCGCAACTGGGCGGCCACGCCCTTTTCCTCTCGCCACGGGATACCCAACTGGGGCGCGGCGAGAGCATCGAGGACACCGCCAGGGTGATCTCGCGCATGGTCGATATGGTGATGATCCGCACCTTCGGTCACGACAATCTCATCCGCTTCGCCGCCGCGTCGCGGGTGCCGGTGATCAACGGGCTCTCCGACGACCACCACCCCTGCCAGCTCCTCGCCGACCTGATGACGGCGACGGAACACTGGGGTGATCTGCGCGGCAGGACCGTGGCCTATATCGGCGACGGCAGCAATAATATGGCCCACTCCTGGATGGAAGCCGCGCAGATTTTCGACTTTCAACTGCGCATCGGCAGCCCGGCGGGTTACGCACCGACTGCCGCGATGTGGCAGACCGGCGGTAATCACGTCACGATCCTGCATGATGCCGTGGCCGCGGTGCGCGGTGCCGACCTGATTGTCACCGACGTCTGGACCAGCATGGGTCAGGAAGAAGAGGCCGCCGCACGCAAGGCGATTCTCGCCCCCTTCCAGGTCAACGCCACCCTCATGGCTGCCGCGGCGGCGGACGCCTTGTTCATGCACTGCCTTCCTGCCCACCGTGGCGAGGAGGTCAGCGCCGAAGTCATCGACGGACCCAGGTCTGTCGTCTGGGAAGAGGCGGAAAACCGCCTCCACGCCCAGAAAGCCCTGATGGAATTATTATTTGGCATCGGCCCCGTGGCCGCACTGCAAGGAGATTGATGCATGGTCAAGAAAGTCGTTCTCGCCTATTCCGGTGGTCTGGATACCTCGGTCATCCTCAAGTGGCTGCAAGATCAGTACCAGTGCGATGTGGTCACCTTCACCGCCGACATCGGCCAGGGTGAAGAGCTGGAACCGGCGCGCGCCAAGGCCGAGAAGCTCGGCGCCAGGGAAATCTTCATTGATGATCTGCGCCAGGAATTCGTCCGTGATTACGTGTTTCCCATGTTCCGCGCCAACACCCTCTACGAGGGCGAGTACCTGCTGGGGACCTCCATCGCCCGTCCCCTCATCGCCAAGCGCATGGTGGAAATCGCCGCCGACGTGGGTGCCGATGCCGTCGCCCACGGGGCTACCGGCAAAGGCAACGATCAGGTGCGTTTTGAGCTGGGGGCCTACGCCCTCAATCCGGACATTCAGGTGATTGCCCCCTGGCGGGAATGGGACCTGAACTCCCGCGAGAAGCTCCTCGCCTATGCCGAACAGCATGGCATTCCGGTGGAACGCCACGGCAAGAAATCCCCCTACTCCATGGATGCCAACCTGCTGCATATTTCCTACGAAGGCGGCATTCTCGAAGACCCCTGGGCGGAAGCCGAAGACAGCATGTGGCGCTGGACCACGGCGCCGGAGCAAGCGCCGGATCAGCCCCGTTATCTGGAGATCACCTACGCGCACGGCGACCCCATCGCCGTCGACGGCGAGCCGCTCAACCCCGCGCAGTTGCTCGCGCACCTCAACACCGTCGGCGGCGAGCATGGCATCGGGCGCCTGGATATTGTCGAAAACCGCTACGTCGGCATGAAATCCCGGGGCTGCTACGAGACCCCCGGCGGCACCATTCTGCTCAAGGCCCATCGCGCTATCGAATCCATCACCCTGGATCGGGAAGTCGCCCATCTCAAGGATGAGCTCATGCCCCGCTACGCCAGCATCATCTACAACGGCTTCTGGTGGAGCCCGGAACGCCGCGCCCTGCAGACGCTCATCGATCAGAGCCAGCGATTGGTCAATGGCGTGGTGCGCCTCAAACTCTACAAAGGGAATTGTATGGTAGTGGGACGGCAGTCGCAGGAGAGTCTCTTTGATCCACGTATCGCCACCTTTGAAGATGATGCCGGCGCCTACAATCAGAAAGATGCCGAGGGCTTCATCAAGCTCAATGCGCTGCGTCTGCGCATCGAAAAGCGTCTGCAGGGTTGACGGCGATGGCTCCCGA
This sequence comes from Acidithiobacillus sp., assembly GCA_037440305.1. GTDB lineage: Bacteria > Pseudomonadota > Gammaproteobacteria > Acidithiobacillales > Acidithiobacillaceae > Acidithiobacillus. The sequence continues at coordinate 8,149 of JBBIUH010000034.1, forward strand.
ACCGCATGTACCGGCCAACGCACTGGGCAAGGCCAGCCGCATCTCTCTGGACGGGCGGCGCAGTGAGCGCAGCGTTATTCTCGCCGATGGCAGCATGCACAGTCTCACCCTGCTGCACCCTGGCATCTATACTTTGAGCAGCGAAGTAACGGAAACCATCCAGATACTCAGTGGAATAGCCTACTATCGCGCCGAAGGGTCCAACGACACTCAGGAGTTGCATGCTGGCGACAGCATGGTCATTCCTGCCAACCAGAGCTACCGGCTAGAAGTGGTGGAGCCTCTGGATTACCTGCTTTCAAGTTAAGGAGATTCTCATGCGCATACTGCACACCATGCTTCGCGTCGTCGATCTGGATCGCGCCATCGCCTTCTACACTGAGGTGCTCGGCATGCACCTCCTGCGCCGTAACGATTATCCCGAGGGCGAATTTACCCTGGCCTTTGTCGGTTATCAGAACGAGAATGCCGGGGCGGTCATTGAGCTGACCTATAACTGGGGCGTGGAGCATTACGACCTCGGCGACGGCTTCGGGCATATCGCCATTGAAGTGGAAGATGCCGTGGCGGCCTGTGACGGTATCCGCCAGCGGGGCGGGAAGGTGGTGCGCGAGGCGGGGCCCATGAAGCACGGCAACACCGTCATCGCCTTCGTGGAAGACCCCGATGGCTACCGCATCGAGTTGATCGAGCGCAAAGCAGACTTTGCCGAATATCCGGCCTGAACGGCGACGTTGCGCACTCAGGTCATCCCTTTTTAATCATCAGACCACAATGCCGTGGCCCCCATATTCCGCAAATATTGCTGATGGACCGCGCACTCCTCGGGACTGGCGCGAATCACCCGCAAGGGGTCTCGCGGCCGCGATAATGCCGCCGGCATGACCGCGCTCCGGCCATCCGCAGCGCGTTGCGCTTCCGCTGCGGCATGGGAGCCACCCGCAGCACCCAACAGCCCCATCATATCCACCTGCCCACCCGTCATGGCCAGGTAGACCTCAGCGAGTATCTCGCAGTCCAGCAAGGCACCGTGCAGATCACGACGGCTGTTGTCCACACTATAGCGTCGGCACAAACTGTTCAGATCATTTTTTTGACCGGGGTGGCGGCGGCGCGCATCCACCAGGGTATCCATTACCGCCTGCCGTAACGGTGCTTTTTCCACCTGTTGCAGTTCATGATTCAAAAACCCCAGATCAAAAGGCGCATTGTGAATAATGAGTTCCGCGTCACCCAGGAAGTCCAGAAAGGCGTCCGCGACCTCGGCGAAACCCGGCTTATCCTGCAAAAACTCGGCGGTCAGTCCATGCACCCGCAAGGCCTCGGGATCACTGCTGCGCTGCGGATTGAGATATTGCTGGTAATGCACCCCCGTCACCCGCCGGTCGATCAGCTCCACGGCACCGATTTCAATTACCCGATGCCCTTGCTTCCAGTCGATGCCCGTGGTTTCCGTATCCAGCACCACCTGCCTCACAGCCATCCTTCGCCCTCCTGCCCCTGCCTGCCCGCTGCATACTGATCCATGACCAGATTCAGCAACGCGTCTACCCGTTCATTCTCGATATGCCCCGAGTGCCCTCTCACCCACTCCCATTGGATCTCGTGACGTGCCGCCACGGCCGCCAACGGCTCCCAGATATCCCGATTTTTGACCGCATCCCCACCCGCGGTCCGCCAGCCCCGGCGTTGCCAGCCAGCCAGCCATTGGGTCATACCATCGCGCAGATAGCGGGAATCACTGACTACCCGCACGGCGCTGGGGCGCTTGAGCGCCTCCAGGCCGCGCAAAGCCGCGGTCAACTCCATCCGGTTGTTCGTCGTTTCCGGAACGAAGCCCCATAAGACCTTTTCCTGCCCGGCCAGCCGCAGACACGCACCCCAAGCCCCCATACCCGGATTACCGCGACAAGCACCATCAGTGAATATATCTATGATTTTTTTGGGCATGACGCAGGGTTCTCGGCAGGGTCGGGGCCGTCATAGGCGACAGGTGCTTCGGAACGGACTTTTTGACGCCCGGAACGCAACTTGAGCGGACGCAGCGCGCCGACCAGCGGGCGCTCGGGATCACGCCGCTGCGCCAGCAACAAATAGGCGTTGGCCCCTGCCGGCCACCAGCGGTCGCCCATCAGTTCCATCCACTGCGCATTGCGCTTCAGGCCCGGCACGGAATATTGAAAGTAACGTCCCTCGCGCAGCATGAAATCCTGCCCTTCCAGCAGGGTACGCAGGCGTCCCAGGGGCAGAAAGGGACGCCGCCACGGCCAGGCGCGGTCCCGGCGCCAGAGATGCCAGCGGCGGACCACACTCAGACTGCCCCCTGGGTTGAAATCCATAATCAGCACATGTCCCTCGGGGCGCAGCACCCGCCAGCACTCCTCCAGCACCGCCTGCGGATGGGCTATCCGGGTAAGACAGAAAGGGATGATAACCAGATCGAAACGCATGGCCGCAAAGGGCATCGCCTCACAGGCGCCATAGGCTTGCAGATATTCGTCGGAAGGCAAGACAAAGCCATCATTGAGCAGCACCCAGGTATGCTCATGGCCGGGCGGCAGCCCCCAGAAAACGGGTTGCCCGAGTTGCAGAATAGTCTCCGGCTGCAGGCGTTCCACCCAGCGCGGCAAAATATCCCGGGCGCGCTCCAGCAGGAGGCGACCGCTGCTACCATCCCACCAGATGGCGGCACGACGCGCCCGTGGTCGACTGCGACGTCCGAGACTCTGCATATCAGCGCAATGGCCTTGCAGCGGCGAAAAAAGAAAACACTAGCGTCGGGTACCCCAATTCAATGCCATAATGGACCTATGGTACCTTGCCCGTAGCGAGATGCAAAAATGCCCATTCATTTTATCCCCGCCTTCACGGATAACTACATCTACGTCGCAGAAACACCCAAAGGCGCATGGATTATCGACCCCGGTTGCGCGGAGCCCGTCTTCGCCTGGTGCGCAGAACATCAGCGCCGCCCCAGCGCCATTCTCTGCACCCACCATCATGCCGACCACACCGGTGGCGTCGAAGCACTGGCGCAACATTTCCGCATACCGGTCTATGGCGCCAACCAGCGCATCCCGCAACTCACCCAGGCTGTCCGCGCGGGTCCCTTGGCGCTGGACAAGGAGTCGCTCACCGTGCTGGAAGTGCCCGGCCATACCCGCGATCATCTTGCCTACGTCTGGAAAGACGCGCTTTTCTGCGGAGATACCCTCTTCGCCGCCGGCTGCGGGCGCCTCTTTGAGGGCACCGCAGCGCAGATGTTTCACAGTCTGCAACAGTTCGCCAAATTGCCGGGGGATACCGCCGTCTACTGCGCCCACGAATACACCCTCAGCAATCTACTCTTCGCGGCACAGGTCGATCCGGAGAATCCGGTCATAGCGCAGCGTCAAAAAGAGGCCACAGCACAGCGCGCGCGCAACGAACCCACCTTACCCTCCAGCATGGCCCTGGAGTGCGCCAGCAACCCATTCCTGCGCTGCAATGAGCCCGCCTTGATCCACAGTGCCAACACCTTCGATCCCGACACCGGCGGCGACCCTGTCCGCGTCTTCAGCACGCTGCGCCGCTGGAAAGATCACTTTTCCTGAGTTCAGCGCCGTGTCGGCAGGCACATCAGTTCAAAACGCTCGGTCCAGGCTTTACGCAAGACCCGCCGCACGGCCTCGGCGTCCACTGCGGCAAGGGTCTGGAGGGACTCTTCCACCGGCACCAGGTGCCCCAGATACAGCCATTGTCGCGTCAGGCGGCTCATGCGAATTTCCGCATCCTCCTGTCCGAGCAGGAGTTGAATCCGCAGACTGCGCTTCGCCCAGGCCATATCCTCCACCGTCGGTCCATGCTCCAGTAATGTCGCCAGAACCTCCGCCATGGCCGCTGCCGCCTGAGCTTGCTGTGCCCCCGGTGTGGCCGCATAGAGCAGCCACTCCCCGCAATCACGGAGGGTGTCGAGATGGGAAAATACCTGATAGGCCAGCCCCCGTTTTTCACGCAGTTCGCGGAACAGATAGGACGCCGTGCCGCCGCCCAGTATGGCATTGGCCACCACATAAGCCAGATAGTCCTCCGCAGCAACGCTGCAAGCCGGCGCCATCCAGATCAGATGCGCCTGTTGCGCCTGGGCGCGGCGCAGGCGTTTCTGTCCGCCATGAAACTGCGGGATAGGCACTGCGGCACGGGCGCCATGGCGCGGTCCCCGGAAAGCCGCCTCCGCCCAGGCACAGAGCGCCGTATGCTCCACTTCCCCGACGGCGGTGACAATCAGTGGCGACTCGGCGAGGACCCGCTGGTGATAGGCTTGCAAGCGCTTCCGGCTGGCTGACCGGATACATTGTGCATTCCCCAGCACCGGCCAGGCCAGGGGATGCGCTCCCCAGATTTCCGCAAGAGCACGCTCCTGTGCCCAGTCCTCCACATCCTCGGCGGCCATGGCCGCCTCTTGCGCGACTACCCGCTTTTCGAGGCGCAGGTCGGCGTGGTCAAGGCGCGGTTTCGTCAGCAGCTCGGTCAGCAGCGCAAACGCTTCGGCGGCATCTTCCGCCAGCACGGTCCCGTGAAACACCGTGCTTTCGCGATCCGTAAACGCATTGATGGTGCCGCCCAGCGACTCCATGGCCGCATTGAGCGCATCGCCATCGCGCTCCGTGCTGCCTTTGAAGAGCATGTGTTCCAGCAAATGGGCAAAGCCGTTTTCGTCCGGGGCCTGATCCCGGCTGCCATTGCCGACGGTCAGAGACAAAGCCACGCTCCGGCGTCCGGGCAGGCGCTCACTGATCACCGTCACACCGTTATCCAGCGTTGTGCAGAACGATTCGGTGGCGCGCGTCAGGCGTTCAACCATATTGATAATGATATCGGCGGACAGCTTATTGCGGGATATCCTTCCTGCTCAGTTTGATCTTGCCCTGACGATCCACTTCCAGGACTTTGACGCGCACCGCCTGCCCTTCCTTGAGGTGGTCGTGGACATCGCTGACCCGCTCGTTGCTGATCTGGGAAATGTGCAGCAGGCCATCCCGTCCCGGCAGAATCGTCACAAAGGCACCAAAATCCATGATCTTGGCCACCTTTCCATCATAAATGGTATCGACCTGCACATCCGCCGTCAGCAACTCGATACGCCGCTTCGCGGCGGCGCCCGCTTCACCGTCCACAGAGGCAATGGTTACCGTGCCATTGTCCTGAATATCAATGGTCGCGCCGGTTTCTTCGGTCAGGGCACGGATGACCTTGCCGCCCGGTCCGATGACGTCGCGGATGCGATCCGGATTAATATTGATCGTAATAATACGCGGTGCATAGTCGGACAACTCGCCACGGCCCGTGGACAGCACACCGTTCATCAGCCCGAGGATATGCAGCCGCCCGGCCAGCGCCTGCTTGAGCGCCTGCGCCATGATTTCCCGGGTAATCCCGTCAATCTTGATATCCATCTGCAGGGCGGTCACCCCCTGTTCTGTGCCCGCCACCTTGAAATCCATGTCGCCCAGATGATCTTCATCACCGAGAATATCGGTGAGAACGGCAAAGCGGTCGCCTTCCTTGATGAGGCCCATGGCCACACCCGCCACCGGCGCCTTGAGCGGCACCCCGGCATCCATCAGCGCCAGGGAGGCGCCACAAACGGTCGCCATGCTGGAAGAGCCGTTGGACTCCAGCACTTCAGAGACCACCCGCAAGCTGTACGGGAATTCGCTATTACCAGGCAGGACCGCCGCTACCGCCCGCTTGGCCAGGCGCCCGTGGCCGATTTCCCGGCGCTTGGGGGAACCCACCATACCCGTCTCACCGGTAGAGAACGGTGGAAAATTGTAATGCAGCATAAAGCGATCACGACTCTCCCCTTGCAGGGCGTCAATGATCTGTTCATCCCCCTTGGTGCCCAAGGTTGCCACCACCAGGGCCTGGGTTTCCCCCCGGGTAAAGAGCGCCGAACCGTGGGTCCGCGGCAACACGCCCGTCTCGATGGTGATGGGACGCACCGTCTTGCTGTCCCGGCCATCAATGCGCGGCGCGCCATCCAAAATGCGTCCACGCACAATGCCGGTTTCGATTTTTTTCAACAGGCCACGAACCTGGTCGCCGCGCTGCGCATCTCCCGCGGCGAAGGCTGTCGCCATGGACTGCTGCACTTCTTCCAGGCGCTTGCTGCGTGCCTGCTTCTCCGTCAGCGCATAAGCTTCCTGCAAGAGCCGCGTGGCCTCCTCGCGCACCAGCGCGCCCAGTGCCTCATCGGCCACCGGCGCCACCCACTCCCAGCGCGACTTACCGGCTTCCTGCGCCAAGGCCTCAATCGTCTCGATAACCGGCTGGAATTGCGCGTGACCGAACATCACCGCTTCCAGCATGATCTCTTCGGACAATTGCTGCGCCTCAGACTCGACCATGAGTACCGCCTGCCGGGTCCCTGCCACCACGAGATTCAGTTGCGAAGCGGTCAACTGCGAGTAACCTGGGTTCAGCACATATTGCCCGTTGATATAACCCACCCGGGCCGCACCAATCGGACCATTGAACGGAATGCCGGAAATCGCCAGGGCCGCCGAAGCACCGACCAGCGCCAGGATATCGGGATCATTATCACGATCCACCGACAGTACCGTAGCGATAACCTGCACTTCGTTCATGAAGCCCTTGGGAAAGAGCGGCCGGATGGGCCGATCAATCAGCCGTGAGGTCAGCGTCTCCTTTTCAGCAGGCCGCCCTTCACGTTTAAAGAAGCCACCAGGAATTTTGCCCGCTGCATAGGCCTTTTCCTGATAGTTGACCGTCAACGGAAAGAAATCCTGGCCCGGCCTCACCTCCCGGCGGCCCACTGCCGTCACCAGAACGACCGTATCCCCGCTAGAAACCAGTACCGCACCGTCTGCCTGGCGCGCCATACGGCCCGTTTCCAGTTGCAGGCGGCGACCGCCAAAATCCACTTCTTTCCGAATGATGGTCAAGACCTTCTCCTTACTTACGCAGACCCAGACGTTCGATCAGCGTGCGATAGCGATTCATATCCCGCTTCTTCAGATAGTCCAGCAACTTACGGCGCTGACCGACCATTTTCAAAAGACCCTGACGGGAATGATGGTCATGCTTATTGATCTTAAAATGATCGGCCAACCCTTCGATACGGGTGGTCAGCAGGGCAACCTGCACTTCGGGAGAACCCGTATCCCCCGCATGCGTGGCATAACCCTGGACAACTTCTGCTTTGATATCACGAGACAATGACATAATTCCTTACTCCTCGGAAATTCTAAAAAAACAACAATCCCTAGTTTACGCTCATGAGGCGGCGAGGCGCCACCTTTCCGTCGTCCATGACCTCTCCTAGACCGAGGAACTGCTCCCCCGGTCCATAGAGGCGAATGCGCCCAAGGGAAGAAGGCGCGTGGGCCACCACGACCCCCTGTCCCTGACGCAGGTAATAGGCCGTGTTCTCCGTCAGAGTCACCGCCGGTAAATATTCCAAAGCCAGATCCATGGCTTTAAGCGGACATTCCCCACGCCCAAGCACATCGGCAAGCGCCTCCAGGGTCAATGCCTGCGCGATATCAAAGGGACCGGTAGAAGTCCGCCGCAATCCTTCAACATGCGCACCACACCCCAATGCTGCACCGATGTCTACCGCCAGACTGCGGATATAGGTGCCCTTGGAACAGTGCACATCCAGTACCAAACGGTCACCGTCCAACGAAATCAGGTCGAGCGCATCAATGCGTACCTGGCGTGCCACCCGCTCCACCTCCAGGCCCTTACGCGCCAATTCGTAAAGCGGCTTGCCACCCTGCTTGATCGCCGAATACATGGGCGGGATTTGCGCGATCTCACCGAGAAACTGCGGCAACAGCGCACGCACCTGCTCGGCGCTGACGGTTACCGGCCGCTCTTCGAGAATTTTTCCCTCGCTGTCACCCGTCGTCGTGGTCTGCCCCAGACGCAAGGTCGCCCGATAGGACTTGTCCGCGTTAAGAATATAGTCCGAGACTTTAGTGGCCTCGCCAAAAAGCAAGACCAGCAGCCCGGTAGCGATGGGGTCGAGGCTCCCCGTATGCCCGGCTTTTTTAATGCCGAGCAGACGTTTAGCCCGCTGCAAGGCCGCGTTGGACGTCAGCCCCGCGGGCTTGTCGAGGAGCAACAGACCATGCTGACAACTCACGGCAGATCCTCCGCTTCCTGCGCCGGCGGCAGGTGCGCCAGGAGCTCCGCCATTTCTGCGCCACGATCAAAACGCGCATCGTAGACAAAATGCAGGGGCGGAATGCGCCGCAAGGCCAAACGCTTTCCCAGGAGCTGACGGATTTCTCCGGCATGATCCTGTAACACCTGACGCACCGCATCGGCCCGCTCAGGGCCATCCATCAACGAAAAATATACGGCTGCCGAGCGCATATCCGCCGGCAAATCCACCAGAGTGATACTGGGGGGCAGCAGGGCCAATTCGGAAGGTAGCCCGTGCAGACGCGGCAATACCGCTGCAATCTCTTCCCGCAGTAAGTGGGCCACCCTGGCGCCGCGCGGATACGCGCGATGAGAACTATGCAACACCGCCTCCTAGACCGTTCGCGCCACTTCAGTGGTTTCGAAAGCCTCAATGACGTCACCGTTTTTCAGATCATTAAAGTTGCGGATACCCACACCACACTCAAAACCTTCACGCACTTCTTTGACATCTTCTTTGAAACGCCGCAAGGAATCCATTTCTCCGGCATGAATGACCACATCCTGACGAATGACCCGGACCTTGGCGTTACGCCGCAAGATGCCGTCGGTAACCATACAACCGGCAATCATGCCCACTTTGGGCACCCGGAACGTATCGCGCACCTGCGCATGGCCCAGAATACGCTCACGGATTTCAGGAGCGAGCATACCACTCATAGCGGCTTTCACCTCGTCCACTGCATCGTAAATGACGCTGTGATAACGGACGTCCACGCCGCTATGGTCAATCAGACGTCGGGCAGGCGCTTCCGCACGCACGTTGAAGCCGATGATGACCGCCTGAGACGCCGCAGCGAGGTTCACATCAGACTCCGTGATGCCACCGACCCCGGAGTGAATGACATTGACCTTCACCTCGGAAGTGGAAAGGCGTTCCAGCGTCGTGGCCAAAGCCTCTACGGAGCCCTGTACGTCCGCCTTGATCAGCAAGTTCAACTGCTGCAACTGACCATCTGCGGCGGCCTCGAACAGGCTTTCCAGCGTCGCCTTCTGACTCTTCGCCAGACGCACGTCACGGAATTTACCCTGGCGAAAGAGCGCCACTTCGCGGGCTTTACGCTCATCAGCCACCACGACCACCTCGTCACCGGCCTGAGGCACATCCCCCAGACCCAGCACCTCTGCCGGCATGCCCGGGGCCACCGACTGCGTCGGCTCGCCCGTATCATCCACCAAGGCCCGTACCCGTCCAAACTGTGCTCCAGCCAGAAGCATATCACCCGTATGCAGGGTGCCCTGACGTACCAGCACCGATGCCACGACGCCGCGTCCACGATCCAGTCGTGACTCGATGACCACGCCCTTCGCCGGACCGTTCACCTGAACATCCAGATCCAGCATCTCCGCCTGCAACAAAATAGCGTCAAGCAAATCATCAATATGCAGCCCGGTCTTTGCAGAGACATTCACAAATTGCGTGTCACCGCCCCACTCCTCAGGCACCACTTCATGCCCGGCGAGTTCCTGGCGTATGCGTTCCGGATCTACGGATGGCTTATCGATCTTGTTCACCGCCACCACGATGGGCACTTTAGCGGCCTTGGCGTGGTGAATCGCCTCGATCGTTTGCGGCATCACCCCGTCATCGGCTGCTACCACCAGCACGACAATATCCGTCGCCTGCGCACCACGGGCACGCATGGCCGTAAACGCCTCGTGGCCCGGCGTATCAAGGAAGGTCACCATCCCTTTGGGCGTCTCCACATGGTAGGCGCCGATGTGCTGGGTAATACCCCCAGCCTCACCACTGGCTACCTGTGTAGAGCGAATCCGGTCCAATAGCGACGTTTTGCCGTGGTCCACATGCCCCATGACCGTCACCACCGGAGGCCGTCGGCCCATGATCGGTGTCTCCGCAGTTCCATCCTCTACCAAAAAGGCCTCGGGGCTGGTGATTCCCACCAACTTTACCTTGTGCCCCAGTTCCTCTACGACGATTGCGGCGGTTTCCTGATCAATCACCTGATTGATAGTGGCCATCACCCCCATCTTCATCATCGCCTTGATCACGTCAGTGGCCTTAATCGCCAACCGGCTGGCCAACTCACCCACAGTAATCGTTTCGGGAATCGCCACTTCGCGGATGACCGGCGTGGCCGCCCATTCGCTTGCGGCAGGACCACCCCTGCCGCGGCTTCGTTTGTCTCCGGACTTGCGGCGCCGGGCCAAGGCATCGGCATTGCCGCCCTCGTCACTACGTCGCCCGCCCCGCCGTGCTGCCCCACCACGGCGGGCATCATCATCCCCGGCGCGCGCGCCCGGACCGGCTTTTTTGCCCTTCGCTGGCGTCGTTGCGGCCGGCGTTCTGCTGGTAGGCGACGGTGCTGCGGGTCGTGCACGATCCGCACCAGTTGCCGGTGCCCTGCCACGATCAGGACTGGGCCGTTCCGGAGCGCGCGCCAGCCTCGCTTCAGGAAGCGACGGAACCTGTTGCACAGGAGACTCCGTCGTCACCGCTACTGCTGCAGGCGCAACATACACCGGCTGCATCTGTTGATCAGCCACGACTTCCGCAAGCACCGGCTCCGCAGAAATCCGCACTGCCTCTTCTGCAGAAACCGTTTCCGCAGTCGGCACCGACTCCATTACCGTTGGGGTCACCCGATCACTAGCTGGGGCTTGTTCTGGAATAGCTGATTCCGTGGCCTCTTCAACCACCGCTTCCCGTTTGACGTAAGTCCGTTTACGGCGCACTTCCACCTGCACCGTACGCGATTTCCCGGCGCCTACAGACTGTTTGATTTCCGTGGTGCTGGTGCGGTTGAGTGTAATGCGGCGCAGCTCTCCGCCTCCCTCTCCGTGCGCACTGCGCAACGAAGCGAGAAGACGATGTTTGTCGTCCTCAGTGACCACATCCTCGGCCGTATTCTTGGAAATGCCCGCAGCATTCAACTGCTCCAACAGCCGAGCATTCGTTACACCCAATTCAGCAGCAAAATTGGCGACAGTTACCGTCATAATCCTCATTCTCCAAAACCGCTACCCCGCCGACATACGTCGCGGGGACAGGGTCTGTATCAAGCAAACCAGGGCGCACGCGCCTCCAGAATGAGAGCCTTGGCCCGCTCCTCATCCACACCGACCATCTCGCATAGCTCGCTCGTAGCCAGTTCCGCCAAGTCCTCGGAAGTGACAACACCTTTACTGGCCAGCAAATGCGCCAAGCCCTTATCCATACCTTTCAGGGACAACAAATCCTCTGCGGGTTCGCTGAGTGCCACCTGCTCTTCCTGGGCAATAGCCTTATTGAGCAGGACATCGCGCGCACGGCGCCGCAATTCACCGACGAGATCCTCGTCCAGCCCCTCAATCTCCATCATCTCGGCGACCGGAACATAGGCCACTTCCTCAATAGAAGTAAAGCCCTCGCTGACCAGCAAGCCAGCCAAATCCTCATCCACCCCCAGTTCCTGGATGAAGTGATTGAGGAAGGTCGACTCTTCTTCGTCACGCTTGGTCTGGGCTTCTTCCTCAGTCAGAATATTGATAGTCCAGCCCGTCAATTGCGTGGCCAGCCTGACGTTCTGACCACCCCGGCCGATGGCCTGCGACAGATGCTCAGACCCGACTACCACATCCATACTGTGCGTATTCTCATCCACCACGATGCTGGACACTTCCGCAGGCGAGAGGGCGTTGATCACATAGCTGGCCGGATCGGCCGCCCAGATCACAATATCAATCCGCTCGCCTTTCAACTCATTGATAACCGTCTGCACCCGGTTGCCGCGCAGACCGACACAGGCGCCCACCGGGTCGACACGCGGATCATTGGAGCGCACGGCCAGTTTCGCCCGCAAACCCGGATCACGTGCAGCCCCCATGATTTCGATCATCCCGTTTCCGATTTCTGGGACTTCCTGGGCGAACAGCTTAATCAGCAACTCGGGGCTGGTCCGCGACAAAAAGAGCTGTGGCCCCCGCTGCACGCGGCGCACATCCTGGAGATACGCGCGCACGCGATCACCGGGACGGATAGCTTCGCGCGGCATCATCTCTTCTTTGGGAAGAATGGCCTCGGCACGCCCCATATCGACGATGGCATTGCCTTTTTCCAGGCGTTTGACCAGCCCGCTAATGATATCACCCTTGCGTAACGCAAAGTCCGAGACGATTCTATCGCGCTCGGCATCCCGCACTTTTTGCACAATCACCTGCTTGGCCGTTTGTGCGGCGATCCGCCCGAACTCGACGGGGGGCAACACTTCTTCGACATAAGCACCGAGCTCAACATCGGGACGGGTTTGCCGGGCATTGCTCAGACGAATCTGCTGATCCGCTTCAAAAGCCGTACTCTCATCCGCTACCACTTCCCACAGACGGCGGGTTACATAGTCGCCGGTCTTACGATCCACATCCACCGCGATATGCCAGTCCTGCCCATATTTCTTTTTGGAGGCGGAGACCAGAGACGCCTCCAAGGCCTGGAAAATCACTTCCCGGTCCACATCCTTCTCATGGGCGACGGCATCCGCCAGATAAAGAAGTTCACGACTCATTGACCTGCTCCTCTCTGCATGTTCCGTCTACTCACCATTGGGGAACCAACCTTGCCTTGTGGATATCTTCCAGTGCAAACGCCCAGCGCCCCTCAGCATTTTTCAAAACCACTTTCTGATCTTCAACGCCAAGCAACTCTCCCTGCAAACGGCGCCGCCCTTGCATCAAACCATGCAGGTGAATCTCGGCCTGAGATCCTTTAAATCGGTCAAAATCGTGTAAATTTTTTAGCGGTCTGTCCAGCCCTGGGCTGGAAACTTCCAGACGGTATGCAGCATTGATTGGATTTTCCACATCGAGCCACAGGCTGAGCTGGCGACTCACCGCCGCGCAATCTTCGATGGTAACTGCCGCTGTTTCAGCTTTCTCTATGAAGACTTGTAACGTCACTGCGCGCCCAGTGCGCACCATACGCGCATCTACCAAGGCGCAACCTACAGCGCCTACTTGCTGGGCAATTCCTTCATAAAGTCGATCTTCCACGTTCACCATTCCCAGTACAGAAACAAAAAGTGGGCACTTGGCCCACTTTTTTGCGCATGATACGCAGAATCGCCACAAAAAACAACCCCGTCTCTGTGTAAAGAGGCGGGGTTGCTGGGTATAGGTGTCTGGCGGTGACCGACTTTCGCGGAGGGAGGCCCTCAACTATCATAGGCGCTGCAGCGTTTCACGGTCCTGT
>JBBIUH010000035.1:0-21002 GCA_037440305.1 Acidithiobacillus sp.
GCCATGCCGGAAAATGGGGGTGTTCGCCGGAAGGTCAGCGTCAGCGAACTCTGGGGCCATGCCGTAGCCAATATCACGCCGTCGGCCATGCCGGCCGTCACGATTTCTCTGGTGGCCATACACGGTGGCCCTTTTACCTGGCTGGCCTATGCCCTCATCGGCGTGCTGATGATCCTGGTGGCCTTGCAGGTGGGCATTCTGGCCAGATATTTCCCCTCCCCCGGCTCGTTGTTCTTTTATCTGAGCAAGGCCCTGCATCCGATTTCCGGCATGGTCGCTGGCTTCACCATGATGGCCGGGTATTTTGGCGCCTTGGCGGCGGCCCCGCTGCTGGGCGGGCTTTTTGTCGAGCAGGCACTGCGGTTCTTCTGGCCGGTTTCCGGGATAGGCTGGATTGCGGGGATTGGGGTGCTCTATCTGCTGGTGGCGTGGCGACTGGCCCTGCGCGGCATCGAAATCTCCGCGCGCTGGGGGCTCTGGGTAGAGATCTTCTCCATCCTCTGCATCGTCTTCATTGCCGCGGCGACGCTCTGGCATTTTGGTTGGCGCGATCCGGCCCAGTGGAATTTCCAGCACTTGCACACCGCACCGCTGGCGCAGGCGTTGATTCTCTCGCTGCTGGCTTACGGCGGCTTTGAGACGGCGGGTAATCTGGCAGGTGAAACCGGCGCGGCGCGCACCGCCATCCCGCGCGTCATGATGCTTTCCGTGCTGATGGTCGGTGGGTTTTTCGTCGCCATGGCCTATATCGAGGTACTGGCTTTTGCCCACATTCCTACCCCTCTGGGCGACAGTGCCGCCCCGCTCAATACCATCGCTAAGGCCATCGGGCATCCCTGGCTCGGCATTTTCTCCGATCTCGCCATGGCGACGGCGGCATTTTCCGCCACTATTGCCACCCTCAACAGCATCTCGCGGATTCTGTACAGTATGGCCGGACACGGGGTCATCCCGCGTTTCTTCCATCACCGGGACTTACGCCACGGCACCCCGGCGCGGGCGTTGCGGGTACTCGCCATCATCGTGCTCATCAGCATGGCGGTGGTTACCCTGTGGAAAATCCCCATATTATCGGTGGTCGGCACCTTTGGCACCTTTACCGGGCTGGCCTTTCTGCTGATTTATGGCCTGGCCAACATCGCCACACCCTGGTTCCTGTTCCGCCAGCGTCATGTCTGGCGCTGGCTCAGCCTGATCATCGCCGGCATCAGCCTGCCGCTCCTGATCAAAGTGATGGCGGTCAGCCTCTGGCCCTTGCCAGTCGGCGGTGAAGGCGCGGCCACCCTGCTTTTTGTCGCGCTGGTGATGGTTATTTTTTTCTGGGGACTCTACTGGGCGGCGTTTCGGCCGGAGCGCTTGCGGAATATCCTTGTTGCCGTGGATGAACCATAAACCTGCGCCCGCTGGGAAACATACCGACCACATGGTATCTTACTTGGGTAATCGTCCAGCCAGTCCGCGCCGGCAAGTTGCCAACACACAAGGAAATCGCCAATGTCCCAAACCAGCAAAGATCTGTTTTCCCCCTTAAAAATAGGGAGCTACACCCTGAAAAACCGCATCGGGCTGGCACCGATGACCCGCATGTCCTCGGAAAAGGACAGCATTCCCCGTCAGGACGTATTGGATTTCCTGATCCGGCGCGCCGAAAACGATGTCGCGCTCATCACTACCGAAGCCATCGTCAGCGATTATGAGAGCGCCCAGGGCTATCCCGGCCAGGCTCGGTTAACCACGCAGCGGCAAATTGATGCCTGGGCGCAGGTCAACGCCAAAATCCGTGCTGCGGGCAGCGTATCGGTGCTGCAAATTTTTCATTGCGGCAGAATAGCCTGGGATGAGGTGAATCCCGCCCAGCGCACCATCGCACCCAGCGCATTGATCCCCAAACAAAACAACCCGCTGACCAGCGCGCCTTACCCCATGCCCGACGTGATGTCGTCCTTTGACATGGCGCATGTCATTCAGGGTTTCGTCGAAACGGTTAAAGGGGGTATTGCGGCTGGATTCGATGGTATAGAAATTCACGGCGCACACGGTTACCTGATCAATGCGTTTCTGTCCGCCTACAGCAATCAGCGTGCAGATAACTATGGTGGCAGCGTCGAAAACCGCTTCCGCTTTGCCCGTGAAATCGTAGAGGCCGTGCGTCCGCATGTGCCTGCTGACAAACTGCTCTTTTTCCGGATATCCAACTGGGGGGTTGCGGATATGGAAGTTTCCCTGTTCACCGATGCCGACGAATGGACAGAGGTGATTCGACTCCTGGATCAACTCCCCATCGACGCCATTTCGGTATCCACCTATCGCTTTAGCGACGAGGCCTTCGGGACCGGCAAAAATATGGCACAGTTGACCCGCAGCGCCACCCGGAAGCCATTGCTGATCTGCGGTCATATTCATGATCGGGATACCGCCGAGGCAGCGCTGACGGATGCCGACATGATCCTCTCGGGCAAATCCCTGTTACTCAATCCGTACTGGGTGAACGATCTGCGCGCCCACAAAAGGATGGATGCCTACTCCTCCGAGCAGGCCAATATCGCCTATACCAAAGAGCCTTTACCCTGAGCCGCTTTCAAGCCTTTGGTAGGGTTACGCCACTCTGGCCCTGATACTTGCCGCCGCGGTCGGCATAAGACACTTCGCAGACCTCGTCCGACTCCAAAAACAGCACCTGCGCCACACCCTCATTCGCATAGATTTTCGCGGGTAGGGGTGTCGTATTAGAGAACTCCAGGGTCACATAACCTTCCCACTCCGGCTCAAAAGGCGTGACATTGACGATGATGCCGCAGCGGGCATAGGTGGATTTACCCAGACAAATAGTCAGCACATTACGCGGGATACGGAAGTATTCCAGCGTGCGCGCCAGGGCGAAAGAATTCGGCGGAATAATGCAGGTATCCCCGGTAAAATCGACAAAAGAATCTTCACTGAAATTCTTCGGATCGACAATCGCGCTGCGGACATTGGTGAAGACCTTGAATTCCCCAGCACAACGTATATCGTACCCATAAGAAGATAAGCCGTAGGAGATAATGGGGTTTCCCTCGACGTGCCGCACCTGGCGAGGGGAAAAAGGTTCGATCATCCCGTGATTTTCCGCCATCTGGCGGATCCAGCGATCGGATTTAATGCTCATGGCGAAAACTTCCTGTAAGCGGCTGGGAATCAGCGGTTCTGGACGACGATATTGGGGAACTTGTGACTGTGATCAATGGCCTGAACAGCTACTCGCCCCGCCACATGACGCGCGAGCTCCAGGTAGATTTTGGCGAGACGGGAATCCGGTTGCGCCACCACCGTCGGCGCGCCATTATCGGCTTCGTTGCGAATGCTGCGGTCGAGCGGTATCGCCCCCAGAAATTCCACCCCATCCTGCTCGGCCATGGCCGCACCACCGCCATGTCCGAAAATATCGTCCTCGTTACCGCACTTCGGGCAGATATAAAAACTCATGTTCTCGATGATACCGAGAATAGGCACACCTACTTTCTCAAACATCTTCAGACCTTTGCGAGCATCCAGCAGGGCAATGTCCTGCGGCGTCGTGACAATCACCGCCCCGGAGACCGGCACCTTCTGCGCCAGGGTCAACTGGGTATCACCGGTACCCGGCGGCAGATCCACCACCAGATAATCCAGCTCGCCCCAGCGGGTGTCGGAGAGCAACTGCTCCAGCGCCTGCATGACCATGGGTCCGCGCCAGACCATGGGCGTTTCGTCGTCGATGAGAAAACCGATGGACATCGCCTTGATGCCGTGCCCTTCCATGGGCTCCATCTTTTTACCATCTTTACTGGTCGGTTTGCCGGAAATGCCCAGCATGCGCGGCTGGCTGGGTCCGTAGATGTCGGCGTCGAGCATGCCCACCTTGGCGCCTTCTTTGGACAACGCCAGCGCCAGATTGACGGCGGTGGTGGATTTACCGACCCCACCCTTGCCGGAAGCAACGGCAATGATGTTTTTGATGCCTTCCATCAGCTTGACGCCGTGCTGCACCTGATGTGAAAGAATACGGTGCCCGACAGTGACCTGCGCGCTGATGCCATGATCATTCTGGATTTGTCGGGCCACCTCCTCGCTCAGGCTGATGGCCACTCCCAGGCTGGGGTAAGGCAATTCCAGTTTGACAGCAGAGCCATCGACCCCCTTGAGGACCCCTGCTGCTGCCAGATCCTTGCCCAAATAAGGGTCCTGCACCGCACGCAGCGACTGCTCGACCTGTTCCCGCGTCAATCCTGTCATGATCTCTTCCCCGTTCTCAGCGCAGCGCTTCAGAACTGATAATCACCTGGTGGCGCTCGATACCACCGCCCTCACCAAAAGCTTCTTTGGGCAGCGGATTGGTGTGGGCGGTCTTGAAGTCGGCACTTTTCATCCACGCCTCGAAGGCCGCCTGATCGACCCAATGGGTCAGCACCACATACAGACCGTCATCGTTTACCGGACGCAGGATTTCCATACGCACGAAGCCCGGCTGTTTATCCACCTCGCCCGCCCGACGCCGGAAGCGCTCCTCAAACTCTGCACGATACTCCGCCTTGACGGGAACCCGGTTCGCTACGACGTATTGCATCATGATGCTCCTCGTATATCAGATGGTATTCATTGTAGGGCAGGCAAATTCTTCAGGCCAAGAACATCCTGCATATCATACAGACCCGGTGCCCTGCCCCGCAGCCAACCGGCGGCACGCAAGGCACCCTCCGCAAAATTGAGACGGCTGGCGGCGCGATGGGTGAGTTCCAGACGCTCTCCAGCACCCGCCATCCACACCGTATGTTCACCGACCACGTCCGCGCCGCGTAACGTCGCAAAGCCGATACTGCCGACCGCTCGGGGGCCGGGGGTGCCATTGCGATCCAGACACTGGATATCGTCCAGGTGCTGGCCGCGCCCCTCCGCCACCGCCCGCCCCAAGGCCAGAGCGGTACCGGAGGGCGCATCCACCTTGTGACGATGATGGGCCTCGACAATCTCCACATCATAGCCCTCGCCGAGGGCTGCGGTAATGGCCGGCAAAAAGGCCAACAACACGTTGACACCGACGCTCATATTCGGTGCGAACACCAGCGGAATATGTCGGCTGGCGTTTTTTAGTTCCGCGCGCTGGGTCACGGAAAACCCCGTCGTACCCACCACGACCGGTTTCACTGCGGCCACACAGGCCGCGACATGCGCCAGAGCAGCCTCTACCGGACCAAACTCAATCAGCACGTCCAAATCCGCCAAAATCCCCGCGAGATCCGCGGTAACCGGCAAGCCCAATGCCTGAACGCCCGCCAAATGGCCAGCGTCCTCCCCCAGATAAGCAGCCCCGCTGCGCCCTATGGCTGCCACCAGTTGCAGCTCAGGATGAGCGGCAATGGCCTGCACCAGAGCCCGCCCCATGCGGCCCGCCACCGCCGTAACACCGACGCGCCGCACCCCGGTCATCAGAGACCCATCCGGTCAAAAAAGTCTTTGGCCTTATTCCACCAGCTCTCCTGCTGGGGATGCTGGATATTGTCGCCGCCCTCCCGAGCGAACTCCTCCAGCAATTCTTTTTGCCGGGCGGAGAGATGTACCGGCACCTCCACCTGGACCTGACAATGCAGATCGCCATTGAGCTTGCTGCGCACCCCCTTGATGCCCTTGCCGCGCAGACGGAATACCGCACCCGACTGCGTACCCGGCGCAATCTGCACCTTCGCGCGCCCGGTCAGAGTAGGCACCTCCAGTTCGCCACCCATGGCCATGGTCGTAAAGTGGACTGGCACCGCACAGTGCAGATCGTCGCCGTCCCGCTCAAAGAGCGCATGCGGCAACACCCGCACCTGAATATACAGGTCCCCCGCCGGACCGCCCCGCTCTCCCGCTTCGCCCTCACCGCTCAGACGAATACGGTCCCCCGTATCCACTCCGGCAGGGACTTTGACCTGCAAATCGCGGTTCCTGCGGACCCGACCATGACCACGGCAGTTCGTGCAGGGCTCTTTGATGACCTTGCCGCTGCCGTTACACTGCGGGCAGGGGCGGGTCACCGAGAAGAAACCCTGCATCATCCGTACCTGACCGCGACCACCACAGGTCGTGCAATCCGCCACCGCACTGCCCGGCTTGGCGCCGCTGCCGTGACACAGCTCGCAGGTGGCTGAACTGGGAATCTGAATGGTGACCTCTTTACCCAGAGCCGCTTCTTCCAGCGTCAGTTCCAGCTCGTAACGCAGATCGGCACCCCGCCCCGAATCCTGGCCGCGAAAACCACCGCCAAAAGCCTGCTCGAAGAGATCGCTGAAAACGTCGCCGAACCCCCCGCCGCCTCCACCAAAGCCCCCAAAGCCAGCGCCCGGCCCACCGCCATTCACCCCGGCATGGCCAAATCGATCATAGGCCTGCCGTTTCTGCGGGTCGGAGAGCACTTCGTAGGCGGCGCTGATTTCCTTAAAGCGATCCTCAGCGCTTGCATCATCCGGATTGCGATCCGGGTGATAACGCATCGCCAGACGCCGGTAAGACTTCTTGATCTCGCCGTCGTCCGCCGTGCGGGTAATTTCCAGTACTTCGTAGTAATCCCGTGTAGCCATCTTCTTTCCTGAAACAGGCGAGGGGACAGGATAACAAACCCTGCCCCCTCGCGACCGATGGTAATTTTACTTCTTGTCGACTTCTTCGAACTCGGCATCCACCACGTCGTCCGGCTTGGCATTGCCCTGGGCAGCCGCACCAGGTTCTGCCTGCGCCTGACTGGCAGCAGCACTCTGCAACAATGCCGACATAGCGGCCATCAGGGTGGCGACAGCCCCCTTGATCGCTTCCACGTCCTCACCCCTGGCGGCTTCTTCCACCGCGGTGATCGCTTCCGTCACCTTGGTCTTGTCGTGCTCGGGTGCCGTGGCATGTTCCTCCACCGCCTTGCGTGCGCCATGCACGCTGGCGTCCGCCTCGTTGCGCGCCTCGATCAGCGCACGCGCCTTCTTGTCATCCGCGGCGTGGGCCTCAGCCTCCTGAATCATCCGCTTGATTTCTTCCTCGGACAGACCGGAACTTGCGGTGATCTTGATGGACTGCTCCTTGCCGGTCTGGTTATCCTTGGCCGAAACATGGAGGATGCCGTTGGCGTCAATGTCGAAGGTCACTTCGATCTGCGGCATGCCCCGTGGAGCATTGGCAATATCGGCCAGATCAAAACGCGCCAGCGACTTGTTATCCCGCGCCAGCTCGCGCTCACCCTGCAACACATGCACCGTCACCGCCGACTGATTATCTTCCGCCGTCGAGAAAATCTGCGACTTGCGGGTCGGGATGGTGGTGTTCTTCTCGATCAGCTTGGTCATCACGCCGCCCAGGGTCTCGATGCCAAGGGACAACGGCGTCACATCCATCAACAACACGTCTTTCTTTTCACCGGACAATACCGCGCCCTGGATGGCCGCGCCGATGGCCACTGCCTCGTCCGGGTTCACATCCTTGCGCGGATCCTGACCAAAAAAGTCTTTGACCTTTTCCTGCACCTTGGGCATCCGGCTCTGGCCACCCACCAGAATCACGTCGGTGATCTGGCTCGTCGCGAGATTGGCGTCCTTCATGGCCACCCGGCAGGGTGCCATGCTGCGGTCGATCAGATCTTCCACCAGCGACTCCAGCTTGGCGCGGGTCAGCTTCATGTTCAGGTGCTTCGGCCCGCTCTGATCCGCCGTAATAAAGGGCAGATTGACGTCGGTCTGCTGCGCCGAAGACAACTCGATCTTCGCTTTCTCGGCCGCTTCCTTCAGGCGCTGCATGGCCAGACGGTCGCCGCGCAGATCAATACCCGATTCCGCCTTGAAGGAGTCTGCCAAATAGTTGATGACGCGATTGTCAAAATCACCGCCGCCGAGGAAGGTGTCGCCATTGGTGGAGAGCACTTCAAACTGGTGCTCACCCTCCATTTCGGCAATCTCGATGATGGAGATATCGAAGGTGCCACCACCCAGGTCGTACACCGCAATTTTGCTGTCACCGGGCTTCTTATCTTCGCCAAAGGCCAGCGCCGCCGCAGTCGGCTCATTGATGATGCGCTTGACCTCCAGACCGGCGATACGTCCCGCATCCTTGGTCGCCTGACGCTGTGCGTCATTAAAGTAGGCAGGCACGGTGATGACCGCTTCGCTGACCTTTTCGCCAAGATAATCTTCGGCCGTCTTCTTCATCTTCTGTAGGATGAAGGCGGAAATCTGCTGCGCGGAATACTTCTTGTCGCGCACTTCCACCCAGGCATCGCCGTTGTCGGCCTTGATGACCTTGTAAGGCACATGCTTGAGATCCTTCTGTACTTCGGCATCATCAAACTTGCGGCCGATCAGGCGCTTGACCTCATAAACGGTATTTTCCGGATTGGTGACGGCCTGACGCTTGGCCGCTTCGCCCACCAACACTTCGCCCTCTTCCGTGATAGCGACGATGGACGGCGTGGTGCGCTTGCCTTCACTGTTCTCAATCACCTTGACCTTATCGCCTTCCATCACGGCGACGCAGGAGTTGGTGGTTCCCAAATCGATTCCTATTACTTTAGCCATTTTATCATCTCCTGAATATGCAAAACCTGTCTGGTGTGCGTTGTGTTATTCTGCCGCTTTAGGTGCTTTGGAAACGGAAACCATGGATGGTCGCAACAAGCGGTCATGCATTAAATAACCTTTCTGATGCACCGCCAGAACCCGGTTTGCGTCCCCCTCCGTTTCCACCATGGCAATCGCCTGATGCAGATGGGGATCAAAACGCCCTTCGCCCATTTCTATGGGGGCGATGCCGGCCTTTCCCAAGGCCTGGGCAAACAGCGTCAACGTATTTTCCAAACCCTGCCGCAATGGCGCGATGCTCTCGGCGCCCTCCACCGGGCTGGCCAGCGCCAGCTCCAGGCTGTCAATCACCGGCAGCAACTCGCGGGCAAAACGATCCACCGCATAATTGCGGGCATCTTCGACCTGCTTTTCATGACGCTTGCGCAGATTCTCGGTATCCGCCAAGGCGCGCAAATAATCGTTGCGGTAGCCTTCCGCCTTCTCTTCCCAGTTCACCACTTCTGCACTGGCAGATTCTGCTTCAGTGGATGGCGATTCCTGCTGCTCTTCTTCATTCATGTGCAATCAACCCCTGAAAGTTTGAGTCCAAGACGATATGGGGAAGGGGCCTAAGTATTTCAAGACCCGGCGCTATCCGGATTGCGACAGGGCGCGACCGAGCAGTTGCGCCGTGCCGTCTACCAGCGGAATGATCTGCTGGTAGGGCATCCGCATCGGTCCGATCACCCCCAGCACTCCCACCACCTCCCCATCGACGCTGTAGGGCGCCGATACCACGCTGCAATCACTGAGCGGTGCGTAGCCCGACTCCTCGCCGATAAAAAGACGCACTTCACTACCGCGCATACTCTCATCCAGCAAATGCACCAGATCCCGCTTCTGCCGCACGGCGGCCAGGAGCTCGCGCAGGCGTTCGCTCCCCGCCAGCTCCGGCAAGTCCAGCCAATGGAATTCGCCCTCGATGAGCATGCGCTGCTGATCTTCCTCCAGCATTTCTTCGCCCAACTCCATGGCGCTGCGCAAAATGCGGTCCATTTCATGACGGGACTGCTGCAGATCCCGCTGCAGGTTATGGATGACGTCCTGCAGTGGCCGCCCGCCGTATGTGGCGTTAAAGAAATTGGCCGCCTGAGCCAGATCCGCCGCGCCGAAGGAATGCTCGGTACGGATCAGGCGGTTCTCCACATCTCCCTTGTCGGTGACGAAGATGGCCAGCACCTCGTGTTCGCGCAGGGCGATAAAGTCCACATGCCGCAAAATCCGGGTTGCCCGCCGCGGCACCCGCACAAAGCCGGCCATGTGCGTCAGCTCAGAGAGGATGCCGGTGGCGGCGTGCAGCACCTGCTCCGCATCCGGAGCGCGAAAACCGATGCGATGAATGAGCAGGCGGTTGGATTCCGCCGACAGGGGCACCACCCGCAGCAACGCATCGACGAAAAAACGATAGCCCACATGGGTGGGGATGCGCCCGGCGGAAGCGTGGGGGGAGATCAGGTAGCCCTCGTCCTCCAGGTCCGCCATGACATTGCGCACGGTAGCGGGACTGATGTTGAGGCCGGCATCACGGGCCAACTGGCGACTGCCGACCGGCACGCCTTTGGCGATATGCTGCTCGATGAGGGATTTGAGCAGGTGACGGGCGCGTTCATCCATGGCCGTCTACAACCCCGGCCAACATGCGCAAAGCACGCAGAGCGGCTCACCCCGTGCAACGGGCGAGAACAGCGGCTGCATGGCGCAGATAAGGGGATAAAACATGGCGGGAGAAATCATCCTTGGCACTCAACCATCATGAGTGCTAGTAATTTAGCAAAAAATGATGGCGGAGCAAAGGAACGGTCCGGCCCCTCCCGAAGATTCAGGGCAGACCACCGGGAGGCAGACCGAAAAAGGGTATTACTTGATCTTGTCTTCCCGGTACATCACATGCTTCCGGGCCTTGGGATCGAATTTCTTCATCTCCAGCTTATCGGGCTTAGTCTTCTTGTTCTTGGTCGTGGTGTAGAAATGACCGGTACCGGCCGTGGAAACGAGCTTAATCTTGTCACGCATGATTCAATCCTCAGATCTTTTCGCCGGCGGCGCGCAAGTCAGCCAGAACGACGTCAATCCCTCTCTTGTCAATGGTACGGATACCCTTGGTGCTCACCCGCATACGCACCCAACGGTTCTCGCTCTCCACCCAGAAACGGTGGTACTGCAAATTGGGCAGAAAACGGCGGCGGGTCTTGTTGTGGGCGTGGGACACATTATTCCCCGCCATGGGCTTCTTGCCCGTCACCTTGCATACTCTGGACATCGGTTAATCTCCCTGAAAAA
Organism: Acidithiobacillus sp.; assembly: GCA_037440305.1. Lineage (GTDB taxonomy): Bacteria > Pseudomonadota > Gammaproteobacteria > Acidithiobacillales > Acidithiobacillaceae > Acidithiobacillus. Next base: position 10,869 of record JBBIUH010000035.1, read on the forward strand.
AGGCGCTCTTTATACCATAGATGAAAGCGGCCTGCCAATGGTCCGCACGCCATTGCCTGACAAGCCTATCCCCTGTAATTTATCCGCACTATGAAAAGACGCATATTGATCACCAGCGCCCTCCCCTATGCCAACGGACCCGTCCACCTCGGGCATCTGGTGGAATACACCCAAACGGACGTCTGGACCCGTTATCAGCGCCTGCGGGGCCACGACTGTGTCTATGTCTGCGCCGATGATGCCCATGGCACGCCGATCATGCTCCGTGCCCAGAGCGAGGGCATCACGCCGGAAGCACTCATCACCCGCATGCACGGCGATCATCTGCGCGACTTCACCGGCTTCGGTATTCAGTTCGATCTGTATCACAGCACCCACTCGCCGGAAAACTTTGAAATTTCTCAGAGTATCTATCGTGCCCTGCGGGCGGCGGATTACATCAACGTCCGCGAAATCGAACAGGCCTACGATCCCGTCGCCGGCATTTTCCTGCCCGACCGTTTCATTCGCGGCACCTGCCCGCGCTGCGGCGCAGCGGATCAGTATGGGGATAGCTGCGAGGTCTGCGGCGCCACCTACAGCCCCACCGACCTTATCAACCCCGTTTCCGCGGTCTCCGGCGCCGTACCCGAGCGCCGCAACTCGGAGCACTACTTTTTTCAGCTCGGGGATTTCAGCGACTTCCTCCGGCGGTGGATTCACAGTGGTACCCTGCAGGAAGAAGTCGCCCACAAGCTCGATGAATGGTTCAGTATCGGCCTGGCCGACTGGGACATCAGCCGCGATGCCCCCTACTTCGGCATTCCCATCCCCGATGCCCCCGGCAAGTTCTTTTATGTCTGGCTGGACGCCCTGCCCGGCTACATGGCCGCCACCCAGCACTGGTGCGCGACCCATGACCGCAATTTCGCCGATTACTGGGGTCCGGATTCCACCGCCGAGATCTACCATTTTATCGGCAAGGACATCATTTATTTTCACGGCCTGTTCTGGCCAGCCATGCTCAAGGGCTCCGGACACCGGCTGCCGACGGGTATATTCGCCCACGGGCACCTGACCGTGAACGGCGCCAAAATGAGCAAGTCGCGCGGCACCTCCATTACCGCCGGGCAGTATCTCCAGCATCTGAATCCCGAGTTCCTGCGCTACTACATTGCCACCAAGCTCAACAGCCATGTGGAAGATATCGACCTCAATCTCGAAGACTTCCTGCTCAAGGGCAATGGCGACCTGGTCGGCAAGGTGGTCAATCTGGCCTCCCGCGCGGCGGGTTTCATCCACCGCAGCTTTGCGGGCCGGCTGGCCGCTTCCCTGGGCAAGGATCAGGCCTTTTATGATGGACTGCTACAGACCCAGGAGGCCATCGGCGAGGCCTACGCGGGACGCGAATATGGCAAGGCCATGCGCGACATCATGGCGCTGGCCGATCAGATCAATGCCTATGTGGACCAGAATGCGCCCTGGACTTTGGCCAAAGACCCGACCCAACGTGAGGCGCTGCATCGTGTCGCCAGCGTCACCCTGAACGGCTTCCGGGTGCTGATCACCCTACTCAGTCCCGTGCTGCCGGAGCTATCGCGCAAATCGCTGGAGTTCCTGCAATGCGAATTGGACTGGGCGGGCCTGACCAAGCCGCTTCTTGATCACCAGATCCAGCCCTACACCCATCTTTTACAACGCATGGAAAAAACCCAGGTGGACGCCTTGATCCAGAATCCTGCAGAAAGCCCCGCAACAGCCCCCGGCATGGCGGCGGCCCCAGTGCCCACGCCCGTATCTGCTGAGGCCAGGGAAGAAAACCCCTTTATCAGCATGGACGACTTCAGCAAGGTGGATTTGCGCATTGCGCGGATTATTGCCGCGGACAGCGTGGAAGGCGCGGACAAGCTACTGCGCCTCACCCTGGATATTGGCGAGGGCACCCGCTCGGTATTTGCCGGCATCAAGAGCGCTTACGATCCTGCCAGCCTGGTCGGCAAGCTCACCGTCATGGTCGCCAATCTGGCGCCCAGAAAAATGCGTTTCGGTCTGTCCGAGGGCATGGTGCTTGCCGCCAGCGGGCCGGAGGGCGGACCCTTCCTGCTCTCCCCCGACAGCGGAGCGCAGCCGGGCATGCGGGTTAAATAGGGGTCTGCGCGGTCGCCAGCAACTTGCGTTCTTCATAGGTTTCCCGGGCCAGACGCACGTCTTCCAGGAACCACGGGAGCTCTTTCAGCAGCAGGGCCTGCGGGCCATCCACCAGCGCCGTCGCCGGGTCGGGATGGAAGTCCACCAGAATCATGTTGGCACCGGCCACCACGCCCTGCGCGGTCACATGGAACACATCCATGATGCCATCCGGCCCCGCATCGCGGCTGCCCACGGAGTGGGACGGATCAATGCAGACGGGCATCCGGGTCAGCCGCTTCACGACCGGCACCTGGGCGAAGTCCACGAAGTTGCGGTGCGGATCACCCAGATTCGTCTTCATGCCGCGCAGTCCGAAGACCACCTTGGTATTTCCCTCCGAGGCCAGGTATTCGGCGGCATTGAGGGATTCTTCCAGGGTAATGCCGAAACCGCGCTTGAGCAGCACGGGGAGTTCCTGCTGCCGCCCCACCGCCTTCAGCAACTCGAAGTTCTGGGTATTGCGGGTGCCGATCTGCAGCATGACCCCGGTCGGATGGCCGGTCTTCTCCAGTGCCTCACGGATTTCATCCATATGCGACTCGTGGAGGATCTCCATGGCGATGACGCGCATACCGTACTTGCCCGCCAGTTCAAAAACCCAGGGCAGGCAGTCCTTGCCATGCCCCTGAAAGGCATAAGGACTGGTACGGGGTTTGTAGGCACCCATGCGGGTGCAGACCTGGCCGTTTTCCTGCAGGGCGCGCAGCATCTGCTCGACGTGCTCCGGGGTATCCACGGCGCAGAGCCCGGCAAACACGTTGAGATTGTCCTGGCCGAAACGCACCCCGTTGTAATCAAAACCATGGGTACGCTGATCGCCGGCATGGCGGCCCAGCAGCCGATATTCCCGGGAGACGCGAATGGCCCGCTCGAAACCGGGCAGGGCTTCCATGTCTTCTATCCGCAACGGCTTGGTATCACCGATCAGGTAGATTTCACTGAGTACCTGCTCCGCACCCTGTTCCTGATGGACCCGAAAGTGAATACCGGAGAAGCCGCGCAGATGGGTCAGCAGTTGCTGGAAGATCGGCGATTGTTCGCCGAGGTTGGCCTGCAGGATCAAAATCATGAATTGCCCCCTTGCGCGTCTGCCAAAAACTGCGGAGGAGCATAACATGGCGCCACCCCCGCCTCTACGAAGCCACGCGCATTTTACCGCGCTATGACCCCAACATGCGTTCCGGACGCACATACCTGTCGAATTCTTCGGCGGAGAGATGGCCGAGATGGAGCACCGCCTCGCGCAGGGTACAGCCCTCACGGTGCGCATGCTGGGCGGCGGCGGCGGCGCGCTCGTAGCCGATGACCGGCGTCAGTGCCGTGACCAGCATCAGCGACTCTGCCATATTTTGGCGTAGCTGGTCTTCGGCCGGTCGCAAATCGCGCAGACAGTGATCGCTGAAGGCGCGGACAGCGTCGCCCAGCAGCGCAATGGACTGCAGAATATTGTAGGCAATCAGCGGCTTGTAGACATTCAACTCAAAATTGCCCTGGGAGGCGGCAAAAGCGATGGCCGCATCATTGCCGTAAATCTGCACGCAGACCATGGTCAGGGCCTCGGCCTGAGTGGGATTCACCTTGCCGGGCATGATGGAGGAGCCGGGTTCGTTTTCCGGAAGATGCAGCTCGCCCAGACCGGCCCGCGGGCCTGAACCCATCCATCTAATATCATTGGCTATTTTTATCATAGACATCGCCAGACCGCGCAAAGCGGCACTCAGTTGTTGCAAGGCTTCGTGCCCGGCCAGCGCCGCAAAGGGGTTATCCGCCGGATGAAAGGGCAATCCGAGTTCGGCGTGCAAACGGGCGCAGACAGCAGCCGCAAAATCCGGGTGGCAGTTGAGACCGGTGCCGACGGCTGTCCCGCCCAGCGCCAGGGCATAAAGACCGGGCAGGGTCTGCTCCAGTGCGTGTAAGCCTTGCCGCAGTTGCGCCACATAGCCGGAGAACTCCTGCCCCAAAGTGAGCGGCACCGCATCCATCAGATGGGTGCGCCCGACCTTGATGAGCTGCGCAAAATCCCCCGTCTTGCGCTCCAGTTCTCCCTCCAGGTGCGCCAATGCCGGCAAGAGTCCCTGATGCACCGCTAACGCCGCCGCAATATGCATGGCCGACGGAAAAGCGTCGTTGGAGGACTGACCCAGATTGACGTGATCATTGGGATGTACCGGCGCTTTACTGCCGCGGGGCTGCCCCGCCATTTCATTGGCCCGGTTGGCTATAACCTCATTGACGTTCATGTTGCTCTGGGTGCCGCTGCCCGTCTGCCAGACCCGCAGGGGAAACTGCATATCCCAGCGCCCGGCGACGACTTCCGCCGCCGCGTCATTGATCTTTTCGGCCAGCGTCGCATCCAGCAGGCCCAGTCCGGCATTCACCGAAGCCGCCGCCCGCTTGATCCGCGCCAGGGCGTGGATAACCGGCAGGGGCATCTGCTCCGTACCGATGGCGAAATAACGCAAGGAGCGCTGGGTCTGGGCGCCCCAGAGAGCGGCATCTTCCACCTCGATAACGCCCATGCTGTCCTTTTCCTGACGCATACTCAGTGCACTCCCGCCAGTTTTTCGGCCTCATCCACCATCCCGGCCATGTAATCCAGCGCTCGCGACCAGATTTCCGGCTCTTCCAGATCAATGCCGGTCATCGCCACCACATTGGCTGGGGCCTTGCTCCCGCCAAGTTTCAGCATGGCGATATAGCCGGGCACGAACTCCGCCGGGGCGGCCCGCTGGCGCTGAATCAGCGCCAGCGTCAGCAGTTCCCCAAAGGCATAGGCATACACATAACCCGGCGAGCCGATGAAGTGGGGAATATAACTCCACCACCAGCGATAACCGGGGCTGAACTGAATACTGTCGGCAAACTGCTCCGTCTGGGTTTGCATCCATAACTCCGCCAGGCGATCCTTGCTCAGTTCGCCCTCGGCACGGCGCGCGCCATGCATGACCACTTCAAAACGGTGCATGGCCATCTGCCGGAACACCGTGGCGAAGGTATCCTCGATTTTGCCGCAGAGCAGGGCCAGCCGTCGCTGGGGGTCCTGCTCCTCGCGCACCAGTCGCTCGAAGGTCAGCATCTCGCCAAAGACAGAAGCCGTCTCCGCCGTGGTCAGGGGGGTATCCGCGTTCATGTGGCCCTGCTCGCGGGCGAGATACTGATGGATACCGTGTCCCAGTTCGTGGGCCACCGTCATCACATCGCGCACCGTGCCGGTATAGTTGACCATGAGATAGGGATGGACATCCGGCGTCGCTGGATGGGCGAAGGCCCCGCCCCGCTTGCCTGGCGCCAGTGCGGCGTCAATCCAGCCTTCATCGAAAAAGCGCTGGCCGATAGTCCCCAGCTCCGGAGAAAAATCCGTCACTGCGGCCAGCACGATACGCTGACACTCCGTCCAGTCGTAGCGCCGCTCGCCGCCCGGCAAAGGCGCATAACGGTCATAATCCATCAATGGCGACACGTTCAATAATTTGGCCTTGAGCCGGTAATAGCGGGCCACCAGCGCGTAGCGTCCGACCACGGCCTGCTCCAGCGCCTCGACCATTTTGTCGGAGATTTCGTTGCTCAGATTGCGGTCACTCAGCCAGTGGGGATAGCGGCGCAGACGGTCATCCAGGGCCTTGTCGGCGAGGATGGCGTTGAAACAGGCGGTGAGGGTATGCAAGCGCCCCTCCAGCCCCGTGCTGAGGGACTCGGCCGCATCCCGACGCAACTCCCGGTCGGGATTGGACAACAGGGTCAACACCTCCTGCTCGGTCATCTGCTTGCCGCGCAAAGGAAAGCGCATTTCCGTCAATGTCTCATCAAAAAGCCGCTCCCAGAGCGCCCGCCCAGTCACCCGCTTTTCCGACAGAATCTGCTCCTCGCTCTCGCTGCGCAGGTGGTCACGATACCTCCGCCAGTTGCGCAGCAGGTGCGCCCAATGCGCCAGTGCAGGGTCTGCCAGTAGGCTTTCTGCCCGCTTCTCCTCGACGGCATTCCAGGCGATATCGAAGAAGATCAGTTGATTCTGAATGGCCGTGGCCGCCTCCTCGTAGGCCTGTAGGGCGGCGCCATAGGCGGGCTGATCGGCGTGGGTGACGTAACTGAGATAGCGGAAGGTACCCACCCTGACCATGCGTTGGCGGATAGCCTCCAACTGGCCCACAGCCGCCGCCAACTGCGCAGCGTCCAGCCCGCCCAGGCCGGGACGATAAGCTTCGGCGAAGCGCGTCGCTGCGCTATCCGCCCAGCGCACGTCTTCCGCCAGCCGCGGATCATCCACCCCGGCATAGAGATCTTCCAGACGCCAATGTACCTGCTCCGCGCCCGTCGCTGCCTGATTTACGCCCTCCACCATGCTGTTATTCTCCATCCGAGTAATGTTTGATTGGCGCCGCCGTCCAGCCCGCCATCTCCGGTAAACCCAGACTACGGCGTACGCAAGACAACAACCCCGTCAGTTCCGGGGCGCGTCCTGCGCGTTGGGCCTGCCACATCATCTCTCCCAGACAATCCACGAAAAGATGTTCGGCGCCTGTTTCACCCAGCTTGCGGCGCGCGCTGTCGAAGAAGTCCACGATACCCGCAGGCTGTCCCAATGCCAACATCTCCTCCAGCCCTACATGCAGGGACATGTGCATATAGGGGTTACTCCGTCCCTGCTCGGGCGGAAAGTCCTGTTCCAGCCCGCGCTCCGCATCGGCCAGCAGGGCATGATATTCCGGATGACGGAGAATGATAGAGACAATCCGCGTCTGCACCCCTTCCAGCGGACGGCCCTCCTGATAGCTGCGCCAACTATCCAGAAAGACCTGCCGATATGTTTCTCGTTTAGTGCCATAAAGCATAATGATTAGCCTGTCAGAACGTACCCGAAGATCATAGGCCAGACCAGCACGGGTAGGAAAGAGACGCTTTTTGTGGTAAATAAGGCGGGTCTTGGAAGCATAAACCATCTTAATTAAAAGCACTTATCGCGGCATTATTTCAGCGGGAGATCAGCGCATCATGGCCAACGCAAATGCAGTATCGTCAGCAGCAGTAACCACCCTCAACGAACGCCAATGGGAAGGACTTGGCAAAGTCGGTGACGCCGCCCTGCAGGTGCAGAACCTGCTACAGATGCTGCGCGACATCCTCAACGAACTGCCGCAGGCCATTGATACCGACAAGCTCATGGAGACCATGAAGCCGTATCTGGAGCAACTGCAGAGCGTCTCGGAGTCGCTGCAAGCCTTTATTAAGGGCAACTCCGGTGAGGAGCCGCTGGATCGCCTGCGCAACATGCTGAACGACGTCCAGAACGCTGAACTCAACAAGACCCTGAAGGAAGTCCTGCAACTGCTCGGCAACCTGCAGCGCGCTGGCTTCTTCAGCTCCATCTCCACCCTCAGCGCTGAGCTCAAATGTCCCATCATCGGCGAAAATCCGGAAGACATGGTGCAGAAAATTCATCGCGCTACCGCAAGCATCCAGTACTGGATGGATAGCGCCAAACAGGGTGTCGGCGTCGTCGGCAATATGGTCGGCCAGCTCGACCTGCCGGATCGCCTCGACGAAATTCAGGAGATGGCCGACCAGTGGATTCAGATGGCCAAACGGGCCCAGCGCCTCATTCAGGGCGACGCCCCCAACCTGCAGGCGCGTCTGAGCGGCATGCTCGACATAGCGGAAATCCTCGGTGGGCAGATGAACATCGCCATCGGCACCCTGCGCGACACCATGCCGGAAGTGCTGGAAGGCGCGGACATGAGCGGCACGCTTGCCACTATAGGTGCCGGTGGCAGCCGCTGGATGCACATCGCGCTGCGGGTGAAGACCCTGGCGCGGGGTAACTCCGAAGATCTCGCTCAGCGGGTGGAAGGCTTACTGGATCAGGTGGAGCATCTCGCCGGCTATGCTGCGAGCGCGGGCTTCTTCATTCAGGCGGGTAAAGATGGCGTGGGCGCGGTCCGAAACATCCTCAGCGACATGGACCTGCCGGAAAAGCTGGACGATCTCGCGGAAGAAGCCGAAAAGTGGCTGAAAATCGCGATGCGTGCCAAGGCGCTGGCGCAGGGTAGCTCTGACAGTCTGGCTGATCGTATTGGTAGCTTGCTGGGCATGGCGGAAGCCGTCGGCGACTCACTGCAAGCGGCTGCCAAGGCGCTTGAGGACAAAGGCATCCACCTGGAAGAGCTGATCACGCCACGCGGCGATCTCAGCATTGCTTTCGGCACCGCCGCGGACATGGTCGGCGAATTCTGGCAGGACGGCACCCTCCGCCACATCGGCAGCACCATTAGCCAGGGTGTCATGGCCTGGCTGGAAATTGCGCAAATCGGCGCCAAGGCTGTACGGGGCGACGCGGAAAGCATCAACGCACGGATCAAGGAAATTGTTCAGGGCCTGCATGATGCCCACCTGATGGACATGCTGCCTGACGTCTTCGCGCTGGTGGGTAACTTGCAGAAGGCCGGCCTGGTCGGCAAGCTGAACATGATCATGACGCAAGTCGTCCCCATGATCCCCTCCGACGAAGTCTTTGCCAGCGGTGTGAACAAGGCGATGAAGGCGCTGGAGCAGACCAGGACCGAGATGAAGGACGAGAACAACAAGGGTGGCGGTATCTTCGGCCTGATGAAGATAGTCTTCGCCAAAGACACCCAGTTCGTGCTGAAGTTCGCCGTGCGCTTCGCCTCCATCTTCCTGAAGGCGCTGAAGCAAGGCTGATTTTTTAGCGCCCGCAAAAAAGCCCCGGACCGTCTGTTCGGGGCTTTTTTTGGGGTCCAGTAAACGCCAACCGGATAAGTCGCGGGGAAGGGATGCTGGTACTAAGCCCCGTACTGTCCCCACCACACCTTTGCCTTCTCCGCTGCCGCCCTGGCCGCTGCCGGATCGTTCAGCCAGGCATTCGCCAGATCGATAATCTCCGCATTATCTTGTGCCCATACCGCAGCACCAGCGGCCAACAAGCCCTGACGTACCGCATTATCCGGCATTTTCGGACCGAGGATGAGGGGACAGCCATCAGCGATGGCTTTGGCGAGATCCACTGCACCACCTGCCAGCGTGCCACCCGGCACACAAAAATCCACACACCCGTAGAAAGCATCGCGTAGCTCCGCCGTTTCCACAAAGTAGACGCGCGTTTTGATGGGCACGAAGCTGGTGAACAAACGACTATGACGGATGGTCTGCAGATGGTATTTCAGCGCGTCGCGATAAACGGGTTCGTAGCGTTCTTCCCGATCCGGCGCCAGCACCATGATCCCCATCTTCACCCGCATCAATGAGAGAAAAATCGCATAGGCCTCAGCATCTTCGCCTTCGTGCAGGTTGGGGAAGTAGACAACGCAACGGTTCCGGTCCCGAAATTCCTTAAAACGCTCGCACCATTCCATGCAGATCACTCCTTGGCGGTAGTTATGGGCTTTTCCACCCGCTGATGATAGGCGACATAGGCGTATCATTCAAAATTTGCTCAGTGCAGGCGTTTGTGAATCGCTCACCGCTTTTGTGTTACATTAGCAACAACACTCAGCAAAGAAGAACACATGTCCTATGTTGCGAACACTTTTTGTATTTTCGGAGATGATGCCCTACTCCAAGACGGGCGGCCTCGCGGATGTCGGCGGGGCTTTGCCCCTGGCGTTGGGGCAACTGGGCGTCGATGTTCGCGTGTTAGTGCCTTACTACGGGCATCCGGCACTGCATGATCTGCGCTGGTGCTGCGCCGTCAACGTGCCCTATACGGGTGAAACGGCCGAGCTGTGGTCGCTGGCAGAGCGACCACAGGTGCTTTTCCTTCGTTACCCCGCTTATTATGAGCGTGACGGCGGTCCTTACCAGGATACTCAAGGCGAAGACTGGTCGGACAATGACCGGCGCTTTGCCCTGCTCAACCGGGTAGCCGTCGAAATCGCCCAGGGACGTGTATCGGGGCTCAATTGGCGTCCGGATATCGTCCATGCCAATGACTGGCAAACCGGACTGATACCCTAC
>JBBIUH010000036.1:0-19590 GCA_037440305.1 Acidithiobacillus sp.
CCTGCGGAAAATGTCTGCAGAGGTAATAGAGTGGCGAGGAGCGATGCAGGTATGAGCACTGGAGCAGGGGGTAGGGCCATTTGGGTCAGGAGCGCGTTGATGTGGAGTGCCATTTGCGGTTTCCTGCTACTGTTCTGGCTGTCTTTTACGCATGCCGACCCGTTTTTGACGCCGGGCCAAGCCTTTCGCTTTGAAGCGAGTCTGAGCGGCCACGACCAGTTGCAACTGCGCTGGGATGTGGCGCCGGGATACCACCTGTACCGCGACCGGATAAAATTCTCCGTGACGCCAGGCAGCATCATCCTCGGCCACTACACCTTGCCCGCAGGGATAATGCTGGACGACCCGGCCTTTGGCAAAATGCGGGTGCTGGAAGGACAAAACACCCTCACGGTACCTTTCACCGTCCAGGGAACTGTCCCTGCTTTCATTGAACTAAAAGCCACTTATCAGGGCTGCGCGAATGCCGGTGTCTGTTACCCTGAGCAGGTCAAAACAGTCCAGTTGGCTTTGACTCAGCAGGCTGTGGCACCGCCGGCGGCGCCCATCGTGCAGTCGCCGACAGTGGTGAGCGCGCCGGCGGCAGTCAGCCCCGCGAGTAATGCCGGGGTCCTGGCGGGGGCTTTGCAGGATCGTTTCTGGTTGACTTTGGGGCTCTTTTTCCTTTCTGGACTGGGTTTGGCTTTCACGCCTTGTATTTTTCCCATGATCCCTATTCTCTCGGCGCTGATTGTTGGGCAGGAGGCGGGGCGCGGCAAGCAGCGATCACGCGCCTTTGCGCTTTCCATCGCCTATGTGCTGGGGATGTCGCTGACTTACACGGTTGCCGGGGTGCTTGCGGCGGTGACTGGGGCCTATATGCAGGCGGCCTTCCAGAGCCCCTGGGTGCTGGGGGCTTTTGCATTTATTTTCGTGCTGCTGGCACTGTCCATGTTTGATTTTTACGAGTTGCAAATGCCGAACAGTATCCAGACGCGCCTGGCGGGCATGGGAAAGGGTGGACATCTGTTCAGTACCTTTGTTATGGGCGCACTGTCGGCGCTGATTGTCGGACCCTGCGTAGCGGCACCTCTGGCGGGCGGGCTGCTCTTTATTTCGCAGACGGGGAACGTTTTTCTTGGCGGGCTATCGCTCTTCGCCCTCAGCCTGGGGATGGGCCTGCCCTTGCTGATCATCGGCACTTCCGCTGGCCATTTGTTGCCGCGAGTTGGTGCCTGGATGGATGCCGTCAAAGCGGTTTTTGGTGTGCTGATGCTGGGCGTCGCTATCTGGCTGCTGGCGCGGGTCCTGCCGGGGTCGGTTAGTCTGGCCTTGTGGGCAGCGCTGGCAGTGATCAGCGCCATCTATCTCGGCGCGCTGGATGCGGTGGCCGCAGGCGCTTCGGGATGGCGTCGTTTCTGGAAAGGCTTCGGTGTAGTGGTGCTGGCGTATGGTCTGGTCATGGGTATTGGAGCACTCAGCGGTGCCGGTGATCCTCTGCAACCTCTGGCACGCTTTACAGCCGTGTCGGCGCAGCCGGAAAACCGGGCTGAGGCTCCGCATTTTACGGTAGTAAAAACTCCGGAGGCTTTGCAAAATGCGCTGGCGCAGGCCAAAGGCAAGCCGATACTGGTGGATTACTGGGCAAGCTGGTGCGTGGAGTGCGTGCGCATGGATAGAGTTACTTTCGCCGATCCGCGGGTGAAGGCCGCTTTACAGGGGCGAGATATGATCCGCGTGGATGTGACACAGGATGACGCCGCCAGCCGCGTCCTCCTGAAACGTTACGATCTGGTAGGCCCCCCGGCCTTCATCGCCGTGGCCGCTGACGGCAAAACAGCCGCGCAGCAGGAAGGGTATTTAGGCCCAGAGGCGTTTTTGCAGTGGCTGCCGAGATCTTAGAGCAACCACGCTGATGCTTTTCAGTGCCCTGCCGCCTTTAGTGGCCCGCCCTTAAGCACATAAAGCGTTCCGCAATACGGGCAGCGGGCTTCTCCGGTCTCTTCGATCTTGAGGAAAACACGGGGATGCCCGTTCCAGCGGCTCATGCCGGGCGTGGGGCAGCAGAGGGGGAGGTTTTTGGCCTCCACCTCGGTATGGCTCTGGTCACAGCACCTGATGGGGCGGGTCATGAGGTCAGCCAACGTGGTGCAGCCATTCCGGATGGTCCTCACGACGCCCGGCCACCGTGTCGAAGTAGCGGCTTTGCAGCAGCTCGGTGACCGGGCCGCGACTGCCCTCGCCGATGATCCGATTGTCGATCTCGCGGATAGGGGTCACTTCGGCGGCGGTGCCGGTAAAGAAGGCTTCGTCGGCGATGTAGAATTCGTCACGGGTCATTTGCTTCTCGACGATAGGGATACCGGCATCGCGGGCGAAGCCCAGGATGGTATCGCGGGTAATGCCTTCCAGGGCGCTGGTCAGGGTGGGCGTGTAAAGAATGCCGTCGCGGATCATGAAAATATTTTCGCCGGAACCTTCCGCCACATAGCCTTCGCGATCCAGCAGCAGGGCTTCGTCATAGCCGCAGGAGGCCGCCTCGCGCTGGGCGAGCATGGAGTTCATGTAGTTGCCCGTGGCCTTGGCCTTGCACAGGTGCACGTTGACATGGTGGCGGCTGAAGGAACTCACCTTGACGCGGATGCCCTTTTCCAGTGCCTCCTGGCCCAAGTAGCTGCCCCAGCTCCAGGCGGCAATGAGCGCATGGACCTTGAGTCCCTTGGCGGAGAGGCCCATGCCTTCGGCGCCATAGAACAGGAGGGGGCGGATGTAGGCCGACTCCAGATGGTTGGCGCGGATGACTTCTTTGGTGGCGTCGTTAATCTGGTCCTGGGTGAAGGGGACGTCCATCTGCAATATCTTGGCGCTGTTGAAGAGGCGTTTGGTGTGTTCCGGCAGGCGGAAAATGGCGGCGCCCTGCGGGGTGGCGTAGGCGCGTTCGCCCTCAAAACAGCCCATGCCGTAGTGCAGGCTGTGGGTGAGGCCATGCACGGTGGCCTCTCGCCAGGGGACCATCTTGCCGTCAAACCAGATAAAACCGTCGCGTTCCGCCATGGACATCGTCACATCTCCTTAATCGTTATAACTACCAATGAGTTCCTGCCAAATCCCCCGCACCCCATGCGCTGCGGCTTGCAGCACGTCCCAATCCGGGATCTCTGCGGCGCGGATTTCGTTGTCCTGCAAGTTCAGCCAGCGCCGGTTTTCTTCCTGACGGTACCGTTGCCAAGCTTGGCCGAGGACGGCGCCTTGTTCGGCGTTCCAGATGCCCGCGCGGGTCAGTGCGGCTATCCCTGCGGCGGTCCCGGTATCCTGGCACAGGGCCGGCTGCTGGGAGCAAGCCCCTAGCATAGCAAATTGTACGAGAAACTCGATATCTGTGAGGCCACCGGGGCTCAGTTTGAGGTGAAAGGCGTCCTGGGCAATGATTTTGCTCCGATAAATGCGCTGCCGCATGGCGCGAACGTCTTCTGCCAACTGTTCTGGACTGCGTGGCTGGCCGAGAATTTCCGCACGCAGGCTGGTGAAACGGGCGCCGAGCGCCGCATCGCCGGCGATCCAGCGAGCGCGGGTGAGGGCCTGGTGTTCCCAAGTCCAGGCGGATTCGCGCTGATAGCGGCTGAAGGCGTCCAGGGTGGTAACCAGAGGGCCGGACTGCCCGCTGGGGCGCAGGCGCATGTCGATCTGGTAGAGCAGCCCGGCACGGGTGAGGGTGCTGAGGATGTGAATAAGCCGTTGTCCGAGACGAGCGAACCAGGTGGATGCCGCGAGGGGGGCAGGACCATCGCTTTCGGCGTCGAGGGGGGCATCGTAAAGATAGACCAGGTCGAGATCGGAGGCGAAGCCCATTTCCCGGCCACCCAGTTTGCCAAAGGCGATAACGGTGAAGGGGGCCGCTTGGCCGTTGCTGAAGCGCACGCCGCCGTGGCGGCGCTGCATCTCCGCTTCAGCCCAGGCCAATGCGGTTTGCAGGGTAAGCTGGGCGAGGTCACTGAGTTGGGGGAGCAGGGTTTCCACGGGCAGGTGGTTCGTCCAGAAGGCGGCGGCGAGGCGCAGGACTTCGGCATTTTTGAAGCGCCGCAGGGCATCCATCCGTTCTTCCATATCCTCAGCAAGCTGTAACTGTGCAGCGAGGGCCTGCGGCCAGTGCTCGGGGCTGATGACCGTGTCGCTGAGCACGTCATCCAGCAGGATGGGGAAGCGTGCCAGCTCCCGTGCCAGCCAGGGGCTGTGCAGTAACTCCGCGATGCGTATGAGGTACGGCGGGTTCTCCGCCAGCAGAGCGAGGTAGTTGGCCCGCCCCAGAATGGCCTCAATGAGGGTGAGGAAGCGCTGTAACAATGCGTCGGTGTCTGGCTGGGCGCTGCACAGGTCGAGGGCCAGAGGAAGCAGGCGGTTGAGGCGTTGTCGTCCTTCTGTAGAGAGGCGGCTGGCCACATCGCGGCTGTGGGCGAAGCGCCAAAGGCGCGTCCATACCGCTTCCGGCGCCGTGAAGCGCAGGATCTGGAGCAGGTCGCTGGGAGCGGCTTCCAGCGTGCCGGTCTGGGCGCGCTGCCAGAGTTTCTCTCCGTTGCGGTTTTCACCTTGGCGATCATCCTCCCCGGAGGCCAGGGTGCGCTGAAAAATAGCGTGGTTCTGCTGGCGGAAGGTGTCCAGGGTTTCGCGCATGGTCATTACATCCGTGAAACCCATGCTGCAGGCTAGGCGTTGCCATTCCAGTTCCGAGCGCGGCAGTTGTTGGGTCTGCTGATCATCGACCATTTGCAGGCAGTGCTCGGTATTGCGCAAAAAAAGATAAGCACGCCGAAGCTGGTCGACATCGTCCGCAGGCAGGAGTCCGGCACTGGCGATGGCCGCAAGGGTGTCCAGGGTGTTAGTGCTGCGCAGGGCGGGTTGGCGGCCACCGTGGATAATTTGCAGGGATTGACAGACAAACTCGATTTCACGGATGCCGCCTTGGCCTTTTTTGATGTCGTTGCTGCTGCCACCCTGTTCCGCATCCATGAGGGCTTTGACTTCCCGCAGGCCGGTGAGGGCGGTGTAGTCCAGATAGCGGCGATAGACAAAGGGGCGCAGGGTGTCGAGGAGGGTTTGGCCAAAGGCGACGTCACCCGCGACGGGGCGCGCCTTGATAAAGGCGTAGCGCTCCCAGCCGCGGCCATGCACCTGATAGTATTGCTCCATGGCCGCGACGGAGATGCAGAGGGGGCCGGCATCTCCGAAGGGGCGCAGGCGCATGTCGACGCGGAAGCAGAAGCCGCCAGGCGTACGCTGATCGAGGGCCTGAATCACCCAGCGACCGAGGCGCTGGAAATAGGCACTGTTGTCGAGGGGGCTGGGGCCATCCGTCTCGCCGCCCTCGCCGTAGCAGAAGATGAGGTCGATGTCGGAGGAGAGGTTGAGTTCGCGCCCGCCCAGCTTGCCCATGCCGAGGACGGTGAAAGGCACCTCCTGACCGTCGTTGTTGCGGGGGGTGCCGTGGCGCTGGCGCAGCATCCCCACGCCATAAGCATAAGCGTGTTGCAGGCAGATTTCGGCCAGTTCGCTGAGGGCGGCTACGGTTTCTGAATAATGTTCGCCGGGCTGACGATCCTGCCAGATGATTTCTACCATACGGGCATTGCGGTACTGGCGCAGATCGGCAAGGAAGACGTCGCTGGTGAGTCCGTGGGTGGCGGCAAGGTCGCTGTGCCTGCCCCGTGCGAGGCGCAGCAACCAGCGGGGATGGCGTAGGAGAAGTTGGCGCGCAAAGGGACTGACACAAGCGATATGCACCCAATGTGCAGCAAAAGAAGGTCCAAGGCGGCGGAGCTCAGCCTGTTCCTCAGCAGCGAGGGTAGCCCAAGTGGCGGCGAGTGGCCCGGTGATTGCCTCCGCTTCCAAGGGTAACAGGTTAATGGCGTGGATGATCTCCACGGGTAACTCAGGTGCCGCCATGCGTGCTCCTTCCGGTGGTGTTCCGCATCGTGTGTATGGGCAGTGTAACTTATCCCGGTTTTCGGGTCCGCATGGGGCTCTGTGGCGCTTCTTGTGCTAGGATTTTGTGCGGTACCGTTGCAGCGTTACGCGGTGCTATGTGGTAACACAGTCCGCAGAGAGAATCGTAGCAGGGAGCACATTCATTACCTCACGGCGTTTACCGGCGTTGACCGGACGGATTGGCTGATGTTACGGGTTTTCAGGAGAGGCGTGCCTTGCCGCGTTTGCGCCTGACCTTTGCCGGTGTCCGCCGGGTTGGCGGTTGGCTGCTGGCCATCGTGCCGACAGTGCTGGTGTTGCTGGCGGCGGCTTTCTATCTCCTGCTGATTCCCCGTCTGGATTCGTTGCGTCCCTATGTTTCTCAATCCTTGTCGCGGGCTTTGGGTGCCGCGGTGCAGGTGCGAGGGATGCACTTGGGCTGGAACTGGGGGCCGTTGCTGGAATTGGCCGCGTTGCGGGTGGGCCCATCCGCACATCCCGAACTGGCCCTGCACGGGGTGCATCTGCGCCTTTTTGCCCTGCCGCTGCTCTGGGGGGAACTGGTCGCGCAGGATTTCCGCGTCGCGGCCGGCGAGGTGTCCGTCGTTCAGACGGCCGACGGTGACTGGCAGGTGGCCGGGCAGTCGCCAGGACATGGCGGATCGCTATTGTCACTGGATCTGGACTGGGCGCATGTGGATGTACAGCACCTGACCGTACAATGGCGATCCCAGCCACAGGCCGCCCCCATTCCGCTGCATGTACAGTGGCAGAGCAGCGGTGGCTTGCGTCCGCAGGCGCAGGTGCAGGTGCGCTGGTCACCTCAAGGTCTGTTGCGCTACTCAGGAGCGGCGCGCGGCGTCTTTACCCGTCCGGGGCGCTCCTCTGGCAGCGGTAACTGGGTGTTGCAGTCGTTGCCGCTGCCTTGGTTTCATCTTGCGGATTCGCACTTGCCGGTGTTGAGCGGTAGCGTGAGTGGCAGCGGGCGCCTGCAATGGCGTTATGGCCTGCCGCGCACAGCTACCGGGCAGTTTGCCGTGCATGACGCCGGGGTGGACGGTAAGCAATGGGCGCAAATCCATGGCCATCTGGGCTGGAATGGAACGGATTCCACCGGGACATTGCAGCTTGCTGATTTGACGGGGCTTGCTGCACAACCTTTGGCAGCGCGCTTGGGGCTCAACTGGCGCCATCGCCTGCAATGGCAGGTAGAAACGCCGCTGCTTCCCGCCGTACTCCTCCAGAACGTGCCGGAGATGGCCCTCCCCGTGCAGCTCCGTTGGATACCTCGGCAACAGTGGCAGGGCAGCTTGCGCGACCTGCACTTCCGCTCGCACAGCGTGGGACACCAGCCCGCCACCTGGGAGCTTCAGGCAGGACTTCATGGCATCGGTGTTTCGCCCCATGGACACTGGTTTGGCGTGCAGGGCCTTAGCGGCGACATCGTCCTTCACCCGGAAGCCCTGCAATTTCATCTGGCGAGCCGGCAGTTCACCCTGGACTGGCCGCAACGCTTTGCAGCGCCGCTGCACCTGCAAGAAGTATCGGCACGGGTTGTCGCCCGGAAGGCGGGTACCGACTGGTCGATTCAAGCCAATCCGATCGTGTTTCAGGGGCCAGGTCACCTGCACGCCAGCCTGGCGGTGCAGGGCCAGCAACTGCGTCTGAAGGCTCAGCTTGACGACATGCCGGTGACGGCGATGGCGGATTTCGTACCGCAGAGCGATATTAGCCCTGCCCTGCGCCAGTGGTTACTTCAGGCCTTTCAGGCGGGATCCCTGCAGCATGCAGAACTGCAATGGCAGGGATCATGGGATCACCTGCCACGCCAGGCGTCGGGCGAGCATTTTTCGCTGCGGGCGAATTTTCGCCATGTGACCCTGCACTATGCCCCGCGCTGGCCAATAGCGACGCAAGTGAATGCGCAACTCCTCTGGGCGGGAGATCGCCTTTCCGTCCAGAGTCATCGGGGTGACATTTTCGGGGTGCCAGTGACTTCCGCCAGCGTCGCTCTCAACCATCTCTTCGCACCGCATACCTCGCCGCTGCAGGTTACTTTGAAGGCACCGATCCCGCTGGATAAATTGCTGCCTTTTTTGCGGGAAACGCCGGTATTGGAGGGCAAGGCTGTGGCGAATATGCCCCTGCGCCTGACGGGGCAGGGCCAATTACAATTGGCCCTCAGCGTCCCTTTCGGGGCTGAGAAGAGCCAGGTAGATGGCCGGATCGATCTCCGTCACGTGGGAGTCGGATGGGGCGGCTGGCATGCTACAAGTATGCAGGGGCCGGTTTATTTTCAGCGGGATAATATCCAGATTGGCGAGCTGAAAGGTGTTGTTGCCGGTGGTCCCGTGCAGGCGAGCTTGCAGGCCAGTCAACTGGAGACCTTGCCGCGCCTGCGTTTTTCGCTGCAGGGTGAGCTTCAAGCGGCTGATCTACCGATGCCGGAGCGCTGGCGCACGGCTTTCAGTGGCGCCGTCCCGTATCAGGGTAGCGGTTTGCTGTTGAACAACGAACTGCATTTTAAGGGTGATGCCGACCTGCGCCAAAGCCGTAGTGCCTTACCTGCGCCTTTGAATTGGGCATCAGGCAAGGGTGGAAACCTGGCCGTGCAAGGTCATGGCAATGTGGCCCACCGTTTGCAAGTCAATTTCAAGCTACCCGTGGGGTCTGCCGTCCTGGCCTGGCAACGGGAGGAATCCGTCTGGCGATGGGAGGCCGGCGCCGCACGTTTGGGTGGGGAAATCCCCCCGCCACTACCCAATACTGGGTTTTCCCTTCAGGGCGGTGGCGATAGCCTCTCCGTAGGGCCATGGCTGAGCATGCTGAGAGGTGAAGAAGACCGGGGGACGTGGCCGGGAATCCGCTTTGATCTGCATTGGCGGCACCTGCGTTTTCTGCAACAGGATTGGCCGGATGTGCAGATGCGTGGCCAGGTGGCGGCGGAGAAGTTGCATCTGCAATGTGCCAGCCCCCAGTTGGCCGGTGTGTTACAGTATGCGCGCGCGCCGCAGCCCACGGTTCCCGCCCAACTCCGTCTGAACATACAGAAATTAAGCGTTGCTGCACCGGTATCCGCAACATCCTCCGCTTCCGTCCTTTCGCAATCACTGCAAGGGGCCGCAGGCAGTCCGCTGACACTGCATACCCATATCGCGCAACTCGATTGGCATGGCCACAAGGTGCATGACGTGCTGCTGGATGCCGGGCGATCGGCGACCGGCTGGAACATTTCTATGCTCAAAGGCGATTGGGCAGGCAGTCAATGGGATTTTAAAGGGTCGTGGCAGGGCGCCGGAGCGGGTCAGTCGACCTTTCAGGGAAATATCCGCAGCAACAATATTGCGCCTGTTCTGCAGGACATCGGTATGGATACCCTGGACTACGGCCGCGCCGATTATGCAGGAAAACTGTCCTGGCCAGGCGCGCCCTGGGATTTCTCTGCAGCGCATCTCAGCGGAAACATACAATCAAAGCTGTGGAATGGTCGTCTCAGAAAGCTGGGTACGGATATTTCCTGGCTCATCTTTCTGAATCCTACGACGTTGTTTGAAGACGTTCTCACCTTTGATTATCGCCCGCTCTTCGGCGGCGGCTTGTTCTTTTCCAAGCTTTTTGCCGACTTCCAGGTGCAGGATGGTGTCGCCCATACCCGCAATCTGCTCCTCGAATCCAGCGCGCTCCAAATGAAGGGGAGTGGCGCTGTCGACTTGACGCACCGAACCGTGAGTATGGGGTTGCAGGTTTATCCCTTGCAGAGTTTTGACTTGCTCCTCGGGCATTTCCCCATACTCGGTCCCGCCATCTTCGGGAAATCGGGCAAGGTGCTAGAATGGCGTTATCAGGTGGACGGACCCTGGGCGCATCCGGTGGTGCGTCCGGTGCATGCACCGGCCAAGGCCGGAGGGAGCTAAAACGATGAATGCTCAGGTTGCCGTAGTGCAGATGGTGTCTTCGGACGTGCTGGCGGATAACCTCGCCCATGCCGGGTCTCTGCTGGCGCAGGCGGCTGCGGGAGGTGCGCAACTGGCGCTCTTGCCCGAAAATTTTGCCCTCATGGGGCGTAACGAAAAAGCCAAGCTGGCCATTATGGAGATGGATGGCGATGGCCCGATCCAGTCCTGGCTGGCAGCGCAGGCGCAACGCTTGGGCCTGTGGTTGATAGGGGGCAGTATCCCCCTGGCTGCCCCTGACGGACGCTGCCATGCCGCCTGCCTGGCCTTCGACCCCGCCGGCCAACGCCAGGCGCGTTATGACAAGATACACCTCTTTGACGTCGATCTGGCGGGCGGCGAAAGTTACCGTGAGTCCCGCACCATTGCCCCCGGCAGCACCCCGGTGGCCGTGACCACGCCCTGGGGCCAGCTTGGCCTCTCTATCTGCTATGACCTGCGCTTCCCGGAGTTGTACCGCAGTTACGTGGGGGCTGAATTGCTGGTCGTCCCCAGCGCCTTTACCCAACAGACGGGTGCCGCGCACTGGGAGTATTTGCTGCGGGCCCGTGCCATCGAGAACCAGGCCTATGTGCTCGCCGCTGATCAAGGTGGTTTGCACCAGAACGGCCGCCAGACCTTCGGCGGTAGTATGATTATTGATCCCTGGGGTCAGGTGCTGGCCCGCATGGACCTGGGCGAAGGAGTCGCGCTGGCCCAGGTTGACATGGAATTTTTGCGGCGCTGCCGCAGTAATCTGCCCGCGCTGCAGCATCGTCGCCAGGCATTTGGTGGCGCCTCCCAGGCGCTGCCGACCTAACCCTGCTGTTGCAGGGTGATGAGGGCCATCGCGCCGCTGAACGCCGGCTTCACCTCAGAAACCAGGCCCCATGAAGTGGCGGCGGGAATGGTTTTTGGTTTGAGCCATGCTATTCTCCCAAGCTTTATGGGTTGACCATTACCCAAAGACCAGCAATATTTGCGCCGACTTGGATTCGGCAGATGAGGAGTGTGTGGATGCTGAGCGGGACTTCTTTGGAGATCGTGCATGAAGCAGTTTAACGGGGCATTCTTCCGTGACCTGTGGCGGATGACCAAACCCTACTGGTGGCACTCCGAGGAGCGCTGGATGGCGCGTGGAGTTTTTGCCCTCATCATCCTCCTCAATCTGTTCATGGTCTTTATTTCTTACCGCATTACCGAGTGGTATGCGGTGTTCTGGAATGCCCTGCAGCACTTTGCAGTGAATGCCGCCTGGCACCAGATGCTGATTTTTCTGGGATTGGCCACTCTGTACATCGTCGCGGCGGTTTCCCAGACCTTTTTTACCCAGATGCTGGAGATTCACTGGCGGCGTTGGTTGACGAAGCATTATCTGGATACCTGGCTGGCCAAAAGTACCTTCTATCACATGCAGGTGCTGGGCGATGGCACCGACAACCCGGATCAGCGCATCAGCGAGGATTTGGCCAGTTTCACCGGGCAGACACTCAATATTGTGATTGGCCTGCTCAGTTCTGTCACGACCCTCGCTGCCTTTGTGTTCATGCTCTGGGATTTGTCGGCCATGATCACCATTCCCTGGCAGGGCAGTCTCTATACAATCCCCGGCTATCTGGTATGGGCGGCGCTCATTTATTCCGTATTCGGCACTATTCTGACGGCCCTTATCGGGCGGCCACTCATCAGTCTGAACTTTAATCAGGAGCGTTATCAGGCGGATTTCCGTTTCAGCATGATGCGTCTGCGTGAAAACAGTGAGAGTATCGCGCTGTATGGCGGCGAGACTGAGGAGCGCCACCACTTTCTACAGCGGTTCGCTAACGTCTATGCCAACTATTGGCGGATTATCTGGCGATCCATGCGCCTCAATTGGTGGGTGTCCGGCTATGGCCAGGTGGCCATCATTTTCCCGATCCTGGTGAGCATGCCCGCCTATTTTGTCAATAAAGCCATTGGCATCGGTGGCTTGCAGCAGATTGCCTCGGCTTTTGCCCAGGTGCAGGGTGCGCTGTCTTTTATTGTCAGCAGTTATGGCAGTCTGGCCAACTGGCATGCCGTCGTCGATCGTCTGCGTTTTTTCGAACAGTCGATGGATGAGGTGCGCGTTATCCGGGAAACCCATTACCAGATTGAGCGCAAGGATGGTCCGCGGCTCATCGTGAAAGGCCTCAATGTGCGCCTGCCCGATGGCCGGGAATTGATTCATCACCTGGATCTGGATGTGCGCCGTGGAGAGCGCTTGCTGATCATGGGCCCATCGGGCGGAGGTAAAAGTACGCTGGTGCGGGCTTTGGCCGGTATTTGGCCCTTTGGTGAGGGGATGGTGGAACTACCGCGGAGCGACCGTCCGCTCTTCCTGCCGCAGAAGCCGTATTTGCCCTTGGGCACTTTGCGTGATGTGCTGGTGTATCCCTTCGGGGTGCCAGGGGTCAGCGACGCCCGGCTGCAGCAGGTGCTCCATCTGGTCGGCATGGAGGCGCTGGCCGACAAGCTGGAGGACGCCCGTTTGTGGTCCCATGTATTGTCTCTGGGTGAGCAGCAGCGTCTGGCCTTTGCCCGCATTCTGTTACAGAAGCCGCAATGGGTGTTTTTGGATGAAGCCAGTTCGGCACTGGATGAACCGGCAGAGGATGCGCTCTACCATACGCTCGTTGAAGAGTTGCCGGAAACCGCCATCATCAGTGTGGGCCACCGCTCCAGCCTGTTGCAGCATCATCAGCACTGCCTGCGTCTGCAAAGCGGCGGGCATTGGCATCTGGAGACCGTCGTCCATCCCGTCCCTGAGGGACAACAGCCGGCACCGGTCTGATTACGGTAGACGGGGAGAATGCCCCGTTTTATTCCCATCCATCGTGATGATTTAAAAGGAGACCCAATATGGCTATGACCGCAAAAGATTTGCCGGTTGGCGGCGCAATGCCCGAATTCTGCCTGCCCATCGGTGGCCAGGCGGGCCAGTGGTGCAGCACGCAGGCACAGGGCAAGCCTCTGCTGGTACTTTTTATCTGTAATCACTGTCCCTATGTGGTCCACATCAGCAAACGTTTAGGCGCGTTAGCGAGGCAATGGCAGCAGCAGGGTGTGCAGGTGGTGGGCATCAACAGCAACGATGCCCTGACCTATCCGGATGATGCGCCGGAAAAAATGCCTGTCGAGGCCCTGCGTGCCGGTTACCATTTCCCCTATTTATTTGATGGAGAACAAAGGGTGGCCAAGGCTTTTAATGCGGTGTGCACGCCGGATCTTTTCCTTTTTGATGCGGCGGGCAGGCTGTTTTATCACGGTCAGTTCGATGCGAGTCGTCCCAAGAATGATCTGCCGGTGACCGGTGAAGACCTGTCTGCAGCTGTAGCCGCGGTGTTAGCGGGTGCCGAGCCCCCGGCCAAAGTGCTGCCCAGCATTGGCTGCAGTATCAAGTGGCGGCCGGGCAACGAGCCGGAGGACTGGGTATGACTGCTCAGCAGCGCTGTGCCGTGGTAACAGGCGCCTCCTCGGGTATTGGTGCCGCCACGGCGCGGCGGCTGGAGCGTTTGCAGGCCCTGGCCGCAGAGTTGGAAGGGGCGGCCTTCCTTTGGTAGAACAGTCACATTGACATCTCAAGAAGAAAAGCTACGCATTGGTCAGGTGCTGCTACAGCGGGGGTTTATCTCCCCTGAGCAGCTCGACCGTGCTATTGCGCGACAGACTGTCGGAGGAGAGCGTTTAGGTAAGCTTCTCATCGCTGACGGTTTGGTGAATGAACAAGACCTGGCCTTCAGTCTCAGTCATCAGGCACGCCTGCGTCACGATGACCGGCGTGCTAAAAGTGCACGAATGCTAGCGGGGTCGACGGAAAAATTGCGCGCTGATCTGGAGAAACAGGCGTTAGACCTGCTCAAAGAATGGCAGCAGCGGGTGCCGCGTATACCCGATCGCGAAGGCGGCGGGGAGCGTAAACGACGCGAGGCTGCATTACGTCAGTCCATGGATTTCCCGCGTGCGCTTACTGCGGCTCAGGAGGCCATTGAATCAGCTAAACGCAAAGGTGATCCCGGTCGTATCCGACGCCTGCTCAGCGTATTGCAGCAAGTGGAAAAGGATTTTATCGCTTTTCGCCAAGCCATCGCTGGCGCGTCACCTCATCCCGTGCAGGAATGGGCAACGCGCTGGCAGGCTTTGCAGGAATTGGGTAAAGATGTGCAAAGGGCGGCCGTTTAATCGTTTCAATGACGATCAGTGAAAAATGGTGTGCAACAAACCAGTGGCCGTATGTTGCTGTTTTGCGACAAGGCGGGTGAGGTTATGGCTTTGACGCTGCCGACGCAGACGCAGCAAGCGTCTTTGCAACTCACGTTTGATGCGCTGCCGCTCGTGACCCGCCATAAAAGATGCATAGCTGGGGAAGCTGCGTACTCGGCGTAAGGCGGCCAGAAGATTCGCGGTGCTGTCCATGTCAGTCTCCATTGCTTTGCTCTGATGAATATGAGAGCAAACAGCAATAGTCGTGCCAAAAAAAATAAGCCATTAAAATGAGGGGGCAGGTGCTTCCCGGCGGGTCGGTCGGGGGGAATCTGTCACGTTTGAACGACAAGGCCCCGTTGTAGCGGGGCTGCGGTGGGGATTCGTCTATTAGCAGGGCGGCTTTTGCTACTTTGGTCTTCGTCGCAAAAAGCCCCCAGGTCCCGCCGCCATTTTACATTAATGACGCCGGAAAGCGTCGAGGACAAGCATCACGGCACCGATGGAGATGGCACTGTCAGCGATGTTGAAGTAGGGCCAGTAGAGGCTGCCCCAGTGGGCGCCAATAAAATCGACCACATAGCCGAGGCGGATACGGTCAATCAGGTTGCCGACTGCACCGCCGAGAATCAGCGCAAGGGATATGGCGGTCCAGGTGGAGCCGGGCTTGAGCCGTCGCAGGATGGCGACGATAACCACGACCACCAGCAGGGCGATGCCAATGAGCAGCCAGCGTTGCCAGCCGCCAGCCCCCGCCAGGAAGCTGAAGGCGGCGCCGGTATTGTGGATCAGGCGGAAATTGAGCAGGCCCGGAATGACGACAATACCCTGCCCCACCCGCCAGATGTGGCTCAGCCAGAGCTTGACGCCCTGATCCAGCAGGATGACCCCGAGCGATAACCATAAATAACGCAGCATCAGCAGAACTCCCGTGTTTCGCCGGGTAAGGTGAGGTTTTCGACACAGCGGTCGCAAATATCCGGATGTTCAGGGTGATGACCCATGTCCGGGCGACGATGCCAGCAGCGCGCGCATTTTTGGGCATCACTGGGCCGGACTTGAATGGCGATGCCGGGGATGATGTCGCTGCATCCTTCCGGGCGTTCTCCATAGGGGTGCAGGGCGCACGCGGAACTCAGCAGGAAAAAGCGCAGTTCCTCGCCGAGTGGCACGAGAAACTCATACCAGTCGCTGTTGGCGTAAAGGGCGATTTCGGCATCCAGGCCGGAGCCAATCTTTTTTTCCTGACGCAGGGGTTCCAGCGTGGCATTGACGGCGTCCCGCAACTGACTGAGCCGCTCCCAACGTACATTCAGCACTTCACTATCAGCAGGTAATGTAATTTTCGGATATTGCGCAAAAAACACGCTGGGGGACGGGCGATTGCCCATCTCGTTCCAGATTTCTTCAGCGGTGAAGCTCAGGATGGGGGCCATCCACACCACCATGGCTTCGAGCATCTGCCAGAGTACCGTCTGCGCCGAGCGCCGCGCCCGCGAGGCGGCGGGCGTGGTGTAGAGGCGATCTTTGAGCACATCCAGATAGAGTCCGCCCAGATCCACTGAGCAGAAGTGATGCAGACGCTGCTGGACGCGGAGGAATTGATACTCGCTATAGGCAGCGCGAATTTCCTCCTGCAGGAGCGCGGTACGGGCCAGCATCCAGCGGTCCATTTCCAGCAGATCTACCGTGGGCAGGGCGTCCGTGGCGGGATTGAAGTCGTGGGTGTTGCCCAGCATATAGCGGGCCGTATTACGGATGCGCCGGTAGCTGTCGCCCAGTTGCTTGAGGATGATGTCGGAGATGGGGATCTCGCTGCGGTAGTCCTCCGAGGCCACCCAGAGCCGCAGGATGTCCGCGCCGTAGCGGTCGATGATCGCCTGCGGGGCAATGACGTTGCCCACGGACTTGCTCATCTTCCGGCCTTCGCCATCGACGGTGAAGCCGTGGGTAAGCACCGCCTTGTAGGGTGCCCGCCCGCGGCTGGCAACGGACTCCAGCAGGGAAGACTGGAACCAGCCGCGATGCTGATCGGAGCCTTCCAGATAAAGATCGGCCGGGCTGTGCAACTCAGGCCTCTGCTCCAGTACAAAGGCGTGGGTGCAGCCGGAGTCGAACCAGACGTCGAGAATATCCGTGACCTTGTGGAAGTGATCGTGGCCGCAGCCGTCGCAGCGGGCATCGGCAGGCAGAAAATCGCTGTCCGGTTGGTTGAACCAGGCATCGACCCCGCCCGTATCCACCGCCTGGGAGATACGCTCGAAGGTGTCGGCATCGCGCAGGGGCTCGCCGCACTGGGCACAGGAGAAGATCGCGACGGGTACGCCCCAGGCGCGTTGCCGGGAGATACACCAGTCCGGACGCTGGTTGACCATGCCGGCGATGCGGTCTTCGCCCCAGTCGGGAATCCACCGGGTGGCGTCGATGGCGTCGATGGCCTTCTCGCGCAGACCGTTGGCGCTCATGCTGATGAACCACTGGGGTGTGGCGCGGAAGAGCAGGGGGGTCTTGTGGCGCCAGCAATGGGGGTAGTTGTGACGGATTTTCTCAAAATGGAGCAGGGCACCGCGCTCGCGCAGGAGTTCAGGTACCCGTTCATTGGCTTCCTGCACGGTGATACCCCCCAGACTCAGGGGCAGATCATCTTTGAAGCGGCTGTTGCCGAGCAGGGGGCTGTCCACCGGCAGGTGATAGTGCCGGGCCGCTTCATAGTCATCCACACCATGGGCGGGGGCGGTATGCACGCAGCCGGTGCCCGCCTCCAGGGTGACATGCTGACCGAGGATGACCGGTACTTGGCGATCCAGGAAAGGGTGCTTGAGCTGGAGGCCCTCCAGTACCACACCGGCGAACTCGGCCAGCACTTCTGCTTCCGGGTGGCCATAGCGGGCGAGGGCGCTTTCTGCCAGTGCCGCGGCGAGGATCAGATGCCGGTTGCCGGAGCGCAGCAATACGTAGGTATATTCCGGGTGCACGGCTACTGCCTGATTGGCGGGCAGAGTCCACGGCGTGGTCGTCCAGATCACCACGCTGGCCTCTACAGGTTCAGCGAGACCAAGGCGTTGGCTCAAGTCGGTGGCGTCGGCGACGACGAAGGCGACGTCGATAGAAGGATCGCTGCGATCCTGATATTCCACTTCCGCCTCTGCCAGGGCGCTGCCGCAGTCCACACACCAGTGTACCGGCTTGGCACCGCGTACCACCTGGCCGCTCACCGTCAGGCGACCGAGTTCCCGCAAGATATGGGCTTCAGCCTGGAAGTGCATGGTCAGGTAGGGTTTCTCCCAGTCCCCGATAATACCGAGGCGCTCGAAATCCTGGCGTTGCCCGGCAATCTGGCCTTCGGCATAAGCACGGCAAGCGTTGCGGAAGGCCTGCGCGCTGATTTTTTCGCCGGGACGTCCCAGCTCTTTTTCTACCTGAATCTCAATAGGCAGCCCGTGGCAGTCCCAGCCCGGCACATAAGGCACCCGGAAGCCTTCGCTCAGCTTGCTTTTGTTGATGATGTCCTTGAGCACCTTGTTGACCGCATGGCCGATATGAATCTTGCCGTTGGCATAGGGCGGGCCATCATGCAGGATGAATGCGGGGCTTTCGGCACGCGCCTTCTGCAGTGCTCCGTAGAGGTCATGCTCCTGCCAGCGGGCCAAAGTCGCGGGTTCACGCTCCGGCAGTTTTCCCTGCATGGGAAAATCGGTTTTAGGAAGGTTAAGGGTCTGCTTGTAGTCCATGATTATTCAAAGTCCTGGGGATGCTCGGCGAAAAAGTTTCGGGTGTTCACGACGTCATTGTCGATGGCGGCCTTGAGGGTATCGAGATCCACATATTTCTCTTCGTCCCGCAGTTTGTGGTGCAGCTCTACAGAAACCTGCTGTCCATAGAGATCGGGGCTGTCCGCATCCAGACAGTGGGCCTCCAGTACCATCTGTTTGCCGCCGACGGTGGGGCGCAGACCGATACTGATGGCGGCGATCCAGTTTCCCTTCGAGCTCAACAGGCGTCCGGCAAAGATCCCTTTGACCGGCACCGGGCGGCGATTCAAAGGGATATTGGCGGTAGGAAAGCCCAGTTCACGGCCCAGATGATCGCCATGCACGACCCGTCCACAGAGGGCATAGGGACGTCCCAGCCAAGCCGCCGCTTGTGTTAAGTCTCCGGTCTGTAAAAAAGCGCGGATGCCGGTGCTGCTCACCCGTTGGCCGTCGAGCAGAAAGGGAGGCTGCTCTTTCACCGAAAAGCCATACTGCTGCCCGAAGCGGATGAGCATGTCCAGATCTCCGTGCCGTCCCGCCCCAAAGCGGAAGTCGTGGCCGACGCTCAGCAGCCCGCAACGCAATTGTTTGACCAGTATCTGAGTAATGAAATCCTCAGCAGACAGGTTGGCCAGTGCCTGATTAAAGGGCAGGCAAGTGATGTTCTGTACCCCGTTTTGGCGGAGTGCTACTACCTTCTCACGCAGGCTGCTAAGGCGTGGTGGTGCGTCCATACCCCGGAAAAACTCTCGGGGGAGAGGCTCGAAGGTGAGGACTGCCGTCGGTAGCCCACTTTCCCGCATGGTCCCCAGTAGTGCCTGATGGCCGCGATGCACCCCATCGAAATTGCCGATGCTGACCGCCTGGGTTGCCTCAGCGGTGCGGGTGATACGGTGATGGAGGGAGAGGAAGGGGTGCATGCGCCTCAGTGCGTCCGGGTTTGCCAAAAAACGCCGTCATCTTAGCGTAAAAATGTGGATTACCCTAGATTGGGAGGTGGACCGGGTTGATGCGCCTGCAATAGGTCCGACAGAGGGCGGCGCTGGCCAAATCCCTGGTCGTGGCCATGATAGAAGCCCAAGGCTACTTCAGGGTATCTCCAGCACAAATAACCGTCGCCGGTATCAAAATCCACCAGCCACAGTCCGGAAACGACCACGCCCAGCCTTTCCATCTTGTTGATCCAGCGCTGAACAATTTCTTCGTAGTGGCCCTCGTGCCGGGTCAATGCCGCGCGGTTCTCCATGTCGGTGCGCATGGACTCCAATACTGGAGCCAACTCGTCGTGCGCCTGGGCGGTAATAAAACGCAGCAGGGGGAAAATGGCTTCTGCCTCGTGCAGGGTAAACACCCTTATCTGGCCCGGTCGTTGAATGGCGAAAACCGCATCACCATGTCCGTGTGGTCCGTCTGACTCAGACATGGGAAGACTTCCGTCGGTATAAATCGCGTAACTCCCGAATGCCGAGCCACCATCCACCCATAAGGTATAAGACGGCAGCGAGAACCACCAGGCCGAGCACCCGCAACAGCCGTTCCCAGAGGGGCAGCGACAGCCAAAGGGCAGCATCTCCCCGCAACCACAGCAAGACGATCCCCATGAATAGGGCTAAACCTGCGGTTTTCAGCAGGAAGACCCACCAACCAGGCTGTGCCTGATAAAGTCCGTCGTGGCGCAAACGACGCCAGAGCATAAAGGCGTTGACCAGCGCCGCCGTACTGGTCGCCAGAGCCAGACCCAATTGCTG
>JBBIUH010000037.1:0-19065 GCA_037440305.1 Acidithiobacillus sp.
TTGAGGTGTCCAGGCACTCATGAATTGAGAGCGCCAGAGAGAGGTTGGTTCGCCATGTTATACCCCGAGTTGTTCAAATTACTGGAGGCCGCGCGCTGGAACATGGCCACGGATATCCCCTGGGAGCAGTTTGACCGTACCCTGGTCAGTGATGAGCAGTTGCGCACGATCAAGATGAATGCGGTCACCGAGTGGTCGGCACTCCCGGCGACGGAGATGTTTCTCCGCGACAACCGGAGCGACTCCGATTTTTCCGCCTTCATGTCCATCTGGTTCTATGAAGAGCAGAAGCACGCCCTGGTACTCATGGAATACTTGCGCCGCTTCGCGCCGGAATATCTGCCGACGGAAGAAGAGCTGCACAATGTGCGCTTTGAATTTGATCCGGCGCCGGCGATGGAAACCCTCATGCTCCATTTTTGCGGCGAAATCCGCCTGACACACTGGTACAAATGTGCGGCGCAGTGGCATAGCGAGCCGGTGATTCGTTCGATTTACGAGGTGCTATCCAAGGACGAGGCGCGGCACGCCGGTATTTATCTGAAATATATGCGGCGCGCCATTGATCGCCTTGGCGATGGCGCGCGTCTGGCTTTTGCCAAGATCGGTGTGCTCATGGCTAACACCAAGACGGCGAAGGCATTGCATCCCACCAATCTCCATGTGAACAAGGCTATGTATCCTGAGGATAGCGTGCAGAGTCATCTTCCGGATCCGGGTTGGCTGGAGCAATGGCTGGATACCCAGATTCATTTCGACGCGATTTGGGAGGGCAAGGTGGTCAATGGCATTTTGCGCAACCTTTCTGCTTTGCTCGAAACACCCATTCAGAGCGTCAGGGACCTCAGCCGTTACCGCAAGGCGATGAGCGCCGCCGACCGTGACTCCTCCGGGCACCTGGTGGCGGGCTGATCGCGGTTTAGCGACGGGGAGCTGTGCTACAGCCAGGTGCGCCAGGCTGCGGCCAAAGGGCCACGGCTGGGTAAGGAACGCTGCCGCCCGGGTCAAGCGCCTATGCTGACCCGGTTTTACCGGCCTTAGTCCGCTTGGCGGCGCAAGAAGGCGGGGATGTCCAGATCGGCGTAGTTCGGGGTGTTATTGCCGCCGCGGGCGGGGGCTACGGGAGCCGCAGGGCGTTCAGCCTGACGCATACCGGTGGGCTTGTCGAGATTGCGCCAGTCTGCGGCAGTGGCCGGGGTTGCTGCCGGGCGGGTGCGAATATTTTCGACCGCCAGACGCACGGGTTCCCGCTGTAGGCCGGTGGCGACCACGGTGACCCGCAGTTCCCCTTCCAGTTCCGGATCCAGCACGGTGCCGACCTTGACGTTGGCGTCATCCGCCGCATAACCACGAATCAGTTCGCCGACTTCTTCAAACTCGCCCAGGGTCAGGTCCATGCCGGCCGTGATATTGACCAGAATGCCGCGGGCACCCGCGAGGTTGATGTCGTCCAGCAGCGGGCTGGAGGCAGCACGGGTGGCGGCATCCTTGGCGCGGTTTTCGCCGCGACCGCTGGCGGCACCCATCATCGCCAGGCCCATGCCGGACATGACGGTGCGGACGTCGGCAAAGTCGAGGTTCATCAGGCCGGGACGGGTGACCAGCTCGGAGATGCCCTGCACGGCGCCGAGGAGGATGTTGTCGGCGGCCTGATAGGCGTCCTTGAGACTGATGTTCTTGCCGAGGACGGACAACAGCTTCTCGTTGGGGATGATGACCAGCGAGTCTACATACTGAGAGAGTTCGTCGATGCCGGAAAGGGCGTGCTGCTGGCGCTTCTTGCCTTCAAAGTTGAAGGGCTTGGTGACCACGCCGACGGTGAGAATGCCCATGTCGCGGGCAATGGCCGCCACCACGGGGGCGGCGCCGGTGCCGGTACCGCCGCCCATGCCGGTGGTGATGAAGACCATGTCGGCCTTTTCCAGTGCCGCGCGGATTTCGTCACGGCCTTCTTCGGCAGCCTTGCGGCCGACTTCGGGATCCGCGCCCGCACCGAGGCCGCGGGTGATCTGGGCGCCGAGCTGGATGGTGTGGCTGGCCTGGGAATGGCGTAGCGCCTGGGCATCGGTATTGGCGGTGATGAATTCCACGCCTTCCAGGCCTGCCGCGCACATGTTGTTGATGGCGTTGCCGCCACCGCCACCGACGCCGATAACCTTGATGACAGCGCCGTCCTGTTCACATTCATTGAGTTCAAACATGATCTTTCCCCTTCTTGAAGTTCTGCAAAATAAAGTGCCTCAGCCCTGCGAGCAGGAATTAGCCAAAGCTCGTCTGTACCCAGGAGCGCATCTTGCGAAAAACGCCGCCGAAGCTCGTATCCATATGATTTTCCCGTGCCGCGATGGCCGGGTTCTGAAGTGGCTCGGCCTGACTCGCCACTTGATTGTGCAGTCCGTACATGACCAGACCGACGCCCGTGGCATGGCCCGGAGTCCGGACGACGGTTTCCATGCCCGGTAAATGCATGGGCTCGCCGACGCGCACCGGCAGGTGGAGGATTTCCTCGGCCAGCTCGGCCATGCCTTCCAGTTTGCTGGAGCCGCCGGTAATGACCACCCCTGCCGCGACCATGTCTTCGTAGCCGGTGCGGCGCAGCTCCGCCTGGATCAGTTCGAAAAGCTCCTTGATGCGGGGTTCGATGATGTCGCCGAGAATACGCCGCGAAATCGTCCGGGGCGGGCGGGTGCCGACGCTGGGGACGGGTATTTCGTCGTCCTGCTCGATCAGATCACCGAGGGCGCAGCCGTAGAGCTTTTTGATCTGTTCGGCTTCGACGGGCGGGGTGCGTAGGCCAAGGGCGATGTCATTGGTAACCTGATCGCCGGCAATGGGGATGACGGCGGTGTGGCGAACGGCGCCATCGCGGAAGATGGCGATGTCCGTAGTGCCACCACCGATGTCCACCAGACAGACACCGAGTTCTTTCTCATCAGCGGTGAGGACGGCATCGGCGGAGGCCAGTTGTTCTAGGACCAGATCCTGCACCTGCAGACCGCAGCGCTCGACACACTTGGTGATGTTTTGCGCGGCGCTGACGGCACCGGTGACGATGTGTACCCGTGCCTCCAGGCGCACGCCGGACATGCCGACGGGTTCACGGACGCCTTCCTGGCTGTCGATCATGAATTCCTGGGGGAGGATGTGGATGACGTTCTGGTCTTGGGGAATGACGATGGCACGGGCAGCGTCCATGACCCGACCGACATCGTCATTGCTGACTTCCTTGTTCTTGATGGCGACGATGCCGTGGCTGTTATAGCCGCGGATGTGGCCGCCGGCAATGCCGACGATGGCGCCGTGAATCTGCACACCGGCCATCAGTTCCGCTTCCTGCACGGCGCGGGTGATGGCTTGAACGGTAGATTCGATGTCGACGACCACACCCTTTTTGAGACCGCGGGAGGGATGCTGACCGACGCCGATGATTTCTGCCTCGCGGCCGCCCCTGGACTGGGCGACGATACAGGCGACCTTGGAGGTGCCGATGTCCAAACCGACGATAAGTTCCGGATTGCTGCGTTTCATTTCGTTTCGCTCCTTCGGATCGGTGATCCGTTACTGACTGCTGACGGTGGCCGCCGCGGGCATGGCGACCGCAAAGCCATTGGGGTAGCGCAGGTCCATGGTGGCCCCCGGCACGAGGTATTCCTTGACTTGGGGGGCAATAACCACCCAGCGTTTTAAGGCGGGAAAAATATCTTCACTGCCCAACAGCAGGCGCACCTTGTTGCTGAGAATGCAACGCCAGC
Source organism: Acidithiobacillus sp. (assembly GCA_037440305.1). Taxonomy (GTDB): domain Bacteria; phylum Pseudomonadota; class Gammaproteobacteria; order Acidithiobacillales; family Acidithiobacillaceae; genus Acidithiobacillus. The sequence goes on from JBBIUH010000037.1 coordinate 3,753, forward strand.
CACCGCGTTGGTCTTCCTGCAAATCCAGCACCTTGACGCCCAGGGGGGCAAGGATCTGGTTGAAGTTAGCCATTTGTGTAATCAGCCTGGCGCCACTGTCCGCCGGTCCTTCGAGATTCGGCAGATCACCGGGTACCTGCCCGGGGGGGACGCTGAACACCTGACCCAGCCCATCCACCATCTGTCCGGCACCGCCCAACCAGCGGGCTACCGGGGTGTAGGGTTTGATATCAATCTGCAGCCGATCGGGCCAGACCCGGCGCACTTCGGCATCAGCCACCCAGGGCAAAGTGTCGAGTGCATGCCGCACCTGATCCGGATTGACCCAGAGAAAGCCCTGACCCGCATAAGGTTTGAGGACGGCGTTGACCTCGGGCAAAGGGATCTGCGCCGAAGTGCCGGTAATGGTGAGGGTGCTGATGGGCATGAGTTGCGGCTCGCGCACCCAGTTCCAGCCCATCCAGCCCCCCCAGGCGAGGGCGCTGAGGCCGATACCGCCTGCCAGCACAGCACCGTAAAGCCGCCACGGAACGGGCTGGCGTACTTTGGGCGGGGCGGCCTCGATTTTGCGTTTAGGCGGCTCCTTGATGGTGGCGGCAGGCCGTTGCGGGTTCCGCCCATGGCGGTAATCGCGCATGACGCTAACCATGTTTCACTCTCCTCTGCGCAGTGCGTAGTATGGCGTTGCATAATTCTGGGAAATCCATGCCGATCGCCTTGGCGGCCATGGGGACCAAGCTGTGGCTGGTCATGCCGGGTACACTGTTCGCTTCCAGCAGATGGGCCTGGCTGTCGCTGCTGATCATGAAGTCGACCCGTCCCCAGTCGCGGCCACCCAGCTCGGCGAAGGCCTTGATCGCAAGTGTCTGCAACTGCTGATCCAGTGTGGCACCGAGGCCTGAGGGCAAGAGGTAGCGGGTATCGTCGGCGAGATACTTCGCGGTGTAGTCGTAGAAGGCGCGGGGTGTTTCGATGACAATGGGCGGCAGTGCACGGCCGTCAAGGATGCCGACGGTGGCTTCGTGGCCGATGATGGCACCCTCGCAGAGGACTTCGTCTTCCATCGCAAAGGCGCTCTGCAAGGCCGCATCCAGCTCTGCCGGACCCGTAACTTTGCTGACGCCAAGGCTGGAACCGCCGTGGTTCGGCTTGATGTACAGGGGCCAGCCGAAGCGGGCGCCGAGATCAGGCGCATTCTCGCCGCGGCGCAGCAGGATGCCGTCGGTCACCGGTAAACCGGCTGCCCGCCAGAGCTGCTTGCAGCGCCATTTATCCATGGCGAGGGCGGAAGCAAGGACGCCGCTGCCGGTGTAGGGCATGTCGAGAGTCTCCAGACAGGCCTGCAACAGGCCGTCTTCGCCTACCGCGCCATGGCAGACGTTGAAGACGATGTGCGCCTTGCTGTCTGCCACTTGCTGCTGAAGGATGGCCGGCTGGATGTCAATGCCGACGGCATCCAGGCCCAATCCTTGCAGCGCCTGCAATACGGCGCGACCGCTGTCGAGGGAAACTTCGCGCTCGCCGGAGGGCCCACCATAAAGTACGGCTATGCGGGGCAAATCAGACATCGGCCACCTCCCCGATAACGCGCATCTCCGGCTGGAGTTTGATGCCAAAGCGGTTGAGGACCTTTTGTTGTACGTTGGCCACTAGTGCTTCAATCTCCTCGGCGCGGGCAGCACCGCGGTTGATGATGAAATTGGCGTGCTGGGTACTTACTTCGGCATCGCCATAACGTATGCCCTTGAGTTCTGCTGCCTCAATGAGTCGGGCGGCATGATCGCCGGGTGGGTTGCGGAAGACGGAACCGCAGCTCGGCCATTCCAGTGGCTGGGTGGCGGCGCGGCGTTCTTGCCGGGCACGCAGGCGCTGCATGACGCTGTCGCGGTCGTCGGGGGTCAGGCGTAATCCGGCGGCGACGAAGCAGGCAGCGCCCTGACCCAGGACTTCCCGGTAACCAATCTGAAACTCGGCGCGAGACAGACGTTGCAGTTGGCCATCGGGATGTAATACCTCGACCCATTCCACCAAGCTCCAGGTGTCGCCACCGTGGGCGCCGGCATTCATACTGAGACAGCCGCCCAGGGTGCCGGGAATGCCGACCAGAAATTCGGCGTCGGCGAGCCCGGCTTTGGCGGCGAAGTGGGCGATCTTGACTGCGCCGGCACCTGCTTCGGCACGGACCAGGCCGGACGCGTCGAGGGTGATTTCATCCAGGGTGTTGGCCAGGCAAATGACGGTGCCGCGCAGGCCGCCATCGCGCACCAGCACATTGCTGCCCAGCCCGAGCCAGGTGAGGGGGGCGACGGCGAAACGCTGCAGGAAAGCCTGCAGATCTTCCAGTGTGCCGGGCAGATAGAAGCGATCGGCCGGGCCGCCGACCCGCCAACTGGTGTGGCGGTGCATGGGTTCTCCCAGGCGCAGACGACCCCCAATAACGTGCATCATGCGGGATCCTCCCCGAAGACCTGGGGCCATTGTGCCGCCAGACTGGCGATGCTGCCCGCGCCGAGGGTCAGCAGTACGGCCCCGGCGGGGAGTTCGGCGCGGATTTGTTGCGGCACCGTGAGTAAATCAGGCAGGAAACGGACGGTTACGCCCTGCACGGCCATGGCCTCGGTGAGGGCGCGGCTGCTGACGCCGGGCAGGGCTTTTTCGCCAGCACTGTAAATGTCCGTCAGAATCACCCGGTCCGCGGCCGCCAGGCTGCTGATGAAATCACCGAAGAGCGCTTGCGTGCGGCTATAGCGGTGGGGCTGAAAGGCCACCACCAACGGTCGCTCCGGCCATACGGAGCGGGCTGCGGCGATAGTGGCGGCGATTTCCCGGGGGTGATGGCCGTAATCATCCACCACGGTAATTCCATCGAATGTACCGACCAGCTCAAAGCGGCGGCCGACCCCATGGAAGTCGGCCAGAGCAGTGGCAATAGTGGATTCCTGTATGCCCACCTTGCTGGCAATACCGATGGCGGCGAGGGCATTGAGGACGTTGTGGCGGCCGGGGATACCCAGTTCTATGTCCAGCCAGTGGACATAGTCGCTGTCCACCCGCCGCCACACGGCGAAGCGACTGCCAATGCCGTGCACGGTGACATCACGCGCTTGTAAATCCACATCGTCACCGAAGCCGTAGCGCAGTACGGGGGTGCGCAATTCGGGGATGAGGCCGGCGACCACGGGTTCATCGGTGCAGAGGACGGCAAGGCCGTAGAAGGGCAGGCGCTGGAGAAATTGCAGGAAGGCGCCGCGCAAATTATCGAGGCTGTCGCCGTAGGTTTCCATGTGATCGGCGTCGATGTTGGTGACGACAGCCATGACCGGCGAGAGATAGAGGAAGGATGCATCAGATTCGTCCGCTTCTGCCACCAGATATTCACCACTGCCGAGGGCGGCATGGGTGCCGGCGCTCTTCAAGCGGCCGCCGATGACGAAGGTGGGGTCCAGTCCGCCAGCGCCGAGAATACTGGCCACCAGGCTCGTGGTGGTGGTCTTGCCATGGGTGCCGGCGATGGCGATGCCCTGCTTGAAGCGCATCAACTCCGCCAGCATTTCGGCGCGGCGGATGACGGGGATGCGCAGTTCGCGGGCGGCTTGCACCTCTGGATTGCTTTCGGGAATGGCCGAAGAAATCACGACCACATCCGCGCCGCGCACGTTAGCCGCTTCGTGGCCGCTGAAAATCCGCGCACCTAAGTCCGTCAGGCGCAGGGTGGAACTGCCGGGGCGTAAATCGGAGCCCGAGACGGCATAGCCGAGATTCAGCAGCACTTCGGCGATGCCGCGCATGCCGCTGCCGCCGATGCCAACCATGTGGATTTGGCGGACCCAGTTACGCATTTTTGCCTCCCGCACATTCCATGCACGCTGTCGCAACGGTGGCGGCGGCGTCGCCCTTGGCCTGAGCGCGCGCGGCTTCTGCCCAGCGCAGGCGGAGTGCGGCGTCGGTCAGCAAGGGATTCAATACGTCGCGCAATTGTATGGCGTCCAGTCCCTCCTGACGCAGTATCCTGGCCGCACCAGCCTCCTCCAGAAAACGGGCGTTGGCGGCCTGATGATCGTCTACTGCAAAGGGGAAGGGGATCAGGATAGCGCCGAGACCAGCGGCGGCGAGTTCGGCGATGGTGGCGGCGCCCGCGCGGCAGAGGGCGAGATCGGCCCAACCCAGCGCCGCCGCCATATCCTCTATGAAGGGTTCTACCCGGGCGTCAATGCCCGCCCGCGCGTAAGCCGCCTGCGTGCTTTCCACGTGATCCTTGCCCGCCTGATGCCAGATGGCAGGACGCTCGGCGGCGGTCATGCTGCTCAGCGCGGCGACACTGACTTCGTTGAGCACCTTGGCGCCCTGACTGCCGCCCATGATGAGCAGGTGCGCCGGCCCTTTACGGTTGTGGAAGCGTTCCTGCGGCGCCGGCAAGGCGCGAATAGCCTCGCGCACCGGATTCCCCACCCACTCACCGCGGGCCAGACGGGCGCCGGGAAAACCGAGAAAAATACGCTTGGCCAGCGGGGCCAGCAAACGATTGCTGAGCCCGGCGATGGCATTTTGTTCGTGCAGGCAGAGCGGGCGTCCCAGAGTCCAGGCGGCGATGCCGACGGGCGCGGCGACGTAACCGCCCATGCCCAGGACCACGTGGCTCCGGGTCCGCCGCAAAATCTGCCGGGCCTGGAGGATGGCCTTGCTCACTCGCCAGGGTGCACGCAACCAGCGCCCCATGCCTTTGCCGCGCAGGCCCTGCATGTCCAGAGTATGCAGCGGGTAGCCGCGTTCCGGCACCAGGCGTGCTTCCATCCCGGCGGCCGTTCCTGCAAAAGCGACCTCCACGCCCCGGGCGCGCAGCGCGTCGGCGACCGCCAAGGCCGGGAAGACATGGCCGCCAGTGCCGCCTGCGGCGATCAGAACGCTGTCAGCCATTCTGGAGTTCCCCCCGGACAACGGCTTTGCTTTTGGACACGGCCGGATAACGGCGGCTGACGCCGAGGACGACACCCAGGGCGGCGCAGAGGAAGACCAGGGCGCTGCCGCCGTAACTGATCAGCGGTAGGGCGAAACCTTTGGTCGGTAGAGCCCCGAGATTCACGCCCATGGACATAACGGCCTCGCCCCCAAACCAGGTCAGTGTGCCGTAGCAGAAAAGAGCGAAGAAGGCATCACCGGCCGCTGCCGCGCGCCGACCGATGCGGTAGATCCGCCAGCAGGCGATGCCATAGAGAATCGCCAGGGACCACACCCCGATCATGCCGAGCTCTTCGCCGATCACCGCCAGAATGAAGTCTGTATAGGACTCGGGCAGGTAGAAATATTTCATTACCCCGTCGCCCAGACCGACGCCGAAGATGCCGCCACGCCCAAAGGCAATGAGAGATTGCACCAACTGGAATCCGGCCCCGTAGGGATCTGCCCAGGGGTTTTGGAAGGTCGTGATGCGGGCCAGGCGATAAGGCGCTGATATGGCCAGAATTCCGAGCGCGCTACCCGATACGGCGCCGGCCAGGATGACGTAACCCAAGGGCAGGCCGCCCAGAAAGAGCATCACTCCGGTGAGGAGCACCACCATCGCGTAAGAGCCGAAATCCGGTTGCAGGAGCAGGAGCACACCCAGCAGACCGAGCACCACAAAAATCGGCCAGAGCCCCTCTTTAATGCGGCCCAGCAACTCCCCCTTACGTACCACGTAGCGGGCGAGGAAAAGCAGCAAGGCAAATTTCAGCAACTCAGAAGGCTGCAGGCGGACAACGAGGAAGTTGATCCAGCGATGGGAGCCATTCACCGACACACCGATAAATGGTATAAAAACAAGGACTAGGGCGATGATGGAAAGGCCCATCAGCGGGAAAGTGATGCGCTCCCAGAAATCCAGATCAATGCGGCTGGCGTAATAGAGTATCGCAGCGGCAAAAATGCCGTAGAGGCCCTGCCGCTCGGCAAAGAAGAAGGGATTGCCGGTCTCGTGCTGTGCGATAGGAGCACTGGCGGAGTAGACCATGATGAAGCCGAAGCCGAGCAGGGCCAGAATGATCCACCAGAGAACCGTGTCGGCAGGTTCGTCTTCCGCTAACCACCAGCTTGGTCTGGTCATGCCACTCTCCCCGTCACGGTCTGTACGGCCGCGGCAAACTGACGGCCGCGATCCTGATAATCGGTGAACATATCCGTGCTGGCGCAGGCAGGTGAGAGCAGCACCTGGTCGCCACTCTGCGCCATCTCTGCTGCTGCCTGCACCGCTGCTGGCATGCTGTCGGCGGCATGCACCGGTAACACGCCAGCCAGCAGTGCCGCTATTTGCGGGCCATCCTTACCAATGACGACGGCCCCCCGTTGACCGAGACAGGCTTCCCGCAGCGGGCTCAAGTCAGCCTTTTTGGCATCGCCGCCCAGAATCATCACCAAGGGTCCCGGCAAGCCGGACATGGCTTTGAGGGTGGCGCCCAGATTGGTGCCCTTGGAGTCGTCGTAGTAGTTCACCCCGTTCACCTCAGCAATCCAGGCGAGGCGGTGGGGCAAACCGGAGAAATTGCGCAAGGCCTGCCGAATGGCGGTAAGTGGGATCTCTACGGCACGAGCGAGCAATGCCGCCGCCAACGCATTTTCGGTGTTATGCCCACCGCGTAGCAGGAGTTGATCCATAGCCAGCAACGGACCGCCGACGCGCAGGCAGAGCTGATCATCGGCGGTATAGGCGTCGCGATCGTCTGCCCGTCCAAAGAACTGCAGTTGCACACCTGCCGGAACCTGAGCCGGGAGGTTGGCGGTAAAGGTGTCTTCGGCATTCAGTACCAGGGTATCTCCCGCCCCCATCGCCTGGAAAATACGCGCCTTGGCGTCACCATAGGCCGTATAGTCGCCGTGCCAGTCCAGATGGTCAGGGCTCAGGTTGAGGATGGCGGCGGCGCATGGATGAAAGTGCTGGCAGGCCGCGAGCTGAAAGCTGGATAGTTCCAGGATATAGAGCTCCGGCTCGGGGCCTGTTTCCGGCAAAAGGTCGAGGGCGGGGGTACCGAGGTTGCCACCGATGGCGGCGCGCAGTCCGGCTGCTTGTGCCATCTCGCCAAGCAAAGTGGTGACCGTGCTTTTGCCATTGCTGCCGGTGATGGCGACAATGGACGTCCGGGCGATCCGGCCAAAAAGTTCGATATCGCCCATGATCTCTATGCCTGCTTGTCTGGCGCGGAGCAAGGCGGGCAATGTCGGCATCAGTCCTGGGCTGAGCAGGATGATATCCGCACCCAGGAACACGTCTTCGGGAAGGTCGCCAAAATGGAAATCGACGTCCGGGTAACGTTGCCGCAAATCGGCGGCGTCTTTTAGCAGACGCGTGTCCGCGACCCGGCAATGGGCGCCCAGGCGCAGGGCAGTGCGCAAGAGGGAATGTCCCGTCTTGCCCATGCCGGCGATGTATACCTTTTTGCCGTTGAAGTCCATGTCAGCGTATCTTCAAACTGGAAAGACCGACGAGGACCAGAATCACGGTGATGATCCAGAAACGGACCGCCACCCGGGGTTCGGGCCAGCCTTTTTTCTCAAAATGATGGTGCAGGGGCGCCATGCGGAAGACCCGTTTACCGGTGAGCCGGAAGGAGGCCACCTGGATGATGACGGATAAGGTTTCTACCACAAAAACGCCACCCATAATGACCAGCACGAGTTCCTGACGGGCGACGATGGCGACGATGGCCAGCGCCGCCCCCAGCGCGAGGGCGCCGGTATCGCCCATGAAAACCTCGGCCGGATACGTGTTAAACCAGAGAAAACCGAGCCCCGCACCCACCAATGCCCCGCAAAAAATCAGCATCTGGCCGGAGCCCGGCACCCAGGGCACATCCAGGTAGTGGGCGAAGACCGCGTTGCCGGACACATAAGCGAATATTCCTAAAGCCGCTGCGACCATGACTGTCGGTACAATGGCCAGGCCATCCAGTCCGTCGGTCAGATTGACGGCATTGGAGGTGCCGACAATCACGAAATAGCTGAACAGGATGAAACCGATGCCCAGCGGGATCAGTACATGAGGTATGAAAGGCAGGATCAGGCTGGTCTCTACCGGCTTGCTGGCCAGGGCATAGAGCACCCCCGCCGCGGCGAAGGCCACCAGCGACTGTAAACCATATTTGGCCCGCGCTGAGAGTCCTTTGGTATTTTTGCGCCGCAGCTTGCGCCAGTCGTCGATGAAGCCGATGGCGCCAAAGGCCAGGGTAGTGAACACCGCCACCCAGACCAGCGGATTACTCAAATCCGACCAGAGCAGCGTCGTCAGGATGACTACCAGCAGGATCAGGGCTCCGCCCATGGTGGGTGTCCCCTGCTTGCTCAGGTGGGTTTCGGGGCCGTCATTGCGGACCATCTGGCCGATTTTGTACTGGCGCAGGCGGGCGATAAAGAAAGGACCGATGAACAACGAGAGTATCAATGCGGTAAGGATGGCCAATACGCCGCGCAGGGTCAGATACTGAAAAACGTAAAAGCCGTGATAAAGGCTGCCGAGTTCCATAAAGAGGGCGTAGAGCATCAGGCATTCTCCCCGGTCAGGGCCTGTACGACGCGCTCCATGCGGGCGGCGCGGGAGCCTTTGATCAGCACCACGGTGTCTTCGTCCAGGCGACTTGGCAGGGCGGCCAGTAAAGGGGGCAATTCGGAGAAGCCTTCGGCGTTGACGCCGAAGGCATCGGCTGCTTCCGCTGCCAGCGGGCCGAGTGCGTAAAGGCGCTCAATACCGAGTTGCCGCGCCAGCGTCCCCGCCTGCCGATGGTAAAGTGCGGCTTCGGGACCGAGTTCACCCATGTCACCCAGGACCAAAATGCGTTGGCCAGGCTGCGCGGCGAGCACGCGCAGGGCTGCTTCCAGAGAGACCGGATTGGCATTGTAAGTGTCATCCAGAATCCGACTGCCATGGAGGCCGGAGCGCCACTGCAAACGTCCGGCGATGGCCTTCAGTCCGGCCACCGCCCGTTGAATCTGCGGAATGGGAATATCGAGCGCCAGCGCCGCGGTCGTGGCCGCCAGGACATTGCGGCCATTGTGCTGACCGGGCAAGGGAATTTCCAGAGTGAATTGCCCTTGCGGTGCGCGCACCTCCAGATGTCCGCCACCCTGTTCATGGGCGCGCCAGTGTCCGCGCACCCGCGTCGGGCGATGCTCCAAGCTGAAGCGCCAGACCTCGCCCGGCGCCCGTTCCGCCCAGAAATCCGCGAAGGGGTCATCGCCATTGAGGATGGTGAGACCGCGGTTGTCGAGACCGGAGAGAATTTCGCCTTTGGCTGCGGCAATGGCGGCAATGCTGCCGAGGCCTTCCAGATGCGCGGGGGCTGCATTGTTGATCAGGGCCAGGGTGGGCCGCGCCAGCCCGCTGAGGAGGGTGAGTTCGCCGGGGTGATTCATGCCCATTTCCAGCACTGCGTAGCGATGCTCCGGCCCGAGCCGGGCAAGCGTCAGAGGCACACCGACGTGATTGTTCTGATTGCCGCGTGTGGCGAGTACCGGGCCGGACTCATTAAGGATAGCGGTGAGTAGCTCTTTGACCGTCGTTTTGCCGCAGGAGCCGGTCACTGCCAGTAGCGGCAGGCTGAAACGCTGCCGCCAGTGGGCGGTCAGTGTCTGCAACGCTATCAGGGTATCCCCCACCAGGACGCCGGGCGCCGCGACAGGGGTGCCGGTCAGCACGGCCCCGGCGCCCTGAGCAAGGGCATCAGGCACGAAATCCTCGCCATTGAAGCGGTCGCCGCGCAATGCCACAAAAAGTTGTCCCGTCATCGGCTGACGGCTGTCCGTAGCGATGCCCTGAATTTCTTTGCAGCCATCGCTGCCGGGCAACAGCTTACCCCCGGTTATTTCAGCGATTTCTTTCAGTGAATAGCGGATCATGTGCTGAGCACCTCCGCGGCAATACTGCGGTCCTGAAAGGGTAAACGCTGCCCCAATATCTCCTGGATGCGTTCGTGTCCCTTACCGGCGATGAGTACCCAATCCCCTGCCCGCGATGCAGTGATGGCGGCCCGGATGGCCGCCGCGCGGTCATGAATCACGGTAGCCTGACCGGGCTGTTCCATACCGCCCAGGATGTCGTTGACGATAGCCTCGGGCGCTTCGCTGCGCGGGTTATCGTCAGTGAGAATGACGTGGTCGGCAAGGCGTTCGGCCACCCGCCCCATTTCCGGCCGTTTGCCACGATCCCGATCACCACCACAGCCAAAGACCACGGTCACGGTACCTTTAGCGACTTCGCGCAGGTCGGTCAGCACCCGCTGCAGCGCGTCGGGGGTGTGAGCATAGTCGATCATCACCTGTGCCTTGCCGGGGACCGGAGCCAAGCGCTGATAGCGACCTTCCGGCAAATCGAGTCCGGTGATAGCGGTGTCACTGACCGGCCAGCCCATACCCTCGGCAGTGGCCAGCGCGGCCAGTAGGTTCTGAACATTGCTGTTGCCGATGAGGGGGCTGCGCAGACGCCGCGGGCCGGTAGGGGTATGCAGGTCGAGCAGGGTACCCCTGGCTCCGGGATGCCACTCGACAGCCCAGTAGTCTCCACTCTTTACCCCGAAGCGCAGTTGCCGGACTTCCTGCGCCATGGCGGCAGCGATCTGCCCAGCGAATATGTCGTCGCTGTTTACTACGGCCAATTGGAGGCCTGGCGTCTGGAAGAGGCGGACTTTGGCGGCGCCATAGCGCGTCATATCCCCATGAAAATCGAGATGATCCCGACTGAGATTGGTAAATACGGCGGCGGCAAAGGGCACTGCCGCAACCCGTTCCAGCGCGAGCGCATGGGAGGAGACTTCCATGGCGATGACCTTGGCGCCCTGATCGCGCAGGGTGGCCAGGGTCTGCCACAAAGGGACCGGGTCAGGTGTGGTATTAGCGTGGGAGATAAGAGCATCCACGTGGCCGTAGCCGAGGGTGCCGATGATCATAGCGGGCTGCGGCGCGAGTTCGGCAATGAGGCGGGTGACGCTGCTCTTGCCATTGGTGCCGGTAACGCCAATGATGATGGGCGCCTGACCCTCATCCCAGCGATGCCAGCGGCGCAGTGAACTACCGAGCAGAGCCCGTGCCTGCGGGCTTTGCCAGACGGGGTGACCCTGTTCCGTGTAAATGCTCTCTTCACTGCCCTCTAACAGCGCTGCGGCTGCACCTGCCGCCCAAGCCTGTTCCAAAAATTGCCGACCATCGCCATGGTTGGTGTTCAATCCGACGTAGAGCATGCCCGGTCGCAGGCGACGGGTATCGGTTTCAATGCCCTGCAGGACAATCCCCGCCAAGGTAGCCGGAGTGGCAGGCAACAGACTGGCGAGTGTCTCAGTGTGCGGCATCGCCAGCCCCCTCGGCCCAACGCCGCTCCTGGTCTGTGGTCATGGCTTTCCCTGCCGCGGCATCCCAGACCCCGGCGCTGACATCGGGTTGCACGCCCATTTGATGCAGGGCAGCGCTCATGGTTACCCGAAATACCGGGGCGGCGACTACCCCGCCATAACGCCAGCCCTGAGTTGGTCCACGTACCACTACGGCCATGACGAATTGCGGATGGTTAGCGGGCGCGAAGCCGACAAAGGTGGTATTCACCTGATGCTTATGAAAGCCGCCCTTACCATTAGCCATGATGGACGTGCCGGTTTTCCCCGCTACCGAATAGCCGGGAATCGCGGCAAGGAAACCGGTGCCGCCTCGACTGGCCACCCCGGTGAGCCAGTCGCGCAGTCGCGCCGCAGTGGCGACCGGTATGACCTGCTGACTGTGCAGGGGGGTGTTGCTGGTGCTGCGCAGCAAGGTGGGTTGGACATAGACCCCGTTATTGGCGATGGCGCCATAAGCCGCCGTCAGTTGCAAAGGTGTGACGGAGAGACCATAACCGTAAGCCATGGCGGCACGCCGCGCCACATCCCAACCTTGCCATGCGGGGACCGTGCCGCCCGTCTCCCCCGGTAGTCCCAATCCGCTCACCTGCCCAAAACCGACATTGCGCAGCATCCGGTAGAGATCGGCAGGCGGTGTCCGCAGGGAAATCTTCGCCGCGCCAATGTTGCTTGAATACTTGAGCACCTGAGCGAGGTCGAGGATGCCGTGACGAATATCGTCCTGAATGCAGTAATGGGCCACCCGAAAGCAGTTGGTGTTCACATCAAACGTGGAATTGGGCTGAATGCTGCCGTCATCCAATGCTGCAGCGATGGTAAAAGGTTTCATCACCGAGCCTGGTTCGAAAGTGTCGGCGACGGTGCGGTTATTGTAAAGACTGGGCTGATAATCCGTACGCTCATTGGGGTTGAAAGAGGGGTAACTCACCATGGCAAGGATTTCACCAGTGCGTACATTCATGAGCACCGCCGCCCCGGAATGTGCCTGAAAACGCTGTACGGCAGAGGCGAGGGCAGTATATGCCACATACTGGATATTGCGGTCAATACTTAGGGTCAGTGTCTGACCGGGCTGTGCCAGCTTGGCAGTTCCGAGGATCGCCAGCGGATGTCCCAGATTATCGCGCAGCCCGGTTTCTTCCCCTGCCTTCCCTTGCAGCCACTGGTTATAGGCCATCTCCAGCCCTTCAATGCCGCGCCCGTCTACATTGGTGAAACCGAGTAATGGCGCGGCTATGCTGCCGGACGGATAGTAACGCCTATTTTCATTGAGACTGTATAAACCGGGCACATGCAGGGCGAGAATGGTCGCGGCGCGTTCCGGTGCAATCTGGCGGGCGAGGAAGGCGAACCGGCTGCCGCCGCTATGGGTCCGTGCGGCAAGGGCGGCCGCGCTGATCCCCAAGGCTGCGGCAATTTGTGGCCAATATGCCTGTTGCAGATAAAACAACCGGGGGTCTACCCACAGGGTTTGCACCGGGACGGACAGAGCTAACGCTTTACCGGAACGATCGAGAATGGGGCCGCGCTGCGCCGGCAAGGCGAAGTGTCGCAGATACCGCTGTGCGCCCTGATTGCGTAGAAACGGACCGCGCTCCACCTGCGCGCGCCAGGCCTGCGCCATGATCGCCGCCAAACCCAGCGCAACCACCGTCCATACCGCGGTCGCCCGCCACGCGGGAAGCATGACGAGTTGCGGCGAGTGGAGGGGGGCGCCGGGATAGGTCATGGTGCTTTGACCATGACAATTTGATCGTTTTTAGGGGCTGCAAGACCGAGCTTTTGGCGCGCAATATCTCCCACGCGGGCATTAGAAGCGAGCGTGGCTTGCTCCAATTGGAGCTGGCCCCAGCGGTTGTCCAGGGCGAAATGCCTGGCCTGGGCTTCCTGTAAGGCGATGAACTGGCTGCGGGTATTCTCTCTTGCCGCGACGATGCCGAATAGTGTAGCGGTAATCAGCAGGGCGAAAATCATGGTGTTACGCCGCATGTCGTTCACTCCTTTCGGCAGCCCGCAGCACGGCCGAGCGGGAACGGGGATTGTCGCGAGTTTCCCGGGCGCTGGCCCGCAGGGCCTTGCCTACAGGATGCCATGGCAAGGGCGGGAGCTCGCTGGCACGGAGGGGTATATCAACGCTGATACGATAATCGTCAGCGCGGAAAAACCGTTTAACCAACCGGTCTTCCAGAGAGTGAAAGCTGATGACCGCCAGCCGACCGCCCGCGCGCAACGCATTCATGGCCTGGGGGAGAAAGGCTTCCAGTTCTTCCAGTTCGCGGTTGATGAAAATGCGGATGCCCTGAAAACTGCGGGTGGCCGGATGCTGTCCGATTTCGTGACGGGGCAGTACCTCGGCGATCAGGTCTGCCAGTTGCAGGGTTCTGGTGATGGGCGCTTGTTCCCGTGCACGCAGGATGGCGCGGGCGATGGGGCGGGCAAAACGTTCCTCGCCGTATTCGCGTAATACTCGCGTTATTTCCGCTTCGGGTGCGATTGCCAGCCATTCTGAGGCACTCATGCCTGCCTCGGGGTCCATGCGCATATCGAGAGGGCCGTCGCGCAGGAAGCTGAAGCCGCGGTCCGCCTCATCCAGTTGCGGGGAGGAAACGCCGAGGTCGGCGAGAATGGCATCCACGCTCTCCCACTCCAGCGCCGCGAGCACGCCGGCCAATTGGCTGAAGCGTGCCTGACGGATGTATACCCGGGAGTCCTTCGCGAAGCGTGCGCGCAATGCGGCAATGGCGGTTGGGTCGCGGTCGAGGATGAGCAGGGTATCTGCCGCCCCGAGTTCAGCCAGCAAGGCCGCACTGTGGCCGCCCCGTCCGCCGGTCGCGTCGACGCAGCGCACCGGCGCGCCGGTATGGAGTGCCGGACGCAGGACGGCGATGGTTTCTGCCAGAAGAACTGCAACGTGTGCTGTGCTTGGTTCATTTTCACCTCTCACAGGACCAGATCACCCAGGCTGGCGAAACCATTGGCGTTGGCCAGCCAGTTTTCCTGGCAGGTATCCCAACGGGCAGCATCCCAGATTTCAAATTTGTCGATCTGACCCACCAGTACCAGTTCCTTGTCCAGCTCGGCGAATTTGCGCAGGTTGGGAGAAAGGAGGATGCGGGCTTGGGCATCCAGGCGGAGTTCTTCGGACTGCCCCACAAAAAGACGTTGAAACTGACGGGCCGCGGCATTGTTGCTGGGGAGTCCGGCGATGCGGCGTTCGACCTTTTCCCAGGTGGGCAGGGGGTAGGCGACCAGGCAGCGTTCTCCTTCCTGGCTCTGGGCATCAATGGTGACAATTAGTTGTCCGTCGCAGTGGGCGCTCAGCCAGTCACGGAAGCGCGCGGGGACGTTCATGCGTCCCTTGCTGTCCAGACTGTGCCGATGCGTTCCCCTAAACATGCCTGCGCCCTCCTCCAAAATCTTCCACTTCACCCCACTTTCCCCCACACATTGAAGATTAGAGGGAATGGTGCCCGCTGTCAAGGAGAAAAACGAATAATTACGGCATGTTAGAGCATGTTTATAAAGAGTAGATAAACTACTTGAAGGGGCTTCTGCAATCATCGGATTACATGATGCAAAATGGACTATAGGATTGGCTTTCCATGGCAATGGAATGAGCATGCACTATTCGTGGGATTTTTATATATATTTGATTTTTATAAGTGTTATCGATTCTTTTGGGGCGTCTGCCCAGATAATATGGGGCGTGTGGTAAAAATTGGAGTGGGCCGATAAGCCGGGTTCTGTCGTGGACGACCATTCCTCTAGGCCTGCACTTACGCGCAGGCTCCAGCAACCTACCCGCATGCACCGCGAGCCACGGTATCGCACGCCTATTTGGTCTTGCTCCAGGCGGGGTTTTCCCTGCCATTTCCGTTACCGGAAATGCGGTGCGCTCTTACCGCACCTTTTCACCCTTACCGGCGCTTGCGCGCTTGGCGGTATATTTTCTGTGGCACTTTCCGTAG
>JBBIUH010000038.1:0-18910 GCA_037440305.1 Acidithiobacillus sp.
CAGCGGAAAGGATGACAACGGGGAGCGCCGGATCAACACCTGGGTAAACACCGGCACTTATCTGGCGTTGGAAAGACTGGCCAGGCGTTCGGGCATCACGAAACGGGAGATGCTGGAACGTCTGGTGGTTGCTGAGGATGGCCGCATTACGGCGACGCTGGTCAACGATGACTTGTGGGATGCGTACCATGAACTACCAACGTTACGCAGTAACAATTGATCTCACCACTCACAGACCGATTACACGAAAACTGTTTCTTCGCGCACTGACCGTATTGTTACTGCGTAACAGAACCTAAAATGCCCTCATCCACCGGCCAAGATAATTGTCGCCGACCGGTCAAGGTAGTTGACGTCGAGCACCAGCCATTTGCCGCATGGGATTCATCGGACTGTGCGACAAGGAACCAAACCGAAAATAGCAGAAGGTGCAGGCCAACAAAGCCACCGACAGTTGCACCCTTTGACGCTTCGAAGTAGCCAGAAATGGCCGCCCAAATCCAGTAAGGGGTCGCAAAGATCATGTAGAACTCTGCGAGCTTTTCCGTGGTGCGCGCAAACCATGAAAGGCTCAACTCGATCTGGGCGCCAGAGACGGCCATGATCAATGCCACGATTGCAGGTAGAGCTAGGTGGGCGAGGTAGTACATGGCGTCGGCCTAACTCGCCCATAACCGGCAGCAAAAAGTGGCGTGACGAAGGAGCGCGGCTTTTTGCTGTCCGAGTTGATGGGCTTGTTATGCCCGTGAACGACCATGCCGAGATTCTGCCTCCACCTTAAGAGCTGTAACGCTCTGGCTCAATGTCTTTGCTAGCATTTTCTTCATGAGACCAGGAAATAGCCTCACGATAAGCCCTTCAAATGACTCTTCAGTATGGACATGCGTGCCCTCACCTTTCTTCTCGAACTTCCAAACGTGTACAGCTCGGATTCCAAATGTTTTTCCTGACCAAACGAGTCTCTTGGGGGCGTCTACTTCTTCCAGTTGAGAAACGATTTTTGAACCACCAGCCACCCACACAAATGTGGTGCCTACTTTGACAGGGCCATTCAAGTGAATTCTTGAAACGCTTTTGTTCCATTTTGGCCAGCCTTCAAAATCACTCAAGACCTGCCATATTGTCTCGATAGGCGCCTTGACCAGGGTCTGCGCGACCCCAATAGCAGGTGCTGACTTGTTTACTTCAATCTGAGCCATGGTCGTTCTCCATTGGAGCATAACATAATTTAGATTCCACAACACTACCACACACACATCGCCTAAGGCAATATGGAAAATCACCAACGTACTGTATCTACAAAACACCGACCCTTGCCTAAAAATTTAGGACAGCCTAAAATTTTCCGGATGGAAAATAACCAAGCAACTCCCGGCACCCCGCCCAGACTCCTGGATCAAGTGCGTGCCCGAATCCGGGTGATGCACTACAGCATCCGCACTGAAGAGGCCTATACGGACTGGGTGCGCCGCTATATTCTCTTTCACCACAAGCGGCACCCCAAGGAGATGCGCGCGGCAGAAATCGAGGCCTTCCTCAGCCATCTGGCGGTGGAGCGCAAGGTTTCCTCCTCTACCCAAAATCAGGCCAAGGCGGCGTTGCTCTTTCTGTACAAGCAGGTTCTCGGCATCGACTTGCCCTGGCTGGATAACATCACCAGCGCCAAACCTTCGCAGCACCTGCCGGTGGTGCTGACGCCAACGGAAACCCGCGCCTTGCTGCATGAACTCTCGGGTACGATGTGGCTTGTTGCCAGCTTGTTGTATGGCACGGGCATGCGTTTACTGGAAGGATTACGCCTGCGCGTAAAAGACGTGGAGTTCGAACGCCGCGAAATTGTCATCCGGGATGGTAAGGGGGCCAAAGACCGGGTGACCGTCTTACCAGAAAACATTCTGCTCCCCCTCAAAAAACAAATGGAAAAGACAAAATTACTGCATGACACAGATTTGGAAAACAGTCTGGGAGCGGTCTTTATGCCGGATGCACTGGCGGTTAAATATCCTTCCAGTGCCAAATCCTGGGGCTGGCAGTATGTGTTCCCGTCTCCGGCATTGAGTATTGATCCCCGTTCCGGGGCGCAAAGACGACATCATATATATGAGGCGACGGTACAGCGTGCCATTCGCACTGCGGCAAGCCGGGCCGGCATTGTAAAGCCGGTGACACCGCATGTCTTACGCCATTCATTCGCAACCCATCTGCTACAGGCAGGCTACGATATTCGCACCGTGCAGGAGCTTTTAGGCCACAAGGATGTGAATACCACGATGATTTACACCCATGTCCTGAACAAAGGCGGTCGCGGTATTATCAGTCCTCTGGATATGTAATCCATCCATAAACATTACCCATTACCGCCGCCAATAGGGTGCCAATAATAACGCTTCCGGCACCAGCGTTTTAATCGCTGCGGGAATTTCCAGTGTTAAACCGGGGCGCGGACGAATACTCACCCAGAGCAAATTCGTGCGCATATTGAGATCGGCAAATACCACCCAGGAGCCGTAATGCTGCAACACGGCGTTGATGATGCGCAGGGTGTGTTGCTGGCGAACGCCGCTTTTCTGGCGGAGTCCGGGGAAGATCATGCGGAAATCGGAGAGGAGATGACCGGCATCGTCGCGGCTGGGGACCCTTTTCCAGAGGGGCTCGTCGGGTTGCAGGCCGGCAAAGGCAGACGGCTTGAGGGACGTCGATGGGAGGGGCTTGGGCACCAGCGGTGATGCAGACATGGGGCTCTCCTGCATAAGCGAGTCGCCCTCAGTCTGCCTGCTTCGCCGCAGGGCGGCAAGACCTTCAGGCGTAGCGCGCGGCGTCCGCTTCGATGATCCTGCGGGCCTCGGCCACACTGGCCCAGTCCTTGAGTTTGACCCACTTGCCGGGCTCCAGGTCCTTGTAGTGCTCGAAGAAATGGCGGATCTGGTTGCGCAGTGGCTCGGGCAGATCGCTGACATCCCGGATAGCGGAGTAACCGGCGGCAACCTTGTCGTGGGGGACGGCGACGATCTTGGCATCGATGCCCTTCTCGTCTTCCATCATCAGCACGCCAACCGGCCGGGCGCGGATCACGGCGCCGGGAGCGACGGGCTGAGGGGCCAGCACCAGACAATCGGTGGGGTCACCATCGTCGGACAGGGTGTTGGGAATGAAGCCGTAATTGAGCGGGTAGTGCATGGCCGTGAAGAGGAAACGATCGACCACGATGGCGCCGGATTCTTTGTCCAGTTCATATTTGACGGAGGAACCCTGGGGTACCTCGATCACGACATTGATGTCATCCGGCAGTGACTGGCCGGCCGGGATTTTTTTCAGGTCCATGCAAAAACTCCTTGTGGATGATCAGGGAAAAAGGTCGCGCACGCGGTCAAGGTCGGCGGCGGTGTCCACACCCGCTGCGGGCGCTTCTGCCGCGCAATATACCGCAATCTGCACGCCGCGCTCCAACGCGCGCATCTGCTCCAGCGATTCGATGACTTCCAGCGGGCTGGCGGGCCAGACAGCGTAGTCCTGCAAAAAGGCATTGCGATAGGCGTAAAGACCGAGATGCCGCCACCAGATGCCCGGGGTTTGCGGCAAAGCCTGCCCGCTGCTCAGGGGAAAATGGCTGCGATCCCAGGGAATGGGCGCGCGGGAAAAATACTGGGCGCAGCCGTCGGCATCGAGCACCAGCTTGACCGCGTGGGGATCGGCCAGCTCATCCCAGTGGGTGATGGGGACGGCGGCGGTGGCCATCTGCCGCTGCGGATGGTCCAGCAGCAGTTGGGCGGTGGCGTGCAGCAGCGCGGGCGTCATGCCCGGCTCGTCACCCTGCAGATTGACGATGATGGCGTCGTCGGCCAGTCCCAGCAGACGCGCGGCTTCCGCCAGGCGCTCGGTGCCGCAGACATGCTCCGCGGCGGTCAACAGGGCTTCACCGCCATAGCTGCGGATGCAGTCCACCACTTCGGGGTGGTCGGCGGCTACCACCACCTGCGCGGCGCCGCTTTCCAGCGCACGCCGCCGCACCTGTTCGATCATGGGGATGCCGCCCACGTCCAGCAACACCTTGCGCGGCAGGCGGGTAGAGGCCAGCCGGGCGGGAATCAGGACGCAGAAGCTCACGCGGGCTTGTCCTCGTAGGGCTTGGCCTCATCAATGAGCAGCACCGGGATGTCGTCGCGGATGGGATATTGCAGGTGGCAACGCGGGCAGCAGAGGGCCTGACGCTGGGCGCAGGGTTGCAGGCTGCCTTTGCATTGCGGACAGGCGAGCAGGTCCAGCAGGCGGTGGTCGATACTCATCAGCTTCTCCAGGGCAGCAATGATTGCTCCAGCCAGGGCTGAAAGGAGGACTCCAGCTCCGCTTCGATGCGCAGGGTCCAGTCGTCGGCCTGCGCGAATTCCCGGCATTTTACGGCATCCTTGGCGGTCATGACGAGGGGGCGAGGCAAAGAGGCGAGGTCGCTGGCGCAAAAGGGGTGGTGGTCGGGGAAAAATCGGGGGTCGGGAATGGCGCCCAGGCCCTCCAGGCTGGCGATAAAACGCTGCGGGCGGGCGATGCCGGTAGCTGCCGTTACGTGCTGCCCTTGCAGGCTGTCGAGGCTGCGGGAGCGGCTTGGATCGTTGACGGCGACGAGGTCCTTCGGCTGGATGCGGAAAAGAAAACGGGGTGGCCCGTCGCGCTCCGGGATGACTGCTGCGGCGGCAGCGTCCATGAGCAAGGCATCGGCATGGCGCATGGCGTCCGGACACTCGCGCAGGGGACCGGCAGGGAGGCAATGGCCATTGCCCAAAGGGCGTGGGCCGGAGAACACCAGCAAACGCAGGCTGGGTTGCAGGGCGAGGTGCTGGAAGCCGTCATCCAGCAGCGCGAGGTCATAACCATCCGCCGCCGCCGCGGCGATGGCGCGATGGCGATCGGGGCAAAGATAGACCGCTTGTGTCTCTCCCTGTTCCTGCGCCAACAGCAAGGGCTCATCCCCCGCCTGTTGGGGGCTGTCGTCGCGTTGCACCCGATAGGGCCAGTGCGGGGGCCGGGCACCATAGCCACGGCTGATGATAGCCACCCGCCAGCCCGCTACGGTGAGTTGCCGCGCCAACGCCGCCACCAGCGGCGTTTTGCCGCTGCCCCCTACGCCCAGATTGCCGACGACAATGGTGGGGATGCTCGCCGCCCTGCCCTGCATGTGCCGCCGTCGCCACCGCGCCACCTTGCCGGTCAGCACCCCCAGAGGCCGCAAGGCGGTGGCCAGCGCCCCGCCCTCCTGCCATTGCTGCTCCAGGATCTCGCGCACGGTCACCAGTCAAAAACCCGCTGTAAAAATTCCGGCAGGCGTTCGCCCGCATGGCGGCGTTCCTGCCAGAAAATGCGCCGGGTGGCGTCGCCGCGCTGGCGGGCGGCCATGGCATCCCCACGCAGGGCTTGCCAATGGCCGAGAATTCGCGCGGGTTCTTCCAGGGTGAGGATGGTGTCCGCGTCCAATGGTTCGGCGGCATTCAAGGTCACGCCGGGGCTGATGCTGATGGGCCGGGAGCCGGCATAAACCTGCCACTGCAACATCGGGGAGGCCATCTGCAGATGCACCGCCTGCGCCGCCGCCGACAGGGCCGGATACCAGCGATCCTTATCGACGACGACCACCGCCCCGGCGGGCAAGGGCGCGCGTTGCCACGCGGACAGCCTGGGCAAATCCGCAGGCGCGTCGGTGCCGCCGAGAAACAGCAAGCCCTGCCGGGACAGGGGCGAAGCGGCCCAGGCCTGCCGCCATCCGGCCCATTGGGCGGCGCTCAACCCCTGCGCCCACCACAGCAGGCCCTCGTCGGTACCGCTGATCATCGCCCGGAAATTGGGGTCTACCTGGGCGATGGTGAACAGGGTGGCGAAGTCCACGGGTTCCTGAACGACTTCGCCGACACCACGCCCGGCCCAGGCCCCGGCCTGGCGCGCATCCCGCGGGTAGACGGCCTCCAGCGGCGCCGGAATCTGCGGGCCGGGATCAGCCGCCATCAGCACGGCGGGTATCTTTCCCCGGCCCAGGGCGGCGGTAAGCCGTGGTCTGGGCGCCCGGCCCAGTGCCAGATAACGCAAGGGCGACAACCGCTCCAGCATGCGCCCGACCGCCTGGGGATGGTCACAAGGCCCGAAGCCATAGCCGAGCCGTTCGACACCCTCGGTGTATTGTTCCAGAAGGGCCGGATACTCCGTCTCAAAAGTCATCACCATGCGCAGGTCGCGGCGCTTTTCGGCTATCGCTTTCGCCAGCTCGATACCCAGTCTTTGCTGGTCAGCATCGCTGAAGCTCTGCATCCACAGGATCGGGCCGCGCTCGCCTGGGGCTTTGATCCAGCCCCAGCGGGCATTGGCCTGCGCCGTTCGCCCGGCGCGGGCATCCCGCCAGCTCGCCCAGCGCGCGCGCAGCAGGCCATTTTCGTAATACGTCATGGTGTCCCGTCCGTCGGTTCTGCCCGGTCAACCATGGCATCCGCGCGCCGCCGCAGCGTAATCATGTCAGCCTCAAGCGCCTGCTGCAAAGCGATCAGGGTATCCGCATTGGCGTCGCTCGGGATCCGCAGCGGTTCGCCCCAGAGGATCACCCCGCGCGCGCCCGGCAGGGGCAGCAGAAAGCCATCCCAACTGGCGAAGCGTTTCGCCCAGCGTGCCGAATAGGTTACCGGTACGATGGGCAGACCGGAAATGCGCGCCAATTCGATAACGCCCCCTTGCAGCACTTCGCGGGGGCCGCGCGGACCATCGGGGGAGATGGCCAGATCATAGCCTGCACGGGCGGCCCGCAGCATCCCCCGTGCGCCCTTGACCGCCCCGCGCCGGGTCGAACCGCGCACCGCACCGTAGCCCCAGTGTGCCATGGTGGCGGCAATCAGTTCGCCGTCCCGATGTTCGCTGACGAGGATTTTTATCTTGCGTCCGCCCACCCGCCGGTAGGCCTGGGCAACCATAACACCCCGGCCGTGCCAGAAACTCAGCAGAAAGGGCTGCCCGGCCGCGATCAAGGCGCGTACGCTGGCATCCCCTTCCTCGTGCCAGCGCACACTGAGGGCCATACCTTTGATGATATAAGCCGCCAGTGCGGCCACCACGCGCAAGGAACGCCCTTCCAGCCGCACGGGTCAGTGATTGCTCAGGGTGGCGAAACTGATCCGGGTCAGGCCAGCTTCCTGCGCCGCGTCTAATACATCGATGACGTACTGCTGCGTCGTATTTTTGTCCGCGCGCAGGACAATCACCCGTTCGGGATCTTTGGCCGCCAGCGCTTTGAGCTGTCCGGCCAGATCGGCCATGGACATAACCTGCTTGTTCATACGCACCTGACCGCTCGCGCTCAGATCGATGGTGATGGGCGATTTCGGCTCACCGGCGGCGGCCTGCTGGGCTTTGGGCAATTGCATGGAGAGATGGGACTGGTGCACAAAGCTGCTGGTGACCATGAAGAATAACAGCAGCACCAGCACAATATCGACCATCGAGATCACGTTGATCTCCGGCTCTTCACTCACCCGCGGGCGCAGATTCATTTTTCAGCCCCGCGGGCTATGAGATTCACCAGTTTCAGGGCCTCTTTTTCGAGGGACAACACCAGTGTATCGACCTGCCCTTTGAAATAGCGATAGAACATCAGGCTGGGAATGGCAACGATAAGGCCGCTGGCGGTGGTGATCAGCGCCTCTGCAATGCCGCTCGCCAGCGCCTTGGGATCACCCGCGCCCACCATACCGATGGCCGCAAAAGCATGCATGATACCGAACACGGTTCCGAGCAAACCCAACAAGGGCGCCACCCCGGCGATACTACCGAGAAAGTTGAGGTAGCGGTCGAGATGAGCCACCTCGTGACGGCCAGTCTCTTCCACTGACTCTTTGATCACGTCCCGCGGCCGTCCGGCATCCTGCAGAGCCGCCAACATCATCCTGGCTAAAGGGGTGTCGTTTTCATAGAGTAGTTTGACCGCCTGCTGTACCTTGCCCACCTCTACCAACTCGGCTATCCGGGCCGCGAGATCACGTGGCGCTACACGTCCCCGCCGCAAGACCCAGAGACGATTACCCGCGATGGCCAAGGCCACAATTGCCGCCAATATGAGAATCGGCAGAACAAATCCGCCCATTTTAAATAATCCCAGCAACTCTTGCACATCGCCTCCAGAACCCGTTCGATTGTGACGAAGCCGGAATATAACATATCACCCAGGAAACAGCAGTGGCTGGCCCGGTACAGGCGTCTGCGTTCAGGCGCCGGGTTGCCAGTAGGCGAGCGATGGCGACAGGGCATGATGTAAGCGCCCGTTCTGCCAGGTCCATGTGCCCGACTTGCCCTCGCCCAGATAAAAAGCCTGCGCCTGTGCTGCGGCAGCCGCTAACGCCGCTCTTTCCGTGTTGCCCAGACTGGCGGGGGCGAAGATGGCCTGCACGCGATGCAACGCCGCGCCGTGCTCCGCGACAAGGCGATTGACCGTTGCCGCATCGGCGTCACCCAGAATAAGCACATCGGGTCCTGCGCCCCAGGTCACTATACAGGGCTGGACCGGTGCATGCAGGGTCAGAAAATGCATCTCTGCCGGTGCATCGTCGTCGGCTCGGCAGAAGGCTGGTGCCGGCGGTCCTCCGGGATAATCACGGGCTCCGGCAGGCCACCACTGACGGGCGGCAGCAGGCAGTGGCTGGGGTGCGGAAATGTCGCCGCGCAACCATGCATCCACCCGCGTCACGCCCTGCTGGCGCAGCGCCGCCGTAAGCGCGAGGCCGCCGCTGCGGCGACTGGCCGCCTTCCAGAGATTTGCCGAGAAAACACCGCTCTGTGACCCCTTCTGCCAGAACAGCAGCATACCCGATCCCGCATCCACGGCACGCAATTCCAGATCAGCGCTACCCACTGCGGGGATCAGGAGCGGCACCATGCCCAGCAAAGCCAGCTGCCGCCCCGGCCAGCCCACCGGCAGGAAAAAGATGCCGAGTCCCAGCACCGCCGCCAGCAAGGCCCAAGTGCGACCGGTACCCGTGCTGATCCGGGCAAAGGGAACGTGCAGCAAAACACGGAGGAGCGCCGTCACGGCGTCCATTTCCAGCGCCACCAGATGAAACAACAGGCGACTGAGGAGTTCCAGATCCAGCAGCGCGAACAAGGCGCCCAGCAAGGCCAGCGGCACCGCCAGCAATTCCACCAGCGGGATCACCAACACATTCGCAACGGGGGAAATCAGGGACACCTGCCCGAAGAGTCCCGCCAGCAGGGGCATCAAGGCGATGGAGACTGCCCATTGACTGCGCAACAGCGCGCGCCAGCCGGATTCGCCGTAGCCAATGGCCACCAGCGCCGCCACCGCGCCCAGAGACAACCAAAAACCCACATCCACCAGCGCGCCGGGGTTTTTCAGCGCGATCAGCAAGGCGGCCAGGGACAGCCCCTGCCAGGCGTTGTTTGGGCGTCCCAGCAGATGGGCGAGCGCTGCTGCCGTAATCATCCAGGCGGCGCGTTCACCGGGAATCTGCATACCGGCAAAACTGGCATAAGCCCAGGCCGCCGGGATACTGCAGAGGACCCCCGCGGTCTGCGCCGGCCAGCGGGCGACCAGCCAGGGGATATGCCGCCACAGCCACTGACTGAGCCACAGGGCCAGTCCGGCAATCACGGCCACGTGGGAGCCGGAGATCACCAGCAAATGGGCGGTGCCCGTATCCCGGTAGACCTGCCAGATCGCTGGCGGGAGCTGGTTACCGACACCAATACTCAGCGCCTGCACGAAGCCCGCCGCTTCGCGGTCCAGGGCCATATTGCTGGCATGGAGCACCGCCTCGCGGGCCGCCGCGATATGGTCCTGGAGATTCCAGCGGGAAACCGGTAACGGCCGGGCATCCTGCAGCCGCGCCAGCCCGCCCTCCCCGGCCCAAAAACGCTGCCGCGCGAGGTCAGCAAAGGGGCTGCCGGGCAGGCTGGCAAGAGATTCACTGTGCAACTGCAACTGCCAGCGCTGTCCGACTACGGGGACTTCCGGAAGATTACCGTGAACGAGAATGGTGTCGGGCCGAGCGCCCGCCGAGGCCTCTGCCGACCAGTGCTCGGGCGCCACCAGAAAGCGATATTCCCGGCCCCCCAATTGGGGTATGGAGGCAATACGGCCCCGGACACTGAAGTCCTGGCCCACCGGCCACTGTACGGCGAGGCGCAGATCGGCCTGCCAGATGCCCCAGGCAAAGGCCCCCGCCGCAACAGTCAGCAACAGCGCGGGGCGCCATTTCCAAACCAAGAGTAGTCCGGGAAGCGCTACCGAAAGCGGAATCCACAAAGCCGGCAGTTGCCGGAAGCTGTGAAAAAACCCCAGCCCCAGTCCGGCGGCGATAACCAAAAGCGGCAGCGACGGCCAGGATTTGGCCCAGGGCGGCGGCTTGGCTACACTAGCCCCCTTACGATCCAGGAAATATCGCATTGCGCCTACCTGCATTCTGTCGCCTTCCCACCCGCGAGGATATCCTCAGCAAACGTCCCTTGGGACGTTTTACCCATTATCTGGCCCGCCCGGTACTGTGGCATCCCCATCGTCGCAACGTAGCGCGCGCCGCGGCCATCGGCACCTTTATCGGCAGCCTGCCTTTTTTTGGCCATGTGCTGAGCATCCTACTCATCAGTCTCTGGCGTCGCGCCTACATTCCCGTCGGCGTCGTCATGCCCTTTATAGTGACTGGCCCCCTCACCATCGTGCCCTTTTTCTTCGCGGCCTATGAACTGGGGTTCTGGCTGCTCAACCAGTTGGGGCTGGCCCCGCCCATCACCGTTCATTATGCGGATATCCACGCGATGGTCCATGGTCAGATCAGCGTAATGGCCATGGGAGACCGCCTCTGGCACGCCTATCTGCTCACCTGGCTGGGCAGCCTCATCCTCGGCGGCGGACTCGCCCTGATACTGTATTTTGGCGTACTCGGCGGCTGGCGGCTCTGGATACTGTGGCGACTGCGACGCCGTCGCCTGCACCGCAGCCGGTTTTAATGCACAGCGTCCAGGGGCTGCAGGACGCCATCCTGCAACCGGAGTACGCGCTCCATGTGTGCCGCCAGCGCCGGCTCATGGGTGACGATAACCAGTGCGGTGCCCAGTTCCTGATTCAGGTCGAGCATCAGTTGGTGGACGCTCTCCGCCGACTCGCTGTCGAGATTGCCGGTGGGTTCATCGGCGAGGAGCAGCGCCGGACGGGTGACCAGGGCGCGCGCCAGGGCGACCCGCTGCCGTTCGCCACCGGAGAGCATGCCGGGTTTGTGACCCAAACGTTCACCCAGCCCAACGCGGGTCAGGATTTTCTTACCCCAAGGCTCTACGGAATGGCGCGACACCCGACGTATCAGCAGGGGGAGCAGAACATTCTCCAACGCGGAGAACTCGGGCAGCAAACGGTGTAACTGATATACGAAACCGACACTCTGATTGCGCAAACGGCTGCGCGCCGATTCGCTGAGCTTGTAGACCTCCTGACCGAGAATCCGCACCACACCATCCGACGGGCGCTCCAATCCGCCCATGAGGTGCATCAGCGTGCTCTTGCCTTGCCCGGAGGCGCCGACAATCGCCAGACGTTCGCCACGGCGCACCTGCAGATTGATATCGCGGATAACCTCCAGGCGCTCGCGGCCAATGGCGAAGCTCTGCCGCAGATGCTCGACGGAAAGAATGATCTGCTCACTCATAACGCAGGGCCTCGGCAGGGGCGACGCGCGAGGCACGCCAAGAGGGATACAACGTCGCTATCCAGCTCATGATGAGCGCGGCAATGGCCACATGGATCACGTCCCAGGGCTCCAGCTTGGAGGGCAACTGACTGATGGAATAAACCTCCGGCGAGATAAACTGGACGTGAAACAACTGTTCGATGGCCGGTACCAGGGTCGGAATATTCAGGGCCAGCAATACCCCGAAAAAGACACCGAGCAGCGTGCCAAAGAGTCCGATGATCCCACCCTGCACCATAAAAATCAGCATGATACTGCGCGGCGTTACGCCGATGGTGCGGAGAATGGCGATATCCGTTTCCTTATCGGTGACCACCATCACCAGTGTAGCCACGATGTTGAAGGCGGCGACGGCGATGATGAGCGACAGGATCACGAACATCACCAGTTTCTCCATGCTCAGGGCCTTGAAGAAGTTCTCATGGGTCTGGGTCCAGTCCTGGATATAAAAGGCGGCACCGAGCTGTTGTTGCAGATGGGCGGCGAAGGCCGGGGCGGCAAAGGGGTCTTTGATCTGCATGCGCAGGCCCGTCACGCCCTGGTTCAGCCCGTAGAGCCGCTGCGCATCGCCCAGGTTGATATAAGCCATGCCGCTGTCGTAGGCGTAAATTCCGACGGAAAAGAGTCCGACCACCGTGAACTGGCGCAAGGCGGGGGTTACACCCAGCGGGGTCACGCCGCCCTGGGGGGAAATCAGGGTAATCTTGTCACCTACGGTCACGCCCAGTTGCCGCGCCAGCGCACGCCCGAGGACGATACTCCAGGGATGGGTCTGCAGGGACTGCAAGTCGCCCATTTTCATGTCCTTGGCCAGTTTGTTGACGCGGCTTTCCAGCGCTGGATCAATGCCCTCGATCACCGCACCGCTGACCAGCCCATCGTGGGAGAGCATGGCTTGCGCCTGCACGTAGGGCGCCACACCCGTCACATCGGGAAACGTGGAAAGGCGCTTTACCGCCGTCGGCCAGTCCAGCACCGGCACCCCGTTGCCCTGAATGATCACATCGGAGGTCACCGCCAGAATCCGCGAGCGCAGGGTATGGTCAAAACCGTTCATCACCGCCATGACCGCGATGAGTGCCGCCACGCCGATGACCATGCCCATGATCGCCGTGCCGGTGATAAAGGAGATGAAGTGATTGCGACGCTTGGCGCGGGTGTAACGCAGCCCGATCCAGAGTTCATAAAACCTCATGACTGTTCCGGCCGCAGATGGGGGAAGAGAATCACCTCGCGAATGCTGGGCTGATCGGCGAGCAGCATGACCAGACGGTCGATGCCCAGCCCCACCCCTGCCGTCGGCGGCATGCCGTATTCCAGGGCGCGGATATAGTCGGCGTCGAAGAACATCGCCTCCTCGTCCCCGGCATCCTTGGCCTCGACCTGCGCCCGGAAGCGGGCGGCCTGATCTTCAGGATCATTCAACTCGGAGAAGCCGTTGGCCAACTCGCGGCCGGCGATCATCAGCTCGAAACGATCGGTGACCTCGGGGTCGAGATCATTACGGCGCGCCAGCGGGCTGACTTCCAGGGGATACTCGGTGATGAAGGTGGGTTGCTGGAGATGGCCTTCCACCGTCTTCTCGAAGATTTCGATGAGACGCTTGCCCCAGCCCCAGGCGGGCTGACAGGGCAGGTGCAACTGCGCGAGCTTGGCGGCCAGCACCGCGGGGTCCCGCAGATCGGCATCCGCCAGATCGGGGTTATGGGCACGCACCGACTCCGTCACCGTCAAGCGGTGGAAGGGTTTGCCGAGGTCAATCTCCAGCCCTTGATAGTTTATCGCCGTAGTGCCCAGGGCCGCCTGTGCCGCGGCGCGGATCAGGGTCTCGGTGAGGTCCATGGCGCGCACATGGTCGGCGTAGGCCTCGTACC
Source organism: Acidithiobacillus sp. (assembly GCA_037440305.1). Classification (GTDB taxonomy): domain Bacteria; phylum Pseudomonadota; class Gammaproteobacteria; order Acidithiobacillales; family Acidithiobacillaceae; genus Acidithiobacillus. The sequence goes on from JBBIUH010000038.1 coordinate 13,589, forward strand.
ATTCGAGCATGGTGAACTCGGGGTTGTGGCGGGTGGAAATACCTTCATTGCGGAAGTTGCGGTTGATCTCAAAGACCTGCTCCATGCCGCCCACCACCAGCCGTTTGAGGTATAGCTCCGGGGCGATACGCAGATAGAGGGTCATGTCCAGGGCATGGTGATGGGTGACGAAGGGCCGCGCCGTGGCACCGCCGGGGACGGGCTGCATCATGGGCGTCTCCGCCTCATAAAAGCCGCGCTGGCGCAAACCATCGCGCAGGGCTGCCACCGCTTCGGCACGAATCTGGAAGGTGCGGCGGGTGGCTTCGGTGACGATCAGATCGACATAGCGCTGGCGGAAGCGGGTTTCCGGGTCGGCGAGTCCGTGCCATTTTTCCGGCAGCGGGCGCAGGGCCTTGCTCAGCAGTTGGAGGCTATGCACCTTGACCGAAAGCTCACCGGTCTTGGTGCGGAACAGGATGCCATCCACACCGATGATGTCGCCGAAATCCAGGCCCTTGAAGCGCGCGTAGACCTCTTCGCCCAGGTTATCGCGGCTGACAAAAAGTTGAATACGCCCGGACTGATCCTGAATGTCGGCGAAACTGGCCTTGCCCATGACCCGGCGGCTCATCAGCCGCCCGCCGAGCCGCGCCGCGATGGGCTCCTGCTCCAGGGCCGCGGCATCCATATCGCCATAACGCTGTTGCAGGTCGCCCGCCAGGGCATCGCGACGGAAGCCGTTGGGATAGGCATGGCCTTCGCTGCGCCAATGTCCCAGCTTGTCGCGCCGCACCTGCATCTGGTCATTGAGTTCCTGATCCACCATCCGTCCCCTTCCTGCAAAATACCGAGTGATTACCGCTTACAATCCGGCCTTCAACGCCGCTTCAATGAACATGTCCAGCGCCCCATCAAGCACCTTCTGGGTATCGCCCACTTCGACCCCGGTGCGCAGATCTTTGATCCGCGACTGATCCAGCACATAGGAGCGAATCTGATGCCCCCAGCCGATATCGCTCTTGCTGTCTTCCAGCGCCTGTTTTTCGACGGCGCGTTTCTGCATTTCCATCTCATAGAGTTTGGAACGCAACATGCGCATGGCCTCGGCCCGGTTCTTGTGCTGCGAGCGGTCGGTCTGACAGGCCACAACAATGCCCGAAGGTACATGGGTGATACGGATCGCCGAGTCGGTCTTGTTGACATGCTGACCACCCGCCCCGCTGGCCCGGTAGGTGTCCACCTTGAGGTCCGCCGGGTTGATGTCCACCTCGAAACTATCGTCAATCTCAGGATAAACAAAGACGCTGGCGAAGCTGGTATGACGGCGATTGCCGGAGTCGAAAGGCGATTTGCGCACCAGGCGATGGACGCCGGTTTCGGTACGCAGCCAGCCGAAGGCATGGTCACCGCGCACATGGATGCTGGCCGACTTGATGCCCGCCACTTCGCCCTCGGACACTTCCACCAGTTCCGCCGCAAAACCATGGGACTCGGCCCAGTGCAAATACATGCGCAGAATCATTTCCGCCCAATCCTGCGCCTCGGTGCCGCCCGCGCCTGCCTGAATATCCACAAAGCAGTTTGCCGCATCCTGCGCACCGGAAAACATGCGCTGAAATTCCAGCTTCTCGACCATGGCCAGAGCGGTGTCGAGATCCGCATCGACAGCGGCGAGGAGTTCTTCGTCCTGCTCGCTCAGGGCCAATTCCAGCATCTCGCCGCCATCGGCGAGGCTCGCGCTGAGCTTGTCCATGGGCGTGATAATGGCTTCCAGACCAGACCGCTCGCGACCCAGTTCCTGGGCCTTTTCGGCGTTGTTCCAGATGGTCGGGTCTTCCAGCTCCCGTTGAACTTCCTCTAAGCGACCGCGCTTTTCTTCGAGGTCAAAGATACCCCCTCAGGCCCGCGACACGGACCTGGAGATCTTCGTGCAGCGCACGCATCTCATTCACTTCTCTCATGATTCTTCCTTTTCCATCAGGCGGCGTCGGGACCATGCCCGCGCGCATCCGGTTACTCCGCACGCAAAGGCCGTAATTATGCGCAGTTTCGGCGCTGATCTCCAGCGGAGTTTCAGCAGCGTTGGGAGGGCATCAAAAACCTTCTCTTGTTTGAGCAAGACAATTTCGTTTCCACGGCGCGGTTCAGGTCGCCATTCGGGCTCTGAGTCGCTTTGTCCAGCCGTGGTTCCCGGCTGGGTCTGCAGTCAGCACTGGAAGCGGCGGCCAGTATTCCGGGCCGATTCCAGTTTCGATGGCAGGCCGTCACATCTTAACTGGCGGCCACTGCCGGGCCGCGTGCAGGACGCGCAACACGCGAACCTGGTCTTCTGCCAAGGCATAGACCAGGATGTAATTCCTATGCGCTACCAGCTCGCGGGTGCCGGCAACGCGCCCAAGCCGACCCTGGCCAGGGTGATCTGCCAAGCGAGCCGCCTTCTCTGAAAAGAGCTCATCAAGGGCCAGCGCGGCGGCCGGGTTGTCGGTCTCGACGTAGTCATAGATGTCGTCGCGGTCTTGTATCGCCTCTGGTGTCCACAACAGTTTCATCATTCGGAGGCTTCAAGTCGGCGACGCGTGGCCACCCGCTTAGCCGCGAACCTAGCTTCAACCTCGGCCGCTGGAATCAGGTTGCCGGCATTAGCCGAATCCAGACCAATTTGCACCTGGCGACGGAACCATGCGTCATGCGCGGCCGCCTCCTGTTGCTGCTGCACGAACTCGCGCATGAAGTCGCGCAGGAGTTGCGCACCGCTGCGGTCGCGGGCCTTGGCGGCCGTAGAGAATTCCGTTTTCAGTGCTTCATCGACCCGAAAAGTAAAGGTAGCTTCGCTCATGTCATTACCCCTCTTGTGTTACAAATAATGTGCAATATAACACATCGCGAGCATGCTGAAACTCTCTTGTTTTGTCATGATTCATGGCGCTCTCGCAACCGGCCGCTTTGGCGCCATTCCATAGGGCCAAAGTGTCATCAAATGCCTTCGCCGACCAACGCGGCATGCCGAATCCGCAACTGCAGCGTCGCCGTATCCCGGAATGTATTCACATCCAATTCATAAGCCATGCGTACCGTTTGTCCGACCTCGATCGGGCAGATGCCATTTTCCACGGCGCCGAACCAGATGGCGTCGTAGTCCGTCGAGTCCATTTTCACGACCAGTTTCAGATGCCTGCCGTCACCCACCGGGCGGACCTGTTCAATCCGCCCGTGGCTTCTGAAAACGGGGTGCTCCCATTGGCGACCAAAGGGTTCCAGGGCCGCCAGTTCTTCCACAAGGGCGAAACTGGGCGGTACCGCAAGTTCGCCGTCGGTGACGACCTCCGGACCGAGACTATGATCATCCAACGCGCGCGCCGCAATACGGGCCCACGCTTCTGCAAAGCGCTGCAGCCCATCGCGCTTCAGGGTCACCCCGCCAGCACCCGCATGGCCACCCCAAGCGGTAAAATCATCGGGATAACGGTCGGCTATCTCCGCCAGGGCATCCCGCACATGAAAGCCGTGCACGGTCCTGAGCGATGCCGTGATATGTTCCGCGTCATTTTTGGGCGAGAAATAGGCGACCGGCCTGCCGAAAGACTCCGCCAGTCGCGCGGCGCAAATACCGTGGACACCCGCGTGGCCTTTCGGATCGAATATCGTAATCGCCGCGGCGCCATCCCGTACCTGTTGTGCGGCCTGTGAGGTGCTTCTGTGCAGCATGCTCGACTGGACCGCCTTACGTTCGGTGTTGTGTTCCACGAAATGCTGCGCCAGTTCTTCCGCCATTGGGACGCTATCACTCATGAGCAAATCCACGCTGCCCAGAGCGGAATCCAGACGCCCGCGGGCGTTGATGACGGGTGCGAAATGAAAAGCCAGGGTGGTAGCGGTGATGGGGCCTCGGCAGTTCGTGGCTACGTATAATGCCTGCCAGGCGGGCCGTCGCACCGGCGCGTTCATGATCGCCAGGCCGCGGGCGATAATCGCCTTGTTATTGGTCGATCGCGCCAGATCGACGCAATCGGCCATGGTGCCCAGGGCGACGAGATCCAGAAGACCGCCGAGTTTTGGGGCGCTGGCGGGAAGGTCGCCGGCCTGAATCAGTCGCTGGCGAACCGCACAGCACAACAGCCACGCCACATGCACGCCAGCGATATAAGGATCGGGAAACGCCGAATCCTCGCGCACCGGGTTTACACAAGCCATGGCCGCAGGTGGCGGCCCGGATGCGGGCACGCCGTGATGGTCCGTGACGATGACGATAAAACCATGATCCCGCAGCCGGGCGATCCGCGCATGATCGGTGCTCCCCTGATCCGCCGTAATGATCAAAGCGGGGCAGGGGGCCTCCGCAATAATGCGGTCCGTCAGGGTTTCGGTGACGCCATAGCCGTCCCGCAGACGATGGCCGATATAGCTGTGAATCCGCGCTTCCGGGACGCCGAAATAATCCCGGAATGCAAACCTCAGCACCGCATGGGCCGAGGCGCCATCGGCATCGAAGTCGGAAATCAGGAGGATGGACAACCCTTGTTTTATGGCGGAGACGATACATTCAGAAGCGATGTCGATATCGGGCAGTCTATCCGGGGGCGTCAGAGCACTCAACTGCAGATTCAACAATGCCGGCAGCTTCGCCACATCGGCCTCGCTCAATCTACCGGCAATGATCCGGGCCTGGAGCGGGCTGTATCCGAGATCCAAAGCCGCGCGCAATATCGCCGCTGCCACAGGACGGTCGACAATACGAACGGCTTCAGACACCTACCAGACTCCCGGCAGCGCATGGCCCGGCCCGGCCGGTCTGCGCCAGAAGCGCCAGCGATCCGCACGGCGAACCGTAAGGCGCTCTATACCACCGCTGGCGAGCACACCCGTCAAACACTCCAGGCGCCCGCCCCGCCTCCACAAGGTCTGCAGGGCCGGGACCAGCGCCGCGAAAGACTTTGCCGTATCGGGATAGAGCCAGGCCCCGGACCAGACCCAGAGCAGATCATCGGGGAGTTTTACCGCAGCCTTCAGCGCTTTGGGAGAGGACAGAGGCAGGCCGAGCCAGCGGGCCGCGGCCTGCAGATAATCCGCCTCCGCGGCCACGGTCCGCCACTTCGGAATGGGCCGCACAGAAGGTAATCGCCCCTCCCCCCAGGCCCAGAACAGACACCAGGGCTCCTGACCGCTCGCATCGACATCCTGATTGACGGGATGCGCGGCGAGGAGCATCTGCAACACATTGAGGAAGGCATTCCAGCGCCGGGCATCGGCACCGGTGGCTTGCAGCGCCAGCGGCTCGCGGCCCCAGACTTGTTCGGGATCGGGACAGTGCAGGTCGGGCGTGTCGGTGGCCAGCACATACCA
>JBBIUH010000039.1:0-18696 GCA_037440305.1 Acidithiobacillus sp.
TATTTCTGTCTGCGGCAGCGCAATACGGGCCAGATGTGCCGTGCGCCGCACGGTATCGTGATCGAAGGCCATGATTATGGATTTCCCTTTTTGCTCTCGTGACTCTGGGCGGCTTGGTCTGGTGTGCTGGCCCCCGGTGGCGGCAATTGCAGGCCCTCCAGTAACTGATTTTTACTGACAGCCCCTCCGGAAATCAGATACTGCTCATGCTGTTCCCAGGCATTACGCATAAACACATAAGGATTAACGGCATCCTGGACCATCCGGATGTTGGGTCCTTCGACATAGCCCTTGTTGATGATTCCCATACCCGTCAGGGCGTACTGAGCCGGAGCACTGGTCAGATAATATGCCGGCCCGGTAAAAATCGTCATCGCCAGACCGGGCAAACTGCGTAGTGAGCTGGGCCCATAAAACGGCAGCACCAGATAAGGTCCTTGCGGAACCCCCCAGACACCCAGCGTTACCCCCAGGCTGTTCTCGTGGTTGGGCAGATCCAGACGGTTCGCCACATTGAAGAGTCCACCCAGACCAAACACGGAATTGACGAGGAATCGGCTCAGATCTTCCATTCCCTGCTGACCGCGCCCCTGCAGGAAATCGTTGATAAAAATATAGGGCATATCCACATTGGCGAATACATTGCTGACCCCCTCGCGAACGAAATCCGGGGTCACTGTTTTATATCCGGTGGCTACCGGCTCCAGCACATAATCATAAAGACCCATGTTCAGATGAAACATCGGCCTGTTGATGGCCGCCAGCGGGTCTGCGGGAGTTTCCGCAGCACCCTGAGGCCCGTTTACCGTGGCACAGCCCGGCAAGGTCAACATGCCAAGGGCCAGCATCACTCCTGATAAATACACACCTGATCGCATCATTGGGACCCTTTGGCGTACCCGGCAATTTGTGCTTTCAGATGCGCAACCAGTGCGGCAAAACCCTTTTTCTGCACGGTTTCGGTATATTCCGCCCGCTTCAGGGCAAGATCGCTGACCCCGTCGGCGAAGACATTAACGATGCGCCACTGATCCCCTTGCTTCTGCAGAATATAATCAAAGCGATGCACCTTGCCATTATGCTCTGTAAAGGTACTGAATACCCCCTCCGTACCGGGATGCAAGGTTTCGCTCCTCATGATGGCAAAACGCTCGCCGTTGTAGCTGTCGAAACGCGCTGCATAAGTGGCTGCAGTGTAATCAGCAAGCACTCCAAAAAACTCTTTTTGCTGTTCTGGACTGAGTTTTTTCCAATAGGCGCCCAGCGTCAGGCTGGCGATTTGCGGATAATCAAAAGCGCTCTGCACCACCGGGGCGACAATGCGGTAACGACCACTGTAACCCAATCGGCTTCCACCCTGCATGGATTTGATGAGGGCAGCATCCAACGCAGTGATGGTTGCTTCCGGCGTATTCGCAACAATCGTTTTGGCCGTTGACGTCGTAGATGGGGATGCCGTTGGCGCAGTCACCGCCGCTGCGGAGAGCGCCGGGGTGGTACCTGTCACCGCACAGGTCAACAGCGTTATTACGGATTTTTTCAGCATAATTCCTCCAGATCCATCCCGAATTCGATGACGATTCGGAATTATCTCAACGTTCGACGCGCAATGGAAAGACCGGGTGACTGGGACTCTGAGGTGGCGGTGACGCCGGCATGTCTGGCGCCATCGGCCCCTCAGTGCGCGGACCGCGCAACGCTACCTTCAAGGCGCGCAGCGGATGGGTGAAGGTATCATTGACGGCCGTCGGCTCAAAACCAGAGTGCACCTGACATTGGTCACATTTCCCATTCACTCCCACGCCGTATTTATCCCAGGGCGTCGTCTCCATCAACTCATTGAAGCTCTGTGCATAACCCTCGCTGACCAGCAGATAACAGGGCTTCTGCCAGCCAAAAATGTTGCGGGTGGGGTTGCCCCAGGGGGTGCACTGATAATTCTGATTTCCTGCCAGAAAATCTAAAAACAGGCTGGATTGATTGAACGTCCAGTTTGCCTTGCGCTCCTTGCCAATACGGAAGATATCGCGAAAAAGCTGGCGTGAGGCACGCCGCTGGATAAATACCTCCTGCTGCGGTGCCCGCTCGTAATTGAACCCCGGCGAGATGGTCACGCCCTCGACACCCAAGGCCTTGCAATCATCCAGGAAGCTCGCTACTTCTTCAGCACCTTCGCCCTGGAAGAGGGTGCAGTTGACCGTAACCCGGAAGCCTTTTTCCACGGCTTCGCGGATCGCCGCTGCCGCCCGCTGATAGGTGCCAGGCTGACACACGGAATCATCATGACGATGTTCGTTGCCATCCAGGTGCACCGAGAAGGTCAGGTACGGGGACGGCTGATAGTCGTCCATGCGTTTTTTGAGGAGTAGTGCGTTGGTACAAAGATAAACAAAGCGCTTGCGCTCGACGAGGCCCTCCACGACGGCGGGCATATCCTTGTGAATCAGCGGCTCGCCACCGGCGATGGAAATAATAGGCGCGCCGCATTCCTCGGCGGCGCCAATGCATTCCTCGACAGAGAGGCGTTTGTCGAGCGTTTCATCGGGGTAATCAATTTTGCCGCAGCCCGAGCAGGCGAGGTTGCAGCGGAACAATGGCTCCAGCATCAGCACCAGGGGATAGCGCTTACGCCCCCGCAATTTCTGCGTAAGGATGTAGCGTCCTACCCGATAGCTCTGAATTAAAGGAACGCCCATGATAGAATATCCTCGCCTCGCTGCGACGCAGCATGTAAGTAATGAACAACACCCTGTGGCCAGTATAACATACCAAAACGTATGTGGGACAAGGTCACCAACGTTTAGAATGCATGTGGGTATCGGAACCCAGATCCAAAGACAGAGCGATCATGAAATGCTCTCCTCATTGGCATGCCTGTGCCGCCACTGAAGGTGTATATGATGGCCCTCTAATACTTGCCATGACAAGAGTACCGGGATGCCCAGCACGATTTCGCGAAAACGCCGTGCCAGCGAAAAGGCCAGCGCCAAGTCGGGACCCACACCGATAGCGCTGCCGAAAAGGATAAAACCGCCCTCCTGTACCCCCAGTCCCCCAGGCACCAGAAAGGCCATGCTGCGCAGAGCTTGCCCCAGGCTTTCCATGAGTAGCGCCGCCCAGAAGGGAATAGGCTGCCCGAGCAGCCAGAAGGTGAACCAGACTTCCGCCGTGCCCGCCAACAGACTCGCCAGTTGCCAGAAATTGGCCGGAAGCAGGCCCCAGCGGCGGGCATAGAGTCTGCGAATTTCGGCATCCAGATATTGCGGATCGCCTATGAGCGCGAGCAGGTCCTTGCCACCCAGGAGCTTTTTCATCAGCATCTGTAAAACCGTGAACAATCCCCAGTGCCGCTGCATCCAGACAAAGACCACCAACAGCGGCAACACCAGTGCCAAAAGAAACACCACATCCAGTTGCAGATGACGATCACTTACCTCGTAACTGAGCACCAGGAGTCCCGCGAGCGTGAAAGCAAACTGGCTCAACAAGGTCAAAGTGACTTCGACCATGACACTAGCTCCGGCGATGTAACCGGGAACGCCGTGACGAGTCAAGAGACGTACACCAAGCATCTCACCGCCCACCCGTGCCACCGGCAGAAGACCGTTGACCGCCTCGCGGACCAGCGCAACCCATACTAAAAACCAGTAGCGGGCGCGCGCTTCACCGCGCAGCAGCCACTTCCAGCTCAGCACATCCAGAAACTGCGGCAGCAGGTGAAAGGGGAGAAGCCAAAGCAGGCCCCAGCTGGCTACCGCCAACAATTTCACAATGTCGGAAACACCGGCCTGCACGATCAGGAAAACAGACAAGCCCAGGCCGAGCAAACCAGCCGCCAGAAACAGGAGATTGCCTTTCTGTTTTGACAAATCAGCTGCCTTCGTCCTGCGCGATACCATCTTCGCGGGGCGACTGGGTGAAGAGCAGCAGCAGAGCCGGAAGTACAACCAGAATGCACAGCAGCACGATAGCCAGCGCGAGGCTCAGTGCCTCGCCGAGACTGGCCATACCGGGATCGCGGGAAACCGCCATACTACCAAAGGCGCTGAGGGTCGTGAGCCCACTAAAAAAGACCGCCATGGGCGTGGATGTGCCGAGCAAATGCGCCACATCCACGCCGTTGCGCCAGCGCACCACAATGTAAATGGCAAAGGCCACGCCCAGGCCGATGAGCAGCGGCAGCACGATAATGTTGCCCAGATTGAAGCTCAACCCAAACAAACGCATGGCCGCTACCGTAAACAATGCCGCCAGCAGCAGCGGGATCATGATCAGCAGAACATCCCGGTAGCTGTGCAAAGTAAGGAGGAGCAGCAGGCTGATGGCGATCAGTGCAATAAAAGTAGCCTCCTGAAAAGCCCCAAGCACCGCCTCCCCACCCTGAACCAGCATCACCGATGTACCCACGGCATTCGGTTCCACCTTCAGCACACTCTGCACAAAAGTCGCCATCGCCTGATTACTGCTCAGATTGGCTTTGGGGAAAATCTCCACGCGTGCCTGGCCTGAGGCCGCCACATAACGATCGCGCAAGGATTTCGGCAGGGTCTGCAAGGTTACCGGTGCCGCGGACAAAACCATGCCGAGTCGCTGCAACTCACCGGGCAAGGTCCCCATCACCCGCGTTTGCAGATCCGCGATTGCTTTACTGTCAGCGCCATACTTCGCTAGAAATTGTGCCAGATGACCAGCCAGCGCCGCAGCCACCTGTCCGTCCGGTGTGCCCTCACCATCTTTTTGCGCGAGATCTCGCAACCTGGTTACCAGTTCCGCAAGATTTTTGGGGGTATCCGGCGTCGGCGGCTGCAAACTGGCGGGCATCAACAGCGAAAAGGGTGGCACCAGAATCTGCAGATTCTGCAAAATGGCCAACTTCTCGGACTGCTGTTCCGGGATATAGCTGGAGATCGTCAGGGCCTGCGCCACTGTAGGTAGCCGTTCCACCTGTGTGGCAACGGCCTGCGCCGCAGGAATATCAGAGGTGAGCACCTCGATGCGATAAGGGGCTGTCTGCGGATCAGCGAGGAGTTTCTCGAAAACACGCACCCCCTCGGCATGACTGTCGATCATGTGCAGCGGATTAAAATCAAAGGAAGTGCGCAATGCCAGCGGCACGGATGCCAGCGCCAGCAGGGTCACCCCGCCCAGTACATAGTAGGCATAACGGTGGATGGGGTGACGCACGAGGGTAGGAATTTGGCGCAGATGCGGATAGTACGTCGGTCTTGTACCCGTGATCACCATAGGCCAGAGGGTCAAAAAGGCGGGCAGGAAGGTGAGCGTCATGAGGAGGGCAACAAGCATACTGGTGCCGGAAATCAGTCCGAGATCGACGATACCCGCATAGCTGGTAGGCACAAAGGCATAAAAACTGAAAGCAGCCGCAACAGCAGCAAGACTCAAGGCACCGCCCATACCTTGCGTCACCCGCTGCATGGCCTGTCGGTGGGCCGCGCCGTTAAACACTTCTTCCCGGTAACGCAGACAGAACTGAATGCCAAAATCAACGCCCAGCCCAATGAAGAGAATAGCAAAGGCCACTGAAATAAGATTGAAGGGACCGATAAAAAACAGCGCCCAGGCTGTGGTTAAAATCATGCCCGCGATCAACCCGATCAGCACACCGGAAACCAGACGCAATGAGCGCAATGCGATGATCAGCAATATAATTTCAAGACTGAGGGTCAGCGCCAAAGAAACCGCAGCACCCTGACTCACCGTTTTCAATTGTTCCGCATCCAGTACCGCGCCGCCGGTCACCCCAACGTCGACCCCGTGGGCAGCATTCAGGTTGAGCGCGGTGAGGCCAGCGCGCAAGGTATGTATAGCCGCAGCAGCAGGCTCCAGAGACTTGTAATTTAGGGCAGGCTGAATAATGACGAAGCGTTGTGCTGGCCCCATTTGGGCCAGATCGCCCCCCATGAGTTCACCCCACGGGATTTCATAGGACTTACCCTGCATCTGCGCCGTGAGCGCCTGATCCATAGCAGAAAAAATACCCGTTAATCCAGGCAGATGCACGCCATTCGTCAGGCGTTGACCGATCGCCATGCTTAACAGGCCACTGAGGCCATTCAGGCTGGGCTCAGCAGAGAGCCTGGCGATGAGGGGCTGGGCATCGGTAATGCGGTTGGCGAAGGCCTGTACTTCTTTGGGGGAGAGGTACAGGAGACCGTTACGCTGAAAAAAGGAGCCGCCGCCAGGCACATACACATCATGGAAAGACTGTGGCCGGGCACGCAGCCAGGCGCTCAGCCGATCCACCGCCGTATCCGTAAGATTCCGGTTATCGCCCTGCAGGACGACCACAATCGTGTTTTTATCCTGCGGGAAAGCCTTTTGATAAGCCACTTCGCGCTGCTGAAAAGGCAGATCACGCGACAAGGCATGGCTGGTATCGGTATCTACGGAAAAATGGCCAACCGAGTAGACCAAAGCGAGAAGCGTAGCCAGCACAATGGCCGCCAGCATCCAGGCAGCACGCCGCACCGAAAGGTCCACCAAAGCCACTAAACTTTGGGAGACAAGCGCCCCGGTGCGCTGTAAAAAACGATCAACGGACGACAAAATCACTAAAGGTACCCTTCGCGATGTCTTGATCGCGCAAATAATTTTTTACGCGGGGGCTCATCAGTGCCGCCCACTCGGCGTGCTGTTCATACTCCGGCATGAGGGCGTGCAATGTTGCGGTCTGCACCGTTGCCGGATGAAAATAGATTTCCGTAACTTCCGTCGCCGGCAGACAGCCGAGCATCTGGAGCAGTCGCGCCTCGTCCATATGGCCGGTGGCATCCAGACCGTAGAGCAGATCATTGTGCATGATCCGGCGACGGTCCAGTTGGCGGCGCATGCGCGCCAGCCAGGGGCGCAGAAAGACAGACCAAAGTGCCGGCGCCAAACCTTTGGCACCTCCACAACGCGCCGCCCCCAGAGGTTCCCAGGGCAACCGCACCGCCCGCAAACCAAACTCCTCCCCGATATCCAGCATCAGCGTGAGTACCGTGGGGTGCAAATGCAGATGTTTGTGGGCATTGGCATGGTCCAGTTCTAAACCGGTCGCCGCAAAAGCCGCAAACTGGGCACGGATCTCGGCCGCCAGTTGTTTTCTCACCTGGGGCAAAAAGAAGTAGCGCACCCCGCGTAGCCAGAGATCGGCGGCAAAACGCCCCTGCTTATCGACCAAATCAGGTACCTGCGCTGCGGGGAGCAGGGGTGCCCCGTCTACCAGCGTGAGATGCAGGCCTACGCCCAGGCATGGCAGTTCTCTGGCGCGGACGACAGCATCCTCAGCCGCCGGTGCAGTCACCATGAGACTGGCGGTAGTCAGCACACCATCACGATGCGCTGACTCCACCGCCTCATTCACCGCCATATCCAAGCCAAAGTCGTCGGCGTTGAAGATGACCCGCCGACCGCCGACCTGCCCCACCTCAGCCGTGGCGCTGTCGGAGGAAACGGACGAATTCGACACCTTCGCGCAGACGACGTTTCATCATTTGCGTGCTCTTGAGCATCTCACCCGTGATTTCGGCAATCTTGCCGGCACGGAAATAGAAGCGCTTGTACATCACCTCCACGGAGTCAAAGATTTCCGTGTGGTTGAGGTGCGGGTAACTCATGGGGCTGATCTGCACGCCACGGTCGTTGACCAGATGGGCTTCATCTTCGTCCGTCAACCAGCCTTCCTGCTTCGCCTGGTTGTACAGGAAAGTGCCGGGATAGGGTGCCGCCAGCGATACTTGGATGGTATGCGGATTGATTTCTTTAGCGAAGTCGATGGTCTTTTGAATGGTTTCCTTGGTCTCACCTGGCAGGCCAAGGATGAAGGTACCGTGAATCACGATCCCCAGCTTATGGCAGTCGGCGGTAAATTTACGCGCCGCCTCGACCTTGAGGCCCTTCTTGATGTTGTTGAGGATCTGCTGGTCGCCAGACTCATAGCCCACCAGCAACAGGCGCAGGCCATTCTCACGCAGTACCTTGAGGGTCTCATAAGGCACATTGGCCTTGGCATTGCAGGACCAGGTCACGCCGAGTTTGCCGAGACCGCGGGCAATCTCTTCGGCACGGGGACGATCATCGGTAAAAGTGTCGTCGTCGAAGAAGATTTCCTTGACTTGCGGAAAGTTCTTCTGGATGTAGCGCACCTCGTCAATGACGCTGGCGGCGCTGCGCGTGCGATAGCGATGTCCGCCGACAGTCTGCGGCCAGAGGCAGAAGGTGCACTGCGATCTGCAACCGCGCCCGGTGTAAAAAGAAATATAGGGGTGCTTCAGATAGCCAATGAAATAGTCTTCAATGTGCAGGTCGCGCTTATACACTTCGGAGGCGAATGGCAAAGCATCCATGTCTTCAATCATGGCACGATCGGGATTATGGACGATCTGACCATTGCCGGAACGATAGGTGATGCCGTCCACTTCACTGAAGGGCCGCCCTTCCGCCACTTCCTTGAGGGTGTAGTCAAACTCTTCGCGGGCGACAAAATCGACAGCGGTGGAGGCTTGCAGGGATTCTTCCGGCTCTACGGCCACCTTGGCGCCGACCATGCCAATCAGCATCTCGGGGTAGTGCTCCTTGAGCAACCCGGCCATGCGCACATCCGAAGGGAAGGACGGCGTGCTGGTGTGGATAATGCAGAGATCATATGCGGCCGCCACCTGCAGGGTCTCTTCAACACTGACATCCCCTGGAGGGGCATCCAGCAAGCGACTGCCGGGGATCATGGCGGCGGGTTGGGCCAGCCAGGTGGGGAACCAGAAAGAGCGAATTTCCCGCTTGGCCTGATAGCGCGAACCGGCACCACCGTCGAATCCCTCAAAAGAAGGGGCTTGCAAGAAAAGGGTTTTCATCGTCATTGTTTTGCTCCGTCATGGCCACCCATCCGCCCGTCGGCGCCGATGGCAAATTGCGACCCTCGCCAGGCGACGTGCCGCGCGAAAAGGGCGTGAAACCAAATCCACAGGCCCAGAAAATCTCCCAGCAGGGCCACTCCGAAGGAGTCACCTGCACTGAGTTTGTGCATAATTTGCCTATGGTACACGAGGCGCAAGAGGAGAACCACACCCAGAGGCAGCCCGCCCCACAGGCCCATCCAGGGTGCCAGCAGAAGTACCAGTGGCAGCGGATAACTCAAAAAGGAGAACGCGTGCCCCAGCGGCTGTACCGATCGCGTGGTGCGCGACCAGCGCAAGGCATGCTGATAAAATGACCGGAAACCGGCCTCTTGGACCTCGGTGTCCACCACATAATCCGCCAGCAGGGTGTGTTGCCCCAACTGGCGGCTGTAGGCGCCGAGCCAGTAATCATCCGCCAGTTGATTCGCCAATCTGGGCAAGCCGCCAAGGGCCGCCAGCGTCCCGCGCCGCAAGGCCATGGTCGCCCCGCCACAGAAGATATTTGGACCCAGGCGCGCCGCCACCAGCACCGAAGGCAGAAAAAGACTGTTCACCTGACTGGCCAACACCCGCGACCAGAAGGTAGCCGCTGGCCGTGCCCGGTAGAGGCAGGTGACCACGCCCACATCCCTATTTTGCAGGGGTGCGCAAATCTGGCGCAGATAATGGGGGCCGACGGCAATGTCCGCGTCACTGATCACCAAAGTGTCATAGCGGCATGCGGCGAGGATGCCCGCCAGGTTATTGACCTTGGGATTACTGCCGATACGCGCTTCTGTACATACCCAGTACAGTGACAAGGCGGGAAACTCGGCTTGCAGACGTTGCACCACGGCGATAGCCGGATCGGTCGGACGCTGCACGCCAAAAACAATTTCGAATGCCGGGTAGTCCTGTGCGCAAAAACTGTGCAGAGCGCTGTAGAGATTATCCTCATCGCCATGCAGGGGCTTGAGCACGCTGACGCCGGGCCAGTCGCACAAGATATCTTCCGCGGCAGCAGCATCGCGCTCCGGCAACACCGGATGCCAGCGTCCGACCGCCCAGAGCGTCAGCAACACATACATTACGGCGACTAGAGAGAGCAACGCCGCAAAGCCACCTATCCACCAGAGCATAAGCGCCCCGAAGCGGTGTCCGTCAGACGGACAGACACGCTACAAGTAGTGATGTGCAGCAAACCATTGTACCGCATCCCGCAAGGCTTCCTCCGCAGGACGATGGGTATAACGCAAGACCTGCTCCGCCTTGGCAGACGAAAAATACATCTTGTGCGCGGCCATACGCAGCTCGTCCGTCGTCACCAGTGGCGTCCCCCTGCCGCGTAGCCGCACCATACCCTCTGCCCCCCACGCCAGGGGATAGAGCAGGCGGCGCGGGATACGCAGCCACGGCGAGCGATGCCCGGTAAGACCAGCAATACGGGTGAGGATCGCCGCCAGGGGGAGATTGTCGCCGCCGAGAATATAGCGCTCCTCCACCTGACCGTCGACAAAGGCCTGCCAATGGCCCATAGCCACATCATCCACATGCACCACATTCAGACCGGTATCGACATAAGCCGGCAAGCGGCCCGCCGCGGCATCGCGCACCATCCGCCCGGTGGGGGTCGGCTTGCGATCCGCCGGGCCTATGGGCGTCGACGGATTGACGATGACGATGGGTGCGCCTTCATCCCGGCAAAGAGCATGCAGCGCCTCCTCAGCAAGATATTTGGAGCGCTTATAGTGACCAATCATGTCTTCCAAACGCGAGGGGGCTTCTTCATCCGCTTCACGGCCATCGGCGTAGTGACCGAGCACGGCGACACTACTGGTATAGACGATGCGCTCCACTCCGGCATTGAGCGCCGCGCGTACCAGACGTTCGCTGCCACCCACATTGGCGGCGTACATGGCGCGCGGTTCGGGCACCCAGAGCCGATAATCCGCGGCGACGTGAAAGACCACCTGACAGCCGGCTACCACACGATCCAAGGCCTGGCCGTCGGTGAGATCACCGACGGCCAGCTCCACGTTCAGCCCTTCCCAGTTGGCCGGATCAGCACTCGCCCGGTGCAGCACCCGCACTTCCAGGCCTTCGGCCAGCAAGCGGCGTAACACCGCGCCGCCGACGAAACCCGATGCTCCGGTCAGCAGCGCTTTCATGCGGCCCTTCCCGCCTGAATACCCGGCACAACGGCGCGCAAAGTGTTCAACGCCTTCTGCATCTGCCCGCCCAAACGTATCAAAGCAGACAACTCAGCGGGATGGCGCAATAATCCGCGCATGAACCTCAGCGCCTGCGGGCGCCCATAAGCATCAACACTCCCCGTAGCCACCGTCGGCAGCGCCTGATCCGCTGGGTCCACAACACTGCGAATGACGATAAAAGGCTGGTCTGCCACATGGGCGGCTGCGGCAATGGCACCACTTTCCATATCCACACTTTGTGCCGACGGGTAGTCCACCAGAAATGCTGATTTCGTGGCCACGGAGCCGCAAGGGATATCCACCGAGAGCAGCCCCCCACCGTGGACGGGAAGGGACAGCGATTTCGCCACGGTCGCGCGCCAGGCCAGATTCACCGCCCAGGTCTGCCCCGACCAGAACACGGTTTCCGGCAACAGCAAATCCCCGGGCTTCCGTACCGGCTGCAGGGCGCCTGCTGTGCCCCAGGAAACCAGTCCATCAACACCCGCGGCAATCAACTTACGCGCCGCGGCAGTCGCCCGCTCAGGCCCCATGCCAGAAACACACAGCAATATCTGCTCGCCTACTTCTATCACCGCATCGTGCGACAGCGCGCCAGCATGGAGAACACGCGCCTCCGCGTCCAGAGCCACCACCACCCCTAATCGCGGGCGAGGCATCCCAAATTCCGGTAACGGGCCAGCGCCCAGAGCGGGAAATATCGGCTATAACCGTGATAAATCAGGTAAAAAACCTTGGGGAATCCCGGTGCGTTAAAAAAGGGGTCCTGCCAGCACCCATCCCCTTCCTGATGTGCCTGCAACCAGGCTATACCGCGATGCAAAGCGACACTATCCCGATCTCCCGCCGCCATCAGACCGAGACAGGCCCAGGCCGTCTGCGCTGCGGTAGAAGTCTGACCCATACCGGCGAGACCGGGATCGCCATAGGAATCATTGCTTTCACCCCAACCGCCGTCGCTCTGCTGTACCGCGCGTAACCAGTACGCCGCGCGTTCCACAGCGGGCTTCAGGGAAGGATCATCCAGCTCAGCCAGTGCCATGAGCACGGACCAGGTCCCGTAGACGTAATTGGTCCCCCAGCGCCCCAACCAGGCCCCGGATGACTCCTGTTCACGCAACAGGTAAGCCACGGCACGCCGCAAAATATCACGGTCCCGTGGCCGCGCCAAATGCGCCAGAAAGGCCACCACGCGCCCGGTGACATCGGCTGTCGGCGGGTCCAGCAAGGCCTTGTGATCGGCAAAGGGGATCTCGTTGAGGTAATAGTGGGTATTATCGACGTCATAAGCCCCAAATCCGCCGTTTCTGGATTGCATACCGGCCAGCCAGTTCGCCGCCCTTTCGATACTGTCGCGATCTTCTGCACGCCCTGCCCGCGCCAGCGCCCAGCCCACCGCTGCCGTGTCATCCAGATCCGGATAATAAGGATTAGCATATTGAAAGGCCCAACCGCCGCCCGCCAAATTGGGCCGCTGTTCCTGCCAGTCGCCGGGTTCGGCTCCAATCTGCCGGTCCTTGAGCCACTGGATACCGCTTTGTACCGCCGGAGACACCTCGCCATCCTGCTCCAACAGCGCATGGAGCGCGAGGCAGGTGTCCCAAACGGGTGACACGCAGGGCTGACAGTATGCGTCAATCGCCCGCTCTACCACCAATTTGCGCAGGGCTGCCTTCGTTTGCTGGCGATAGACATGGTCGGACGAATAACCGAGCAACTCCAAAGCCTCGTGGGCGTTCACCATGGCCGGGAAAATACCATTCAGGCCATCCTCCCCGTTAATCCGCGCTGTAAACCACGCCTCCGCCTTCTTCAGGGCACGGCGCCGGATACTCTGGGGTATCCAATCTTCCATCAACCGCCAGAATCGATCCAGAGCCAGAAAGAGATGCGCCACAATCCCTTGCCGGGCATGGCTGAAATAGTCCGCAATCTGTTCCGGCGGCCGCCGGAACAGTTCGCGGATATGCACCTGCAAGGGATTTTTGGCACGCGCCTTGAGGCTGCACAAAATAAACAGCGGCACCATCACCGTGCGCGACCACGACGCCACTTTATAAATTTGAAAGGGAAACCAGCGCGGCAACAGCATGATTTCCACCGGAATAAAAGGCACGGCCCGCCACGGCACCTGGCCAAAGAGCGCCAGGGTAATGCGCGTGAACACGTTGGCGTGTTCCGCTCCGCCATGCGCCAGGATCGCCTCACGGGCGCGCCGCATATGCGGTAGCTCCGGGGCGTCCCCGGCCAGTTTCAGTGCATAATAGGCCTTTATCGAAGCGCTCAGGTCAAAACGGCCTCCGTAATAGAGAGGCCAGCCGCCGTGATCCGCCTGTTTATCGCGCAGATAGACGGCCATCTTGGCCTCCAGAGACGTATCGCGCTCGTCCATGTAGTGCTGCATCAGAATATATTCGGCGGGGATGGTGCAATCGGCTTCAAACTCGAAGCACCAGTGACCATCTTCCGCTTGCAGATTACCTAGCGCGGTGCGCGCCTCAGCTATCACCCGATCCAGCGGCGCGCGAAAAATGCTCGAACCGTAGCGCACGGGTTGCAGGATGCGATTCATGGTCGCCCTGCGGCAGGAGACTGCGCCAGTGGTTTGACGCCCACCCGAAAGCTCAGTTGCAGAAGCGCGTCGGAGCGGTGCAGCAGGCGCGACAGGAATACCACCCGATGCACAATGCTCCGGCTGATTTTCACTTCGCTCCCGGAAGCAAAAGCAGGATTTTCGGAAATCCGCCGCAGGGTCAATACCGCCATGGCAATAGCCCAGAGACAAAAATCGCGCATCCCCGTCTGCTCGGCCGGAATCAGTAGCGTATAACGCAGCGCATCCTGCAAATGCCCGGCGGCAATACCCAGCAGTTCATTGAGGCCCGCCGCAAAAGCCGGATCATGGCTGCCGGGCTGCATCGCGGCAATATCGCAACCATGACGCTGAAACAGTGCGCGTGGCATCCAACTCACGCCGCGCTGCCAGTCATCCCAGATATCCTTGAGGATGTTGGTCATCTGCAGACCTTGCCCAAAGGACACCGCGAGCCGCTGCATCTCCGCATCATGCGGCGCCAGTCGCGGCTCATACTCCACAAAAAGGCTGGTGAGCATTTCACCGACGACGCCCGCGACTACATAGCAGTAGCGGTCCATCGCCGTCATGTCCGCAAGCCCCTGCAAGGAAGCATGTTGCTGAAACTCCGCCATCCCCCTGCCCATGATTCGCACACAGCGGGACAATGCAGCCCGCTGCGTGGGGCTCAGGCTGTGGGTGATGGCAACGACCTCAGGGGTATGACGAATGAGATCGTGCTCAGCTTCGGGCATCGCTGGCGACAGGCATGCACCGAATGCCGCGGCGAAAACGGCAGCATCGCCCGCCCCCTCCACCACCTTGAGAAACTCCGCCTGCCAGTAGGCCTTTTTTTCCCAGGGCAAATCCGGATCGTCTTCTATGGTGTCCGCAATTCGGCACAGCAGGTAGCCATTACCAACCGCGTCCCGCAAGGCTTCCGGCAACTGGGGAATCGTCAGGGCAAAAGTCCGCGAAACGGCCTGGAGACTTTGTGCCTGGTACGCCAAAGCCTGCGCCAGCGCCGCCGTCAACATGCGGTCCTGTCTGGTGACATCCAAACTCCTTATTCTATTTGTCCGGGTGTGCAAAACACCCTGTCATCTGGCGGCAATGTAACGATCCCAAGCCCATTCTGCAAGTCTTGCAGACCCATGGCCCCATCCTGCGCAGGCTCATCACGACTCAACCAGAGGAAAGCGTGACATCGGACGGCATGTGCACTTCGGAACGCAGGGCGCGGCGCATCAGCACATCGCTCGCAACGCGCGGCGCCGTGCCCTCAAAGAGCACGCGATATACCTGCTCGGTGATCGGCATATCCACGCCCAGACGCTGTGCAAGCTGGAACAAGGCTTGCGCGGTACGCACGCCCTCGGCCTCTTCGCCAATCTCGCGCAGCACCGCTTCCAGACTCAAACCGCGGCCCAGGCCTATTCCCACCCGCCGGTTCCGCGACAAGTCGCTGCTCGCGGTGAGGATCAAGTCACCGGCACCGGCCAGGCCCATGAAGGTCTCGGTTCGGCCCCCCAGCGCCGTTCCCAGGCGATGCAATTCTGCCATCCCGCGGGTGATGAGCGCGGCCCGCGCACTGTCGCCATTCCCCAATCCATCAGAAATGCCAGCGGCAATCGCCAGCACATTTTTGATCGCCCCACCCAGACAGACCCCCGCCACATCATCGCTGGTGTAGACCCGCATCTGCGCACTGCCAAAGGCCTCGGCCACCCGCTGGGCATGAGCCGGGTCGGTGGACGCCGCCGTCATCGCCAATGGTTTTCCCAGGATCAGGTCATGGGCAAAACTCGGACCGGAGAGCACCACCAGCGGTGCATCCGGCACGGTTTCCTGCAATACCTGATCAAGGCGCAAAGCCGTCTGCATCTCCAGCCCTTTACTGGCAAGGACCAGCAACGCGGCGGGTGGCAGACGGGGGCGCAG
This sequence comes from Acidithiobacillus sp., assembly GCA_037440305.1. Taxonomy (GTDB): domain Bacteria; phylum Pseudomonadota; class Gammaproteobacteria; order Acidithiobacillales; family Acidithiobacillaceae; genus Acidithiobacillus. Next base: position 15,606 of record JBBIUH010000039.1, read on the forward strand.
ATTCGACATCAGGCCGCGCAAGGCATGGCTGGGTACGGCAAGCACTATACTGTCACTGTCTCGTACCGCAGCGGCGAGGTCCACAGTGCAGCGCAGTCCTTCTGGCCGCGCGCACTGCGGGAAAATGGGATACAGATCCGCACGATCGGGCTGGCAAGGCAGACGCTCGGCGCGCCGCCCCCAGAGCTGCACGGTATGCCCCTGGCGGAGCAGATAAACCGCCAGGGCTGTCCCCCAGTGACCGGCCCCCAGCACCGCCCAACGCATGGCTTATTGCGTCGTATAGTTCTGTTGCTGGGCCTGTGCCTGCTGATACAGGGCCTCGAAATTGACCGGATGCAGATGCAGAGGCTGGAAACCGCCGCGGCCCACCATATCCGCCACCACTTCCCGCGCGTAGGGGAACAGTATCGTCGGGCAGTGCACGGCGACCAGGGCTGGCAGGTGCTCCTCCGGGATATTCTGCATGCGAAACAAACCAGACTGCTGGACCTCCACCGCAAAGTAGGTGCTTTCGCCCGCCTTGGCCTTGACCGTCACGGTCAGCGTCACCTCGGTAAGACCATCCATGCCTTCCACCGCATTGCTGGTGGTATTCAGGCCGACATCCACCGTCGGCGCCTCGGTCTGCACAAAACTCAGCGGCGCGTTGGGCGACTCAAAGGAGATGTCCTTCACGTAAATGCGCTCAATCATAAAAACTGCTTCTTGTTCGTCCATAAGTCCCTTCATCCTGGATTTTTGAGTTGCGAGAGACTTTAGTCTACCTGAAGAGACCCCACCGGGCTACGCGTGTGCATCCGCAAACTCCGCAAAACAACACTTGCCCCATGCGCCCGTTCTGTGTAGGATTCTCAGCGCTATCCAGGTCCCCATCGTCTAGCGGCCTAGGACACCGCCCTTTCACGGCGGTAACTGGGGTTCGAACCCCCATGGGGACGCCAATAAAATCAACAAGTTAGAAAAAGAGACGCGGCTAACTTGATTAAACGCTGCAATTATGCTGCACTCAGCTACAGATTACGGGTGCAGCGTGAGGTGCAGCATGGCAACGATTAACCCAAGAGTAGACCAAGATAATAACGTGATCGGCTGGCAAGCCATCATCCGTAAACGCGGGTTCCCCTCCCAGACGAAAACCTTCCGCACCAAGCGCGATGCTGAATCGTGGTCAAAGATCACCGAGTCAGAAATGGTCCGCGGCGTTTTTATCCAGCGCAACGATGCCGAGCGCACACTGCTCTCTGACGCATTGAACAGATACATGCAGGACGTCACCGCATTGAAGCGCGGCGCGACGCAGGAAACCTCCCATATCCACATCCTGCTGGCCTCTAGCCTGGCAAAGCAATCCCTGGCCTCCATCGGTTCCAGAGAAGTCTCGCGGTATCGAGACACTCGCCTTAAGGTTGTTTCGGCATCAACGGTCAACCGTGAACTCAATATCCTCTCTCATGTGTTCACCGTGGCCATGCAGGATTGGGGTGTGGGCTTGCCTGCTGGCAATCCTGTGGCTGCTACCAGGCGGCCCAAGGGAGATGATCGACGAGATCGGCGGCTGATAGATGATGAGGAAGCCCGCCTTGTAGAGTGGGCGGAGAAAGCAGAACAAGAGGATGGCTCAATGCCCATTGCCCATATCATCCGGCTCGCACTTGAAACGGGAATGAGGCGTGGGGAACTTGCGGCCATGCGCTGGGACCATGCAAATATCAAGGCGCGGGTGCTGCTGGTTCCTGAGACAAAAACGGGCGACCCGCGACGGGTACCTCTGTCTAGCCGTGCGTTGGCTGTGCTAAACGCCCTGCCCCGCCGCCTGGACGGTACCATATGGGGGGCAATCCACGAGGCCAGCATATCACGGGCATTTGCCCGCGCCTGCCGCCGCGCCGACATCGATGACCTACGCTTCCACGACCTCCGCCACGAGGCCACCAGCCGACTTTTTGAGAAGGGCCTCAACCCCATGCAGGTGGCGGCCATTACTGGCCACAAGACCTTGCAGATGCTGAAGCGTTATACCCATTTACGGGCGGAAGACTTGGCGAAGTTGCTGGGGTGATTTTTATGGTGGTTTTCTGGTCAACTTGTTGATTACAATAGTTTCACCGCTTCACCAAAGCCCCCCCTTTGGTGAAGCCTTTGGTGAGGGGCTGGGTGAACCCTTTGGTGACATGACCTTCACGATACGCAGGAGAATATCGACATCCTGTCCTACCACAGTGCCCAGTTCTTCACGTAGCCCATGGGTACAGATCTGTGCGGAAGCTCCCTATCCCCGCATCAGGGACAGCAGATCTGCTTGGGAAGGCAAACTCATGGCATCACCACTATCGGCCAGTACCCCATCGGCCAACGCCCGCTTGTCATGGTGTAGCGCGATGATTTGTTCTTCCAGGGTTCCCTGGGCCACCAAGCGGTAGACGGTCACCGGACGTAATTGACCTATTCGGTGCGCGCGGCCCATGGCCTGATCTTCTGCGGCGGGGTTCCACCAGGGGTCGGTAATGATGACATAATCGGCAGCCGTGAGGTTCAGCCCGAATCCGCCCGCTTTCAGACTGATCAAAAACAGGTCCCCCTGACCCGCCTGAAAGGCTTGGATGCGCCGTTCGCGGTCGGCGACCGGTGTGGAGCCGTCCAGATACTGGTAAGGAATCCCGGCGGCATCCAGCGGTTCGCGCAGCAGGGTCAGAAAATCCACAAACTGGCTGAACACCAGGGCCTTGTGCCCATTGGCCGAGAGTTCACTCGCGAGATCGATGAACGTGCGCACCTTGGCCCCCACGATGTCCAGATGGGGGCTCACCAGCCGGGGGTCACATGCGGCCCGGCGCAGTTTGGTGAGTTGAGCCAGGATGTGCAAATGGGCCCGAGCTCCCGACTGCTCGACGGCCGCTTCGGCTTCGACAATGGCCTGCCGCCGCAAGGCTTCATAGTGGGCGGCTTCCGCACCATCGAGCGCCAATGACAACACCAGTTCAGTACGTGGAGGCAGATCATCCAGCACCTGGGATTTCGTGCGCCGCAGCACGAACGGGGCGATCAGTCGCCGCAGCAGCCTTTGTGCATCCCGATCCCGGTTGCGCTC
>JBBIUH010000040.1:0-18691 GCA_037440305.1 Acidithiobacillus sp.
CCATTACCCTGCATAATTTTGCCAATATGGACTGGGCATTGGCAGGCGCTGCCGTCGCTTTGCTGGCGGCTTGTTGCGCCGTCTACGCGGCGCTGGCCTTATGGCTGGTCGGCCGCTTTTTTGTCGGAAATGCCCGGCTGCTGGCCCTGCCGGTATTGTGGATTTTGGGGGAGTGGGCGCGGGCACATTTTTTTACGGGCTTCCCCTGGCTAGCGACAGGATATACCCAGACCCATGCCTTCCTCGGCGGTTTCGCGCCCTGGCTGGGGCAGTACGGAGTGGGGCTGGCGACCGCCGGGGTGGCGGCCATCCTGGTCTATATGCTGCAACGACGGCAGTCCCGTCATGTACTGATGGGGGGCATCGCCTCGTTCCTCGTGATTTTCGGCGTGGCCATGGCGGCGGCTTCGGTGTCCTTCACCCATCCCGCAGGCAAACTGCTGCGGGTGACTTTGCTGCAGGGTAATATTCCCATCACCGAGAAGTGGAATGCTGGCAAAGTCAGCGCCATCCTGCATCACTACGTAAACCTGATTTTACAGACACCGCCCGATACCCAGTTGATCGTCCTGCCGGAGACCGCTTTCCCCATTTTTCAGACGGAACTGCCCGGTCTGATTGAGCAATTGCAGCAGTGGTCAGCGATGCATCATAAAATACTGCTCATCGGTATTCCCGAGGAGGCGGGCCACAAATATTACAATGCGGCCATGGAAATCGACGGGAAGGCACCTTTGCGCTGGTATCAGAAAGAGCATCTGGTGCCCTTTGGGGAGTACATCCCTATGCCCAGCCTATTCGGGCCGCTGGTGCATCATTTTTTACCGGGACTGGGTAGTTTCTCTGCCGGGCATGGGCCTTATGCCTTGCCTGTAGATGGACAAAAAGCCGGTATAACCATCTGCTATGAAGAGTCCTTCTCCCGGGACGTGCGCAAGGGCGTGGAGGAGGGGGCCACCTTTCTTTTGAATATCAGTGATTATGCCTGGTACGGCCACAGCATCGCCGCCGCACAGAGTCTGCAGATGGCGGCCATGCAGTCCCTGCAGGAGCAGAAGCCCGATGTCCGCGCGACCAATACGGGCATTACCGCCCTGATCTCGCCGCATGGACGGGTGATTTCGCAATTGCCCCAGTTTGTGGTGGGCACCCTGAATGGGGCCATACAGCCGATGGCCGGAGAAACACCCTTCGGGCGCTGGGGCAGTCTCCCCTATTTGCTGTTGAGTTCGGTTCTTCTGCTGGTGGCCGTTGTGCTCAGTCGCCGGCAATCATCATCTCGTCGATGAGGATGGAGGGGCAGCCGGTGTTGCCGTGAATGAGCAAGTCATTGCCCACGGCGCACATGCCCTGGAACATGCCCTGCAAGGCCCCGGCGATGGTGATCTCTTCGACGGGATACTGGATCTCCCCGTGCTCTACCCAGAAGCCCGCCGCGCCCCGCGAGTAGTCGCCGGTCACCATATTGATGCCGAAGCCGATGAGTTCGGTGACCAGCAGGCCGTGTCCCATCTGGCGGAGCAGATCCTCCAGAGAGGCGTCTCCGGGTTGCAGGGTGAGATTGTGGGCTCCGCCCGCATTACCGGTGCTCTGCATGTTCAACTTGCGGGCGCTGTAACTGTCGAGGATGTAACCCTCCAGCACGCCACCGGCGATGATGTCGCGATTGTGGGTGGCGACCCCCTCGCCATCGAAACTGCTGCTACCCAATCCGCGCCGCCGTAATGGTTCTTCATAAATGCGGATGTGTTCCGGGAAGAGCCGTTTGCCAAGACTGTCCACCAGAAAGGAGCTTTTGCGATACAGGCTGCCGCCGCTGATGGCGCTGGCGAGGTGGCCGATAAGGCTGGACGCGACTTGGTTTTCAAAGAGCACCGGGGCCTTGGTGGTGGCCACCTTGCGGGCATCCAGACGGCGCAGGGCGCGTTGAGCGGCTATCTTACCGATAGCCTCCGGTGTCGCCAGGGCGTCGGCGGCACGGGCTACATCGTACCAGTAGTCCCGTTGCATGCCGCCTTTGCTGTCTTCGGCAATCACCGAGCAGGACAGACTGTGTCGCGACGAACGGCTGCTGCCCATGAAACCTAGGCTATTGCCATAGACCGACGTGCCCTCGCCGGTGCCGAGGCTGCCGCCTTCGGAGTTGTGAATGCGCGGATCGCTGTCGCGAGCGGCCGCTTCACAGCGGCGTGCCAGATCAGCGGCGGTGTCAGCATCTATGGACCAGGGATGATAGAGGTCCAGATCCGGAAAGTCTTTGGCGAAAAGTTCGGGATCGGCGAGCCCGGCAAAAGGGTCTGCCGCCGTATGCCGGGCAATGGTGAGCGCCGCTGAAACCGTCTCTGACAAGGCCTTGCGGGAAAAGTCCGAGGTGGAGGCACTGCCTTTGGACTGGCCCAGATAGACGGTGACCCCCAGCCCCTTGTCCTGATGGTATTCGATGGATTCTACTTCCCCCAGACGCACGGTTACCGACAAGCCTTTGCCTGTGCTGGCGGAAGCCTCCGCCGCACTGGCGCCCTGCTCGCGGGCAAGGCTGAGCATGTCGCCAACGATCTGGGTCAGGGTGCTGGTATCGAGGGTGGAGTGGGGGGCTTGGCTCATGAGGTGTTTTTCCGCAGGTGATGGAACAATCGTTTCATCTTACCCCCAAGCTTCAGGGCAGGGGAAGCTTGGGGCATGGATTCGGTCTGCGCCACGGCTTGTATGAAACGTAATCCGTAAAAATCTATTATGAATGGGCTGGCGGAAATGGATCTCCAGACTGGTCTCCGCCCGGGAGCCACGCAATCAGGCACTATTCACCCCCATACACAAGGCTATAGATCTGCTACTGCTGGAAGCCAACGCCGGGCTGCCGAGGCACCAGGTGAAGGATGCTGCATGATTTGTAGTGGATGAGGAGTAGTCTATTCCTGTCTTCTTGAATGCGCGCTTGACATGGAATGAGTCTTTCGCTAGATTGCAACAAGGTTGCATAAAAAGATGGTGATCATCTCGCATAGCCCTTTACTGCTGCTTCCTGGGGTTCGAAAATGCTTAAATTCAAGAAGAACGCCTCTATTTTTTCAATGACCGGCCGCCGCCCGCGCGACTGGAGTCTCGCCCTGCGCACCACACAGTTGTCTTTGATCGTCTTGTGTGCCGGGCTGGGCGTGGCGCCGGTAGCCGCTGCGGCGACCATTCATGCTGTGGGTATAGAGAATCAATATGCCAATGTGATCGGCCAGATTGGTGGGGAATATGTCACTGTCACTGCCATCGAAAGCAACCCCAATACAGACCCGCATACCTTTGAAGCGAGTCCTGCCGTGGCCCGCGAGATCGCTGCAGCGCAAATTGTGGTGCGTAATGGCGCCGGCTATGACGGTTGGGCCGAGAGGATACTCGCGGCGGACCACAGCGCTCAGCGCAAGGTGATCGTCGTTCAGGATCTGCTCCATCTGCCGAAAAGCACCCAAAACCCCCATCTCTGGTACAAGCCGGAGACGATGCCTGCCGTGGCCAAGGCCGTTGCCCAGAGTCTGACGGAACTGGACCCGGCCCATGCCGCCTATTTTACGGCCAATGTGCGCAAGTTTGATGCCTCTCTGAAGCCCTGGTATCAGGCAATCGCCAGCTTCAAGGCCCAGTTCGGCGGAACGCCGGTGGCAGTGACGGAGCCCGTCGCCGATTACCTGTTGCAGGCTGCGGGTTGCGACATCAAAACGCCGTGGAAACTACAGGCGGCTATCATGAACGGTACCGACCCGGCACCGCAGGATGTGAGTATCCAGGACCAGCTCATTAAGCAGCATCAGGTCAAGGTGTTCCTCTATAACCAGCAGGTGACCAGCGCGCTGACAGCATCATTCCTGGGTAAGGCGAAAGCAGCGAATATCCCTGTGGTCGGTGTCTATGAAAGCATGCCGACGGACTATAGCTATCAGTCTTGGATGCTGGCGGAGGTGAATGCGCTGCGTAATGCGGTGAAGCATGGCACTTCGACGACTATGCTGAAGTAATACGGCATTGGGAATGCCTGATCCAATACTTTCGGTCACCCGACTCTCTGTGGATTTGGGCGGTCGCCGCATTTTGCGGGATGTCAGTTTTGAACTCTATCCCGGCCAGCTCTGTGCCCTGATCGGTGAGAATGGTGCGGGCAAGACGACCCTGTTGCGCAGTCTGTTGGGTCTGACGCCGATCCGCGCGGGGCAGGCCTTGATTGATGGCGCGCCCGCTCGTCAGCGCCGTGCTCTGGTCGGCTATGTGCCCCAGAAAATCGCTTTTGATGCGGATATCCCCCTGCGGACCCGAGATCTGGTGCAGTTGGGGCTGGATGGCCATCGCCTTGGTCTGCCGCTGTTTTCCGGTCGTAAAAAAGCCTTGGTAGATCAAGCGCTGCATGCGGTCGGGGCAGAGGCTTTTGCGGATCAGCGGGTTGGGGAACTCTCCGGTGGCCAGCAACAGCGGGCGGTTATCGCCCATGCCCTGGTGCGTCAGCCGCGTCTGCTCATTCTCGATGAGCCCTTGGCTAATCTGGATTTCGGCAGCGCCAATGCGCTGGTGGCATTGCTTGGTACGTTGACGCGCACCCGACAGATTGCCGTATTGGTGACTGCCCATGATATGAACCCACTCTTACCTGTTATAGATCGTCTGGTGTACCTGGTGTGGGGGCAAGCCGCCACCGGCAGTGTGGAGGAGGTGGTGCAGCCTGAGGTGTTGAGTAAGCTCTATGGTTACCCGGTAACGGTATTGCGGCATGGGCGGCGGATACTCGTGCTACCCGATGTCGCCGCTGAAGATGCCGAGGCGGACACGGCAGCGCATGTGCCGCATCCGGAAAAGGCCGATTAACGCCATGTGGAACCTTTGGATGTTTTTGGAAAATTCCGGTTTCTTCGCTAGCGAACCGGTGCAAACAGCGCTGATCGTGGGGACTTGCGCAGCGCTGGTCTCTGCGGTGATCGGCGTGTTTACCATATTGCGCGGTGATGCCTTTGCCGGGCATGCCCTGGCCGACGTGAGCAGCGCCGGTGGGGCCGCCTCCTTCCTGCTGGGCGTCAATCCCTTGCTGGGCTTTCTGGGTATGGCCTGGATTGCGGCCTTCGGCATGACGTTTCTTGGTGTACGCAAGGTGCGGGAGCGCGATCTTGCCACGGGCATCGTTCTGGGGGCGGGATTGGGTCTGTCGGCGCTCTTTCTCTATCTGGATGTGACGACTACCAGCACTACGGGTGCAGCGGTATCGGTGATGTTTGGCTCCATGTTTGCGATTCCGCAGAGCCTTATCGGTCCTGCGTTGGTGGCCTCCGCCGGGGTGTTTTTGCTGGTAGGCCTGCTCTACCGGCCTATGATGTTGACGGTGGTGGACCCTGATCTGGCGGCAGCACGGGGTATTTCCCTGCGTTGGATCGGTTTGCTGCAACTGCTGGCCCTGGGGCTGGCGGTGGCGGTCTGCGCCTTGGCCATCGGCGCGGTGCTGGCGACGGCTTTGCTCATTGGTCCGGCGGGTGCGGCGATTCGTCTGAGCCGGCGTCCGGCACAGGCGATATGCTGGGCCATTGCTATCGGTTTGACGGCGGTTTGGAGCGGCATCTGGATGGCCTATGAGAGTTACTACTGGTTTTCCGGCAATGCTTGGCCAGTAAGCTTTTTTGTCGTGACGCTGGTGTTCCTGTTTTATCTGGCGGCGGTGCTGGTGGCTAAAGTGGCGGGCTTGTCAGTGCGCCCGGAGCCGGTCATCTGGCCGCACTGCGAGGCATAAAACATGTTCTCCAGTTTCATGATCAATACCTGGATTGCCGCCACCGCCATTGCTTTTGTCGCGGCTTTCGTTGGATTTTTCGTGGTGGCCAGACGTTCGGCCTTTGCCGCCCATGCCTTGCCACTGGGTGCCTTTCCGGGGGCGGCGGCGGCCAACCTGCTGGGGGTCAATCCGCTGATCGGGTTGCTGGTTTTTGTCGGAATGGGGGTTTTACTCCTGCGCCAATTGGTGCGCATGGGGCGCCGCGATGTGGGCACGGGGCTGCTGCTGGTGCTGTTTCTGGGGGTGGGTGCGTTGTTGCTCAGTATGACCAGTGAGTATGCACCTGCGGTGTTTTCCCTGCTCTTCGGCGAGGTGCTGGGGGTCAGCGACGCCGATTTGTGGCCCATACTGGGCATCTGCGGGTTGGTGGTCGTGGGCATCGCTCTGTATTTTCGCCCGCTCTTGCTGGATTCGACTTTTCCCGATCTGGCGGCCCTGCAGGGGATTCGCGCATCACGCATGGATCTGGTGTTCCTGACCCTGCTGGCCCTGGTGACTGCCACGGCCTTGCCGGTAGTGGGGGCCTTTCTGGTGTTCACCCTGCTGGTCGGCCCGCCGGCTGCCGCCCAGGCGTTGAGTGGGAATCCCATGCGCGTGCTGGCGCTATCCGTGATTTTTGCAGAGGGTTGCATCTGGAGTGCTATTGCACTCTCTTACTGGACCAACTGGCCCATCGGTTTTTTTGTCGGGACCATTGGTGCAGGCTTGTTTACGGTGGCACGTTCTTACCGGCACTGGAATCAGCGGCAGCGCAATTTCGTGGCGGTATAAATACGCAAGGAACGGTGTATGAACCAGTCTGTGAATCTTTAGTGGCTCATCCTGAATTTTGAGGGGAAGCTATCCCGAGTGGCAGCAAGATGACCAGCTTGAGATCGGTGCTGGTCGCTGGCAATAGCGTGCTCTGCTCATAGATCACCTGCCCGTGCTGTGGATGCTGAAAAACCCGTCTGCCGCCCTCCCGTTCGACGACATCCTGTGCAGCCCAGAGCTGAGAAAAGATTGCACTATTTTGCTGAAGATGCTCGATTTGGCGGGCCATTTGCGGATCGTCCAGGTGCTTGCCCACATCCGCACGAAATTCCGCGATGACCCGCCGGGTACGGCCTTCCCAGTCGGCGACAAAACTGCGCGCCGAGGGATTCAGCAGGAGGAATTCGAGCAGATTAGGGGGAGGGCTGCCCGGTGTCGGGGGCTGGTCTATCCAGCCGACAAAATGTGCCGCTGCGGCCGCATTCCAGGCGATGGCATTCCAATAGCGATCCAGTACATAGGCGGGAGTATCCAGGGCTTGCACAATCCGCAGTACGGCATGCGGGGGTGGGGCATGGGCCTTGTCGGCGGTGGGATCAGCACGACCGGCCAGATCGAATAGGTAGGCGCGTTCAGCTTCGGAGAGTTGCAGTGTTTGACTCAGGCGGTCCAGTACGGCAGTGGAGGGCTGTACGGGGCGGCCTTGTTCTATCCAGGTAACCCAGGTGCTACTGATTCCACAGAGGAGGGCCAGCTCCTCACGACGCAGACCCTGGGTGCGTCGTCGTCCTTGTATGCTGAGGCCCGCCTGCTGCGGCGTGACTTTTTCGCGGTGACGGCGGATGAAATCGCCGAGAAGGGATGCGTTGCCGGTCATGGGTAGACAGTCAGCAGATGCCCAGCGCTTATTCGATCATCGGTCATGATTTCTCCGCCGTGCTTCAGCGGATCAAAGCGATCCAGGTGTTCGCTGCGCGTCAGGTGGTCTGCCGGAACCGGCCCGACGATGGCCCGACCCGCCTCTACCCGCAGCGTCACTTCCTGATCCGCATGCAGGTTGGTTTTGAGGGTAGTACTCATGGTGGAAAATATACCAGTATAAATTGTCATATTGTACCAGTTTAACAAGGTCTGTACGATGCATTCACGCCGTTAAAAACGCCAGCGTAAGGATTGATCATGGACCAGCAAAAATTGGTAGATGCACAGTTTGGTGTCGCCGCAATGGATTACCTGCAGAGCCGTACCCATGCACGGGGGGCTGATCTGGAGCGTTTACGCGCGTTGGCCGATGGTCAGCGCGATTGGCGGGTATTGGACCTCGGCTGTGGTGCCGGACACGCGAGCTTTGCGCTGGCGGATGAGGTCATGGAGGTAACGGCTTATGATCTCTCGGCAGAGATGCTGCTGGTGGTGGCGGCCGAGGCGCAGCGGCGCAAGCTGGCGAATGTGCGGACGCAGCAAGGTGTGGCGGAAACTTTGCCTTTCGCCGATGCCTGCTTCGATCTGGTGGTGACCCGCTTCTCGGCGCACCACTGGGCGGATGTGCCGCGTGCCCTGAGGGAAGTGCGGCGGGTGCTCCAAGCGGAGGGCAGGCTGGTAGTGATTGATGTCATCGCACCGGAAACACCGCTGCTGGATACCCTGCTGCAAAGCATCGAAGTCTTGCGGGATGCCTCCCATGTGCGCGATTATCGGTGCTCTGAGTGGGAAGTCATGCTGGTCCGCGCGGGTTTCATTGTCAGCGACCACCAGGCCTGGAAATTGCCTTTGTGCTTTGAGAGTTGGATAACGCGCATGCGGACCCCGGAGTTGCGGGTCGCCGCGATCCGCAGTCTTTGCGCGGATGCCGCCACCGAGGTGCGGGACTATTTCGCCATTCAGCCGAACAACGATTGTGCCATAGATGCGGCCTGGATAGAGGCCGTGCCCCGCCCGCCTGACGCGGTCCGTCGGTAGACCGGAAACGACAACTTTCTGAGGAGACAAGTGGTGTCTGCAAAAACACTCTATGACAAATTATGGGAAAGCCATGTGGTCCATACAGAGCAGGACGGCGGGGTATTGCTCTATATCGACCGTCAGTTGTTGCACGAAGTGACCAGCCCGCAGGCGTTTTCCGGGCTGCGGGCGGCGGGCCGCAAGGCGTGGCGCATTGATGCCAATATCGCGACGGCCGACCACAACGTGCCGACCACTGATCGCGCCGCAGGGATTGCCGATGCCACCTCGCGCTTGCAGGTGGATACCCTCGACCAGAACTGTGCGGAGTTTGGCATCGAAGAATTTGGTATGCACGATAAGCGTCAGGGCATTGTTCACGTCATTGCACCGGAACAGGGCCTGACCTTGCCGGGCATGACGGTGGTCTGTGGGGACTCCCACACGGCGACCCATGGGGCGTTGGGGGCGCTGGCCTTCGGAATCGGCACCACCGAAGTGGAGCATGTGCTGGCGACCCAGTGCCTGTGGGCGCGCAAATCCAAATCCATGCGCATCTGGGTGGAGGGTGAGCTGGGCAATGGGGTGACCGCGAAAGATCTGGTGCTGGCCATCATCGGACGAATCGGTACGGCGGGTGGCACCGGCTACGCCATCGAGTTTGCCGGACCTGCGGTGCATGCGCTGTCGGTTGAAGGCCGCATGACCCTGTGCAATATGGCCATTGAGGCGGGTGCGCGCTCGGGTATGGTGGGCGTAGATGCCGTCACCATCGATTATCTGCGTGGCCGTCCCTATGCCCCAGTCGGCAAGGTCTGGGATCAGGCGGTTGCGGTCTGGGGCGAGCTCCACAGCGACCCTGATGCGCAGTTCGACGCGGAGATTCGTCTGGAGGCTACGGATGTGGCACCCCAGGTCACTTGGGGCACCAGCCCGGAGATGGTGGTGGATATTTCCGCATGCGTCCCCGATCCCGCACTGGAAAAAGACCCGGTGCGGCGCAAGGGCTGGAGTGATGCGCTGGCTTACATGGATCTGGCAGCCGCAACACCCATCTCCTCCATACCCCTGGATAAGGTATTTATCGGCTCCTGCACCAATGCCCGCATTGAAGACTTGCGTGCGGCGGCGGCGGTTGCCAAGGGACATCACAAGGCTGATTCGGTGAAAGCGGTGTTGGTGGTGTCAGGCTCTGGTCTGGTGAAAGCGCAGGCAGAAGCCGAGGGTCTGGACCGCATCTTTAAGGCGGCGGGTTTTGAATGGCGGGAGCCGGGCTGTTCCATGTGTCTGGCTATGAATGCCGACCGCCTGGAGCCGGGGGAGCGTTGCGCGAGCACCAGTAATCGCAATTTTGAAGGGCGTCAGGGTGCTGGAGGACGGACCCATCTGGTGAGCCCGGCCATGGCCGCAGCGGCTGCCATTGCCGGCCATTTTGTGGATGTGCGTGACTGGGTCGTGCACTAAAAAGCGCATGCCGTCCTGGTTACTACGCGTCGCCTTGGGCCTGTGCAGTCTGGGCATGGTGGAGATCGGTATTTTTGCGGCAATCCGCGGCTGGTCAGCAGAATGTGCCGCCGTGGAGTATGTCGTACAGCGTCGGATGGAGAAATAATGGAAGCCTTTACCGTACTAGAAGCGGTGGTTGCGCCGCTGGATCGTCCCAACGTGGACACCGATGCAATCATCCCCAAGCAATTCCTCAAGACCATCGAGCGCAAGGGGCTGGGTAAGCACCTCTTTGACGCCTGGCGTTATCTGGAGCGGGATGGAAAGCAGGTAAATAACCCGGATTTCGTGCTCAATCAGCCCGCTTATGCGGGTGCACAGATCCTGTTGGCGCGGGAAAATTTCGGCTGTGGTTCCAGCCGTGAACATGCACCTTGGGCCTTGGCGGATTATGGCTTTCGGGCAGTGATTGCCCCGAGTTTCGCCGATATTTTCGCTAATAATTGCGTGCAGAATGGCATCCTGCTGGTGCGCCTGCCCATGGATGTAGTGGATCATCTCTTCCATGAGGTGGCGGCGAACCCCGGCTACCGTTTGCGCGTCGACCTGCCCGCACAGGAAGTGCAGACCATGGGTGACAGCCGGTATACCTTCCCCATGGATGCGGGCCACAAGCATAAACTGATGCATGGTCTGGATGACATCCAACTGACCTTGCAGCAGGAGGGTGCCATCCGTGCTTACGAAACACAGCGGCGGCAAAGTGCCCCGTGGCTGTTTCGCGATGCATCTCCCAGGAGCGGGCAGATATGATTCAGGAACAGCAGGAAGAGGAGAGTGGATTGCCGCCCCTGCGTTCAGATGCGGTCCTCCTCGCGGGGATGACCAAGCGGGGCAAGCCGTGCAGGTTGATTGACAACACGGTTTCGGCGCCCCGTGAAGAGTTGGAGGCCCTGTTCAATGACCTCATTGAGCAGGAGCACTTCGGACCTTCGGGGTTGAGTACGGCGGGGGGTAACACGATCCGTATCGGTGCCCCGCAGTCTGCCCATGTGCAACTGGGGGGAAATGTCTACCGGATGATCGTGGTGGATTACGAGGCGCGACTGGAGGAGTTTTAGCGCTGCCTCTCAGGGCATCAGCCGCTGAATCACCCAGACTCCACCGGTACTTTCCGAGCGGTGGTAAAGAAAGCGATCATGCAGTCGGCTGCGTCGTCCCTGCCAGAACTCAAAGCGTTCTGGTAACAGGCGATAGCCCCCCCAGGCGGGATTGCGAGGGACATCGCCAGTCGGGTAACGGGCCTGTAAATCGGTTACCCGCTGCTCCAGTGCCGCGCGGTTGGCGATGGGTTGGCTCTGCTCGGAGGCGGCAGAGGCAAAACGGCTGCCACTGGGGCGTTGCTGAAAATAGGCCTCTGCCTCGGCATCGCTGAGCATCTCGACCGGCCCGTTTACACGCACCTGTCGATCATTCTCCGGCCAGTAAAATACTGCGGCTGCCTGCGGGTTCACCGCCAGTTCCTGCCCCTTCTGACTGCGCTGATCGGTGTACCAGCACAGACCACGTTCGTCAAAATGTTTGAGAAGGACGAAACGTACGTCAGGGTGCCCCTCTGCGTCCGCCGTCGCTAACGCCATGGCCGTTGCATCAAAGTTGCCCGCTTCTGTTGCTGCCGCCAGCCAGTCAGCGAACTGGTGGAAGGGATCAGGATTCAGATCCTGGTGATGCAACTCGCTGTGAATGAAGTCACGGCGGGTACCGCGGTGGTCTATTTCGCCTTCCATATTGCCCCCCGGGTTGCTTGTTACCATTTACGCCTTGCGTTCGATGACTCCGTCAGCACTGCCAAACAGCATCACATCCGCACGCCGATGGGCAAATATGCCATTGTCCAGCACGCCCGGAATCGCATTGATGCTTTCTTCCATCCGCAACGGGTCAGAGAGATCGAGTCCGGTGACGTCGAGGATGACATTGCCATTATCTGTCGTGACGCCATTGCGCAGGGTCGGGCTGCCACCGAGTTTCACCAGTTGCCGGGCGACAAAGCTGCGGGCGAACGGAATCACTTCCACGGGCAGGGGAAATTTGCCGAGCATAGGCTTGTCCTTGCTGATATCCGCGATGCAGACGAAGAGGCGGGCCGCACTGGCGACAATCTTTTCACGGGTGAGGGCGCCGCCACCGCCCTTGATGAGGCGGAAGTGCGGGTCGGCCTCATCAGCGCCATCGACGTAGACCGGGATATCGCCGGTACCATTGAGGTCAAGTACGTTGAGACCTTGCGCTTTGAGGCGGTTTTCGGTGGCAACGCTGGAAGCCACATAGCCGTCCACATGGATATTGGCAGCACCCAGCGCTTCGATGAAGAAGTTGGTGGTGGAGCCGGTACCTACCCCGACGACCATGCCGGGCTGGATGTAGCGTAGGGCCGCCTCGGCCGCCATTTTTTTGAGTGCATCAGCATTCATATTATTTTCCTTTGTGTGTTGGTGTGTAGGGAAGACGTTGTATAAAAGCGTGGGTGAGTGCCGCCGCAGAGGCCGGATTCTGGCCGCTGAGGATAAGGTAGTCAGTGGCGATATGGCTTTGCCACGGAGCGCCGGTGCTTACCCGGAATCCTTCCTGCCGCAGGCGGTCTTCCAGCGTATAAGGCCAGCGTCCGGCCAGCGATGTTGCCGATTCCTCCGCAGCACTGAAGCAGGTCACCCGTTGCCCGCAGAATGGCGAACGGTCTGCTCCGCCACAGGTAGCCAGGAGTGCCGCCGTGCCGTGACAGAGGGTGGCGATGGGCTTTGCCGCCGACACGCAGTGGCGCAGTAACCGATCCATACCGGGTGCCTGACAGAGGTCCATGAGCGGCCCGTTGCCTCCGGGAATGAAAACACCGATTAAGGTGTCCAGATCTTTGCCCGTCAGCACATCTAAATCAATGGGTGTGTGCAAGTCCGTCATTTGCCTGACGGCAGCGCATAAATAGGCGGCCTTGCTGTAGTCTCCACCGAGCGTGGCCGGGTCAAGACTCTCGGCATCGACTAGCGGTGGTACACCGCCGGGCGTGGCTACCTGGAGTCGCCACCCTGTTTCGCGCAGTATCTGCCAGGGTGCTATCAGTTCTTCCGCCCAGAAGCCGGTAGCGACTTCGGCGCCATCATCGAGGCGAAGACGCTGTGCCGCGCTGAGCAGGATCAGGACGAAAGGCTGAGTAGTCATGCCCCGAGTTTAGCATGGCCAGCAGGCAAGGAAAGGGCGGCTTCGGTATGGGCGTCTGCTGTTTTGGCAAAGGAATGCGGAGGTGAAGGGATGGGTGGTTTCATCTATGCGGGACTGCGAAATGACTTTGTTCAGTGGAATGGAGTGACAGACCATCAGTGGATAGCAGTTGGATGACTGTTATATTGTTATCTTTTTGGCGGAGTGCGCTTCTGGTTTTTTTGATAATAAAATATCAAAAGATATTTTTATATAGTATAATTAGTCGCAAAAAATACGTTTAAATACTGTTATATTCTAAATCGGTATTTATGTTATGTCAGTTTTAGTTTTGTATCTATATGTTTTTATTGCGCTTTAATATTTATCATTAGTTAGAAAATTATAATATTCCGATAATACAATATTTACCGCATCTATTCAATAATTAGCACTTGCTTAACCCCAAAAATATTTGTGGCAACTTTCTATTGCTTTGCGCTTCCTGCTGGAATAGCTTTACAACCGAGTAGTCAATAAGCATTAAAAGTATAGGTTTATACTATTTGCACGAGTGTAGTACGTTATGCGCAACGCAAGGAATGTGATTATGAAACCGCAAGTATCGGTATCTGCCGTTAATCAGTGGTCATTGTTCTCTTGGCCACTGTTTACTGTACGGGGCACCGCGACTCTGCTGCTTCTTCTCGCTTCGCTGATCGCCTTTGACAAGACAATGACTTTGCTCGTCTGGTTGGTCGCCATCTATGTGTTCCTCGATGGCGTCTATTCGTTTGTCGCATTGGCTTCTGCTCATCGGTATCGGGAGTGTGATCGGTATCGCGGCGGGTATTGCGGTCATTCTTCTGGCACTGGGCGGCCACACCTTGTTGCACACGCTGTTGACCATTTTTGCCTGAATGGCATTGGTCGGCGTTGTGGAGGGCATCTGGGTGATTCGCGGTGTGCGAAACAAAGAAGTGGTGCTGATATTATTGGCTCCGGTGTTTGCCTGTCACTGGGTTGCCGGAGGGAAATCCCCATGATTGTGTGGCGGTTTTGCCAAAGAGTGGACAAAAATCCTGAGCTACACATGGTATCGGGAAAGGTAATCGGATAGTGACCGCTATCCTGTCATATCGCGGATGGTCTGTAGTCCGCCAGGGAGAAATGTCAATGCAAGTGAAGTGGAGGAATAACCTGAAAAACGGGTGGCGCTATGCTGCCCTTGCGCCGATTCTGCTGCTCAACGGCTGCGCTGGTAACCCTTATTGGATATTCGATCCCAAAGGATTGATGGCCGATACCAATCTGTTTTATCTGCTGGTGGATGTCGGGGTCATGGGCACCATCGTTGGGCTGACTGCCCTGTTGGTGGTCTGGTTCATGTGGCGCTATCAGAAAGGTAAGAATCGGGGGAAATATGATCCTGCCTGGTCCCATTCCAATACTGTTGAAGTGGTTGTCTGGGGTATTCCCATCATTGCCGTCGGCTTTTTGTCGTATTTTGCCGTAACCGGCACTTTTGAAATAAACCCTTATAATCCGACGGTTATTACCAATCATCTGAAGCCCGCAAGCGATCCGGTCGAAGTGGATGTCATTGCTACCGACTGGCAGTGGCTTTTTGTGTATCCGCAGTATCATATAGCTGTAGCCAATGAACTGGTGCTGCCGGCACATACCCCGGTATTTTTCCGTTTGACTTCGACTGCTGTGACCACGACGTTCTTTATCCCGCAACTGGTGGGCATGATTGACGTGATGCCCGGCATGCGTACGAAAAACGCCCTGGAAAGCAATAACACCGGGGAATATCAGGGAATCGCTTCGGATTATGCCGGCGCGGGTACTTCGTGGATGACTTTCAAGACCAAAATGTTGAGTTCATCCGACTTTGGCCAATGGGTGCAAAAGGTGCAGCAGTCCCCGACATCCATGACCTACACCAGCTTTAATAATTACGCCGACCCTTATATCAATGTGCATCACAAGGTGGCGTATTTTTCGTCGGTGCAGGATGGCTTGTTTGACCATGTCATCGACGAGGTCATGAATGGAAAAACCTGGCGCATCCCGCCAATGATGACGGAAAACATGGTGGCGTATATGCAGAAGCAGAACGCCGAACACCGCGACTAACAACAGGAGGATTGATAGATGCTCGTAGATTTAGCCGGGGGCTGGAACCCCATGCTGGGGCGCCTTGCCTGGTCTCAGATTCCTTATGACAACCCCATCCTGGCACCCCTGTTTGTCGCGGTGGTCATCGGGGCCATTCTGGTACTGGGCCTGATCACGTACTATGGGAAATGGACCTACCTGTGGAAGGAATGGCTGACCACGGTAGATCATAAAAAACTGGGCGTGATGTACATCCTCATCGGTTTAGTGATGCTGTTCCGTGGTTTTATTGATGGTCTGATGATCCGGACGCAGCAAGCCTGGGCGGTGGGTTCTCACTCTTCGGGTGTTTTCGGTGCGTTACATGGCTATCTCACGCCTTTCCACTTTGGGCAGGTCTACAGTGCCCATGGGGTGATCATGATTCTGCTGGCAGCCACACCGTTGCTGGTCGGCTTCATGAACATCATAGTGCCCATTCAGATCGGTGCCCGCGATATGGCCTATCCCTACCTGAATGCGTTGGGGCTGTGGCTTACCGCCGCGGCGGGGGCACTGATCATGATTTCTCTGTTCGTTGGCGATTTCGCGCACAACGGCTGGTTTGGATATGCGCCGATTTTTGAGTTGCAATATAGTCCGGGCGTGGGCGTGGATTACTGGATATGGACCATGGAACTGGTGGCGCTGGGTACCACGCTCGGCGGCATCAACATTCTGGCCACCATCATCAAGATGCGTGCACCGGGTATGACGTGGGGCCGGTTGCCGATCTTTGTCTGGGCTACGCTCTCTGCGAACGTGATTGCGCTGACTTCTTTCCCGGCATTGCAGGTGGCACTTGCATTGGTTGCTGCAGATCGGTATTTGGGCGCCCATTTCTTCACGGCAGGTCTGGGCGGTAATCTGATGCTCTACACCAACCTGTTCTGGATTTGGGGCCATCCGGAAGTCTATTTCGTGATTCTTCCAGCTTTCGGCATGATGTCGGAAATCTTCCCGACCTTCTCGGAGAAGCCACTGTTTGGTTACATCACCATGGTGCTGGCCAGTATGGCTATTGCCGGCGTTTCCTGGCTGGTCTGGTTGCACCACTTCTTTACCATGGGTGCGGGTCCTTACGTCAATAGCGCATTCAGTGTGGCTACCATGCTGGTCGGTATTCCTACCGGTGTGAAAGTGTTTAACTGGGCATTTACCATGTATCGCGGTCGCTTGACTTTTAACGCCGCCATGCTGTGGGCTATTGGCGCACTTTTCCTGCTGCTGATAGGCGGGTTGACCGGCATGATGCTGGCGGTTCCGGCCATTAATTACATGGTCCACAACAGCGTTTTCGTGGTCGCGCATTTCCACTCCATGCTGCTGGTGATTGTGTATGCTATTTTTGCTTCGGTGATCTACTGGTTCCCGAAAGTCTTCGGCTTCAAAGTGGATGAATTCTGGGCAAAGACCATGTTCTGGCTCTTCTCTGCCGGTACGGCGCTGGTGTTCGTGCCTATGTATATGCTCGGCTTTATGGGTATGACCCGGCGTTTGGATTACGTATTCAACACCGTCTGGCATCCTTATCTCCTGGTGATGGAATTCGGCATTGCGGTTTATATGCTTTCCGTCCTCGCATTTTTTGCGCTGCTTTATGTCAGTATCCGCGATCACGCGAAGAACCAGGTTGGTGCTGATGCCTGGGGTACCTCCCGCTCGCTGGAATGGCTTACCCATTCTCCTGTGCCATTTTATAACTTTGCCGTATTGCCGCATATCAGTGCGCGTGATGAAGTGGCCTGGCGCCGTGATAATGGCATCGATCATGTCCAGCCCGATCACTATGAGGATATCCACATGCCGAATAATACCGGTGTGGCCATTATCCTCGGTGGCCTGACCTTTGTGCTGGGTTTTGCTCTGGTATGGCGTATCTGGTGGCTTTGTGCCTTCTCTTTGCTGGCAATCATTGCGCTCGTGATCTACCGCTCCTTCAAGGGCGATCCGGGTTACATCATTACGGCGGCGGAACTGGAAGAGATGGAAAAAGAAGCCATACGCCGTGAAGCACAGGTTGGTAAACAGCGGCATCAGGCAGGTGGCGGCGTATTGGGTGAGGCAATAGCCTATGAGCGTTCTGATCTGCCGCCACTGGCTTCGCGGCCGAGCTCATCAGTGGGACTGGATCATCGCAGTTGATGACTCTGACAGGTGGTGGCCGAGGCATCGGCCACCAGTTAATGAACGGTAGATTGAGGAGTTTTTTATGAGTTCTCATGCCAGTAATGTGGATCCGAAAACGGCAGAATTATGGGATAAAAGTCACTATCAGCATGATGTGATCTCCACCCGCACCTTTGGTTATTTCATGTATCTGCTGAGCGACGGCATGCTGTTTGCGACACTTTTTGCCGCTTATGGCGTACTGAGTTACCAGCACAGCTATTTTGGTGGCCCCACCCCGGCCGACTTTGTAAAGCCCTGGTATACCTTTGCCCAGACTATGGCGCTGTTTCTCAGTGTGCTGACTTATGGTTTGGGCATGAATGCACTCAA
Source organism: Acidithiobacillus sp. (assembly GCA_037440305.1). Taxonomy (GTDB): domain Bacteria; phylum Pseudomonadota; class Gammaproteobacteria; order Acidithiobacillales; family Acidithiobacillaceae; genus Acidithiobacillus. The sequence continues at coordinate 17,795 of JBBIUH010000040.1, forward strand.
GCACAAAAACAAAAGCGGGGTGATTAACGGGTTACTCGCGGCTTTCGTGTTGGGTGCATTGTTTCTGGCGCTGGACATCCATGACATGACGCATTTGGCGTCATTGGGTATCACTGTTGCGACCAGTGGCGGTATGTCCGCATTTATTATCCTGACCCAGGTGCATGCCACCCATATTTTCTTTGGGTTGATCTGGATTCTGGTGATGATGGCCCAGGTGCTGACCAAGGGCTTTACCACGGATGTGGTGGGCCGGTTGTTGACACTGCGCATGTTTTGGCATTTGCAGGCTATTATTTGGGTATTTGTGTATGTGTTCGTTTATTTATGGGGATATATGTCATGAGTCACGGTCACGATGATCCGACGTTGCATCCGGAAGTGCAGATGTCCACCTCCCGGGGATATTTTTCAGGGTTCGCGATTTCCAGCGTCCTGATGCTCATCGCCACTTTTTTGGTAATATCGCGTGCCGTGCCGCCTTTTGGTTTGCTGATGGTCATCTCGGCCTGCGCGGGTATAGCGATTATCGCGCAGATTTACTTTCTGCTGCACATCGATATTTCCGAACACAATATCTGGAATACCGTGGCTTTGGTGCTGTTCATGCCGCTTTTTTTGATTACCATTGGTCTGACCTGGTGGATGTTCTCGCAATTGTATCTGCACACGATGATCATGCCGGGCATGCCCGGCATGATCCATTAACGGAGTAGATACCATGCCCACGGCTATGGGACGGAAGACGTCAGATGCTGCGGTGACCGATCTCCCCCACGCGATAGAAGGGGAGATGACGCCGGTAGTGCGGGTAATTGGCTGGTTAATCACGGGGATGCTGCTGGCGGCGGTGTTGGCGGGTTTGTGGCGCGGCGTCAGCAGCCAGCAAGGCCTGCT
>JBBIUH010000041.1:0-18288 GCA_037440305.1 Acidithiobacillus sp.
GCTCGCAATGAAAGTGAGGGCGATGGCCGTCACCCAGACGGTTTTCGATCCGATCATCCCCCAGTCCGGCATGTGCAGCATCCCCTGCAAATCCGCCAAAGAGCGAATGATCGGCAAGTTGACCAGGTTGGGGCCGCTGACCGCCAGGCTCGGAGCGGCGTGAAGGAGCAGTGTGTTGAGTAAGGTGCTCAAAACCACCGCCATGAGTGGCCCGGACAGCCAGGTTTGTTTACGCAATAGCGCTACTTTGTCCCAGGTGATCAGGATGGACAGGGCAAGTACGCTGACCAGCAGGGCACCCCATTCCAGGTGCGCCAGGGCAGCGATAACAGCGGTGAAGGTGTTCTTACCATGCGCACTAATGAAGTCCTGACTGCCGAATTCGCCCAGATCAAAACCGATGGCATAGGGAAACTGTTTGAGGATGAGGATGATGCCGATAGCCGAAAGAATCCCCTGAATGACGGCAGAGGGGAAAAAATAGGCGACGACGCCTGCACGGATCACACCCAAAACGATCTGGATGACCCCGGCGATGACCACCGCCAGCAGAAAAGCGGAGAAACTCGGCAGCGTCTGCATCGCCACCAGTACCGTGGCGACGATGGCCGGCGTCGGACCGCTGACGGCCAGTTGCGAACGGCTGAACAAGGGGACGAGCACGCCGCCCATGATGCCGGCGATAAGTCCGGCGATCAGCGGCGTCCCTGATGCCAAAGCTACGCCGAGGCAGAGCGGCATCGCCACCAGGGCCACGACCACGGCAGCGGGCACATCGGCGCGCAGGTTTTTGAATGGCGAGAGATTAACACTGTTTTCCATGCGGTGTCCTCAGGCAAGTCGATCGAACTTCTGTTTTCCTACGTTGTAGGCGAGGAGGACCCCTTCTTCCATGTCAAAGTACCAGCCATGCAACTGCAGTTCACCCCGTACCACGCGGCGACGCACGCTATCAAAGGTCAGCAGATTCTCCAGAGAAACAAGAATACTGGCCTTTTCGAGGGCGCGCGCCTGTTCTTCGGGGCTGGCATCAGCATATTCCCGCATCACGTCAGAACGGGCGTCCTTGGCGATTTCCACCCAAGGACCGACATACTTGCCTTCGGTGCCATTCAATAGTGCTTTCATGCCACCGCAATGAGAGTGGCCGTTGATAATGATGTGCTCCACCTCCAGGTGACTGACCGCAAAATCCACCGCCGCGCTGGTGCCATGAAGATGGCCGTCTTGCTCCGCCGGAGGAACGAGATTCGCGACGTTGCGCACCACAAAAATGTCTCCGGGCTCACTGCCGTAGAGTGACGTTGGCGTGACTCGGGAATCGGAACAGCCTATCAGCATGACTTTTGGGTTTTGCCCTTTCTCCACCAGGGTATCGAAAAAGTCTGGCCGTTCCTCATAATAGGCGTGGTGAAAATCTTTGAAGCCGTCGATCATGGCGTCGATCACGTCATTATTCATGGCTATCACTCCCTTGCTATCGGTTGGAATTCAGATGAAAGCGCGACTTTAACTTGGACTTTATCAATAAGTTTCAACAGCTATCAAGCTATTTGATAATTTTGGAAAATGGTCACAAAAAAGCCCCCAAAAAGGGGGCTCCTTCGTGCTGCTTATGACGCATTTTAGCAGTGACGGGCACGAATCTGACGAGCCGCCTCGACCATGTTCTCTAGCGCCGGGGTGACCTCCGCCCACTTGCGGGTTTTCAGACCGCAGTCGGGGTTAATCCACAGGCGCTCGGCGGGGACCACTTTCACCGCCTTTTCCATCAGGCCCACCATCTCTTCGACGCTAGGTACGCGTGGGGAGTGGATGTCATAGACGCCCGGTCCGATTTCGTTGGGATAGTTGAAGGTTGCAAAAGCGTCCAGCAATTCCATCTGTGAGCGTGAGGTTTCAATGGTGATCACGTCGGCATCCATGGCCGCAATGGCGGGCAGAATATCGTTGAACTCCGAATAGCACATGTGCGTGTGGATCTGCACGTCATCGGGGGCGATTTGCGCTGAAATGCGGAAGGCGCGCGACGCCCAGTTGAGATACTGATCCCAATCCTTGCGCTTGAGGGGCAGACCTTCACGGTAGGCTGGCTCGTCGATCTGAATGATACCTATGCCAGCATCAATCAAGTCCTTGACCTCATCGCGGATGGCCAGAGCGATCTGCAACGCAGTACGTTCGCGGGGCTGGTCATCACGGACGAAAGACCACTGCAGGATGGTCACCGGGCCGGTGAGCATGCCCTTCATGGGCCGCTGGGTCAGGGACTGGGCGTATTTGCTCCAGGCCACCGTCATCGGGGTGGGGCGAGAGACGTCACCGAAAATCAACGGTGGCTTGACGTAGCGCGAACCGTAACTCTGTACCCAACCATGGCGGGTAAAAGCAAATCCGGACAACTGCTCGCCGAAGTACTCTACCATGTCATTGCGCTCGGGTTCGCCATGCACCGGCACATCAATGCCGAGACGCTCCTGCTCCTTCACTACCAGAGCGATTTCCGCCTCCATCGCCTTCTGGTAATCGGCATTGCTCAGTTCGCCTTTGCGATTCTGCAAGCGGGCCTTACGGATTTCCGGGGTCTGCGGGAAGCTGCCAATACTGGTGGTCGGGAAGGCGGGCAGTTTGAAGCGCGCCCGCTGTGCCGCTTCCCGCGCCGGGAAGGGGCTGTTGCGCTGGCCGTCATCCTTACCCAAGCCTTCAAGGCGCTGAGCGACGGCGGGGTTGTGAATGCGCGGCGAGCTGCGGCGGGACGCGACGGCAGCGCGGGCGGCGGCCAGCTCCTGGGCCACCGACTCCGCGCCTTTGTCCAGGGCGCGGCTGATGACGGCGACTTCGTCCAGCTTCTGCACGGAGAAGGCGAGCCAGGACTTCAGTTCAGCGTCCAGCTCTGTCTCCTGATCCAGATCTACGGGCGTATGCAGCAGGCTGCAGGACGGTGCGACCCAGAGACGGTCGCCGAGCTGCTGGTGGGCGGGCCGCAGGAGTTCCAGTGCGGCATCGAGGTCAGCGCGCCAGACGTTACGACCATCGACGACGCCGAGGGAGAGCACCTTGTCGGCGGGGTAGTCGGTGAGGAAACTGTTCAATTGCTGCGGCGCACGGCGCAGATCAAGATGCAAGCCAGCGACGGGCAGGGCTTTGAGTTGTTTGGCGTGGTCGGCAACGGAATCAAAATAGGTCGCCAGCAGCACCTTGGGCGCTTTGCCCTTGCTTAGTGTTTGGTAGGCCGTATCCAGCGCCTTGATCCATTCCTGGGGCAGGTCAAGCGCGAGGGCGGGTTCATCCATCTGCACCCATTCCACGCCCAGTTCCGCTAGGCGGGTGAGGAGCTCAGCATAGACCGGCAGCACCTTGGGCAGCAGGGTCAGGCGGTCAAAACAGGTATTACCGATGGGAGCGCCATGGCCGTGACAGGCGCTGTCATCATGATGATGCTGTGCGTCATGGTGTGTTTCGGCCTTAAGGTCTTTCTCTTTACCGAGCCAGAGATAGGTGATGGGGCCGACCAGGACGGGCTTGGCCTTCAGGCCCAGTGTCTGCGCCTCTTTCACCTGGGCAAAAATGCGGTCGCTGGCGAGGTGAAAATCCATACCCTCATGGAATTCAGGGACGATGAAGTGATAATTGGCGTCAAACCATTTGGTCATTTCCATGGCGGGCTGGGTGCTGGAGCCGCGCGCCATGGCGAAGAAGGTGGAGAGGTCCACCTGGTCACCGGAAAAGCCGTAACGCGGCGGAATAGCGCCCAAAGTGCAACTCATGTCGAGCATGTGGTCGTAGAGGCTGAAATCGCCTACCGGCATCAGATCCATGCCACACGTCTGTTGAATCCGCCAGTGGCGATCGCGCAACTGGGCAGCGCGGGACTGCAATTCCTTCTCGTCAATCTCCTTGGACCAGAAGCTTTCCAGCGCCTTTTTCAGCTCACGCTTGTGGCCGATACGGGGAAAACCGAGACTGTGGACCGATGTCATGGGCATTACTCCTCTGCGAAAATTGTCGCCATGATGCCCTGCTGAGCCAGCAGGCTCAAGAGGGAATTTTTAGGTATGGTAATGAAAAGCGTTCATCAATCCATCCGGAATCCGCGATGCAGAGCGACGATGCCACCAGACAGATTGAACACTTCCACTCGGGCCAGCCCGGCATCTTCCATCATCATCTTGAAAGTTTCCTGGTCGGGGAAGCGGCGGATAGACTCCACCAGATATTGATAGCTTTCCCGGTCTTTGGCGATGAATTCACCGATGCGCGGCAGCAGATTGAAAGAGTAGAGGTCGTAAATGCTCTGCAATCCCGGCCAGCGCGGGTGAGAGAACTCGAGGATCAGTACCCGGCCGCCAGTCTTCAGTACCCGGTGAATTTCACTCAAGGCCCGTTCCGGATGAGTCATATTACGAATACCGAAGGCAAGGGTGACGAGATCGAACTCGCGGTCGGGAAAGGGGAGTTCCTCGGCGTTGGCCTCCACAAATTCTACTCCGGCGATGATGCCCTTGTCGGCCAGGCGGTTTTCGCCCACCGCGAGCATTTCCGGGTTAATGTCGGAAACGACAATGGAGCCATTGGGCCTGACCCTGGGGTAAATCGCCGCCGCGAGATCGCCCGTGCCGCCTGCCAGATCAAGCACCCGCTGCCCTGGCCGGGGACGGGCGAGATCGACGGTAAAGCGTTTCCACAAACGATGCACCCCGAGAGACATCAGGTCATTCATCAGGTCATATTTGCTGGCGACGCTGCTAAAAACCCCTTTGACGAGTTGCTCCTTCTCCGTTTCCGGTACTTCCTGATAGCCGAAATGGGTGGTCGGCACCAGAGCCTGGCTCTGTTCCTCGTTCTTTTGATGCTCGCTCATACGGTCAACTCCTTCACTTTGGGCGAATTTATGATGCTGCAATGCTTCAGGCAGAACGCAAAAACAGGCTGCCCTTCTCACTAATATAGTTGCGTAAACGATCTGGAAAGTCCGCAGTCACCGAGCCAGCGACTTCTGGCAATTTCATGAGCAATGCCGTCCAGCGTCGCAGTTTGCCCAAGGATTCCCAGCGCGGCAATGGGCGCAGGGCATGGAGGATTTCCATGCGCATGAACAGTGGCGCCAGTGCAGCGTCCACCAGACTGAAGTTCTCACCGGCAAAGAATGTGCCGTTCCCCATGATTTTGTCCAGCCGTTCAAGTTTGTCAAAAAGCTGGCGACTAGAGGCGGCAAAACGCTCTTCCCCCTGGGCGATCATCATCTGGAACTGGTCGCTCAGTATTTCGCTGCCGAAGGCGATCCAGGCGCGGTGTTGTGCCCGTTCCAGGGGGTCGGCGGGGTGCAGCACGGGGGCGATGGTTTCGTCCAGATATTCATTGATGACCTGCGATTCAAAGAGCGCCGTGTGTTCATCAATTTTCAGGCAGGGCACTTTGCCCATGGGCGACAGCGCCAGAAACCATTCAGGTTTGTGCGCCAGATCAATGTGGGTGAGGGTGAAGCCCACCTGCTTGTGGAGCAGGGTGATGACCGAGCGCTGCACATAAGGGCAGAGAGGAAAGCTGATGAGTTCCAGTGACATGGCGTTCTCCTGCAGCGGGTCAGCGCGCCATCAGGGCGCAACGATAGAGGGCCACCTCGCCAAACAGATTGGGCAACAGGCGATTGCGCCAGGTTTCGCGACGCCGCTCGTTCAGTACGACCCGCTGATGGATTGCAATCCCGTTATCATGGCACAGCGACTCGAAATCACGGATCGTACACAGATGGATATTGGGCGTATCGTACCACGTATGGGGTAAAACGTCTGTCATGGGCATGCGGCCACGGATACCCAGTTGCCAACGCGCATGCCAGTGCCCCATGTTGGGAAAGGTGACGATGACCTCGCGTCCGACCCGCAGCATCTCCAATAGCAGTTCACGCGGATAGGTTGAGGCTTGCAGGGTCAGGGAAAGGACTACCGTATCGACGCTGTGATCGGCAAAATTACGCAAACCCTGATCGAGGTCTTGTTGAATCACCGGTATGCCGCGGCGTATGGCCGCCACCACCCGCGCCTCCTCAATTTCCACGCCATAACCTTGCACGCCTTTTTCAGCGCGCAGGTAGGCCAGCAGTTCGCCCTCCCCGCAACCCAGGTCGAGGATGCGGCTTTGCGGCGTAATCCAGTCGGCAATGATCGCCAGATCCTTACGCAGAGTCATGCTCCCACCTCTTCAGCAACGCGCCCGAGATAGGCGCGGAGCACGGCCACATATTGTGGAATGGGCATCAGGAAAGAATCGTGGCCGTGCTCCGCCTCAATCTCGGCATAACTGACATCCCGATTGCAGGTGTATAGGGCCTGCACGATTTCACGCGAGCGCTCCGGCGAGAAGCGCCAGTCTGAACTGAAGGAGATCACCAGAAAGGCTGCCTGTGTTGAGGCGAACGCTTCGGCCAGGTTCCCCCCAAAAGCGTTGGCCGGATCAAAGTAGTCCAACGCCTTGGTGATGTAGAGATAACTGTTGGCATCGAAGTGCTCAACAAAACTGGAGCCCTGATAACGCAGGTAACTCTCTACCTCGAAATCCACGTCGAAGCCGAAGGAAAAAGCCTTGCCGCCACGGGTGTCGCGACCGAACTTGGTGCGCATGGCATTGTCGGAAAGATAGGTGATATGTCCGATCATGCGCGCCAGTGACAGTCCGCGCCGGGGCTTGGTGGCGTGGGCATAGTAGCGTCCGCCATGAAAGTCCGGGTCGGTCATGATGGCCTGGCGGCAGACTTCGTTGAAGGCAATGTTCTGCGCGGTGAGCTTGGATGCCGCGGCGATAACGACCGCATGACGCAAGCGTTCCGGGTAATCCATCGTCCACTGCATGACCTGCATGCCCCCCAGGCTGCCGCCGACGACAGCCGCCCACTGCGCAATACCCAGATGGTCGGCGAGTTCTGCCTGAGTCCTCACCCAGTCGCGCACGGTGACCATGGGGAAATCCAGTCCCCAGGGCGTGCCGGTCTCCGGATTGATGCTGGCCGGACCCGTCGAGCCTTTGCAGGAGCCGATGAAGTTTGCGCAGATGAAGAAAAAGCGCTCGGTATCCATGGCTTTACCGGGCCCCAGCAGGTGCTCCCACCAGCCCGGCTTGCGATCGTCCATACTGTGGTAACCGGCCGCATGGTGGTCGCCGGAAAGAGCGTGGCAGAGCAGGATGGCATTGCTCCGCTGTGTATTGAGGGTGCCGTAGGTCTCATAGGTGAGGGTGTAGCCGGGCAGAACGCGGCCACACTCCAGTTCCAGAGGTGCCGAAAAGGTCACGGTCTGCGGGATTACCAGTCCTACGGAATCAGCGGGTATTTCTGCTGGCATTGCGCACTTTAATTTTGTAAGGAAAGCCCAAAGAGTCTAATCGCGCCAGCCGCTGGCCACAAGATAGCGTCGCGACTGCCTGGGCGAACCGGTTTTTGTAATGGCGCATGTTCTTGGCTAAAATGACCAAGGATTGTCTCGATCTGGCACGAAAGTGGTGCGCAGATCGTTTGCCCTCAGTCCGGGAGCAGCGCTTTGGCTTGGAAATGGTTGGATCGAATGGTGACCTGGGTGGAAGGAGGTGCCGAGTTGGTGACTGCGCGCCCCAAGCCTTGGCTTGTCTTCGCCACAGGGGCTATATTTTTCACCGCCATTCCTTTCCCGGGCTGGCTTATGGACGCGCTAGCACCGCTCGGACTGTTGGTTGGTTTGCGCATCGCCGGGCGCAGTGAGGGAGAGGAATACACCCCGCAACAAACCCGGCACGCGCTACATGTGGCCGTGTTATGGGGCATGGTGTTCGCGGTGTTCGGCATGATTTTTGAGTTTGGCCAGGATGTGGTGGTCATGGGGGGGATCCTTGCGGGGATTCAGATGCCCTGGAATGACGGATCGGGATTAGGGCAGGGGTTTTGGGGCTGGTGGTTTGCTTTCGGCGAGCGTTTTTCTGACCTTGCGCTCATGCCCTACTTCTGGTTTTCGCCCGCCTTTTTCGGGATAGCCTTGGCCTTGCACAAAGGGCATGGCTGGCTGGAGTCTGAGGTAGAAACCACCCTGACCCTGATTTTCCGACCGGAACTGCGCGATCCGCTCATCGCCCTCTGGGCGATTATTTTGGTCAGTAATGTATTGATGCCGTCCTTCTCGCAGTTGTGGCTGAGTTTAGTGGTCTGGGTGCTTGGTCCGCCAGTCATTTATGTGGCCTATCAGGATATTTTTGCGGACAAACAGCGGCCGCGCCGTGGCAAGAAAGAAAAGGCGGCACCGAAGTTCGTTTTACAGGGCCACCCACAGCCAGTGCGCATCAAGATCTGATCCAAGGAATACCCGGATCGCAGACGTCGGATGAAAGAGATTCATGATGCATGCCAATTTTTCACCCTTGCCGTGATCGTGCGCATCCATTAGTGTTTACCCCTATTTTTTCTTAAAGTTCTAAGGAGTTCGGCCATGTTTTCCAAAACCCTGACCATTGCTGATTTCGATCCTGCACTATGGGAGGCTATGCGCAAGGAAACCCGGCGCCAGGAAGATCATGTCGAACTCATCGCCTCTGAAAACTACGCCAGTCCCATGGTGATGGCCGCGCAGGGCTCGGTGCTGACCAATAAATATGCGGAAGGCTATCCGGGCAAGCGCTACTACGGCGGCTGCGAGTATGTGGACATCGCCGAGCAGTTGGCCATCGACCGTGCCTTGGAGCTATTTGGCGCCGAACATGCCAACGTCCAGGCCCACTCCGGTTCGCAGGCCAACCAGGCGGTTTATCTTTCCGTGCTCCAGCCTGGCGATAAGATTATGGGTATGAGCTTGGCCCACGGTGGCCATCTGACCCATGGCGCCAAGGTGAACGTGTCCGGTAAACTCTTTCAGGTTGCGGCTTATGGGGTGCGCGCGGAAGATGGCCGTATCGATTATGACTCCATGGCGGAGCAGGCGGAGCAGGAACGTCCGAAGATGATCGTCGCGGGTGCCAGCGCTTACTCACGCGTTATCGACTTCGCCCGCATCGGTGAGATTGCCCGCAGTATCGGCGCCTATCTGCTGGTGGACATGGCGCACATCGCCGGCCTCGTAGCCGCGAATCTGCATCCCAGTCCGGTGCCCCATGCGGATTTTGTCACCACCACCACCCACAAAACCTTGCGCGGACCCCGCGGCGGTTTGATCCTCTGTCGGGAACAGTATGCCAAGAAGGTGAACTCCCTGATTTTTCCAGGTTTACAGGGGGGGCCGCTGATGCACGTCATCGCCGCCAAGGCCGTTGCCTTCCGCGAAGCATTGCAGCCGGAGTTCAAGGTGTATCAGCGGCAAGTCATCCACAATGCGCAAACCCTGAGCAATGTGCTTACCGGACGTGGTTATGGTGCAGTTTCGGGTGGCACCGACAACCATCTCTTCCTGCTGAACCTGGGCGAGAAGGTTACGGGTAAAGAGGCGGAAGAGGCGCTAGGGCAGGCCAACATCACCGTCAACAAGAATGCCGTGCCCTTCGACACGCGTCCGCCCGCAGTCACCAGTGGCATCCGCATCGGTACGCCCGCAGCAACAACGCGTGGCTTCGGCGAGGCCGAAATGCATCGCCTGGGTAATGGCATTGCGGATGTCCTGGATGCGACCGGCGATACATCGGTCATTGCACGGGTCCAGGCGGACATGAAGGCCCTCTGCCATCAGTTCCCGGTGTACGGCTAAGTATTCATGCGCTGTCCGTTCTGTGCCTACGCCGATACCCGCGTGGTGGATTCCCGCCTCGCGGATGATGGCGGGAGTGTACGGCGGCGGCGCGAATGTCCGGAGTGCGGGCAACGCTTCACCACCTTTGAACGGGCAGAGCTGGCGCTGCCCATGGTCGTCAAGACCGATGGGCGACGCGAATCCTTCAGCGAAGACAAACTCCAGCGGGGCTTGACCAGGGCGCTGAGCAAACGGCCAGTAGCGACGGCGCGGGTGGATGCCGCCGTGCGAATGATCCAGCGGCGGATCCGCGAACGCGGTGAGCGGGAGATTCCGGCGCGTCTCATTGGCGAACTGGTGATGGAGGCTTTGCGGGACCTTGACCCCGTCGCCTACGTGCGTTTTGCCTCGGTCTATCGGCGCTTTGAAGATGTCGACGCCTTCAGTGCCGAAATCGCACGGATGAAAGAGGGAGGGGTCCCCGGCGAGGGAGCCGACGTGGCTCGTGACGACTGAGCAGGATGTTGTCTTCATGGGGGAGGCCCTGGTACTAGCAGAGCAGGGACTCTACAGCACACATCCCAATCCGTGTGTGGGGGCCGTGCTGGTCAAAAATGGATCCGTCGTCGGGCGGGGCGCCCACTTACAGGCCGGCAAACCGCATGCCGAAGTGTTCGCACTTGCGGAAGCGGGCGATGCCGCGCGTGGTGCCACTGCTTATGTCACCCTGGAGCCCTGTAGCCATCAGGGCCGCACCCCGCCCTGTGCGGATGCGCTGGTTGCAGCGGGTGTGGCGCGGGTAGTGATCGCTATGCGCGACCCCAATCCTTTGGTGGCCGGGCGCGGCGTGGAATATTTGCGCGCTGCCGGGGTTGTGGTTGACGAGAGTTGTCTGGGGGTGGAGGCGGAAGCCCTGAATCCCGGATTTTTGCAGCGGATGCGCCATGGCCGTCCGTGGGTGCGGCTCAAGCAGGCCATGAGTTTGGATGGCCGGGTGGCGCTCGCCAACGGGCAAAGCCAATGGCTGACGGGGGAGGCAGCGCGCGCAGATGTGCAGCAGGAGCGGGCGCGCGCCAGTGCCATCCTTGTCGGTATCGGCACGGTACTGGCCGATAATCCCCGCCTGGCGCCACGCTTGGAGGTGGCCCTGCAGCGCTATCCGGTGAAAATCGTTTTGGACACCCACTTGCGTACCCCCCCTGATGCGGCGCTTTTTAGTACGCCGGGCGCGGTATGGATTTGTCACTATCCGGATGCTCCAAGCGCTGCTCGGGAAGCGCTGCGCGCTGCTGGTGCGGAGTTGCTCTCTTGTCGTGGAACGGGAGGGGAGTTGGACTGGCAAGAAGTGATGACTATGTTCGCCCAGCGGGAACTGAATGATATTTTGGTGGAAGCGGGGCCAGGCATCGCTGCTTCCTTATTCACAGCCGATTTGGTCGACGAATGGCTGCTCTATGTGGCACCGCTGCTGCTCGGGCAGGACGCGCGACCGGTGCTCGCGACCGGCCCCTATGCGAATCTCGTGGAGGTGCCGCGCTGGTCAGTGATCAATATCACTCAACTGAGCGACGATATCAAGTGGACGTTGCGTCCGCAGGAGCGATAAGTGGTGTTTACCGGTATTATTCAGGGCTTGGGCCAGATCCGCGGGATGCAGCCCCAGAGCGGCGACCTACGGCTGACCGTCGCTGCCGGGAAACTTGATCTTAGTGATGTCCAGTTGGGCGACAGTATTGCGGTTTCCGGCGTTTGCCTGACGGTGGTGGAGCTCCAGCGCGACGCTTTTGCCGTCGATGTCTCCCGTGAGACTCTCGACAAAACCCTTCTTGGGCATCTCAAGACGGGCAGCCCGGTCAATCTGGAAAAAGCCTTGCGTCTGGCCGATCGCCTGGGAGGCCATCTGGTCGCCGGCCATGTGGATGGTGTCGGACATATTCGCGAAGTGAGCGTGTCGGGACGTTCGCAGGTATTTGCCATCGCTGCGCCGCCGGATCTGCTGCGTTATATCGCCGCCAAGGGTAGCATCTGTGTGGACGGTGTCAGCCTGACCGTCAACGCGCTCCATGGTGACACGTTCATGCTCAACGTCATCCCCCATACGCTGGCGCAGACGACGGTCGCGCAGTGGCGGTCGGGGCATGCCGTCAATCTGGAGGTGGACCTCATCGCCCGCTATCTGGAGCGCTGGGTGGTCACGGACCCCGACTCCGGGGTAAAATCCGGGATTGATCGTGATTCACTTGCCGCAAAAGGGTTCCCCGTATGAGCAGTACCGATATCAGTCCCGCCGAGGAAATCATCGCCGACATCGCCGCCGGACGCATGGTGATCCTGATGGATGATGAGGGGCGTGAAAACGAAGGCGACCTCATTATGGCGGCAGAGTTTGTGACGCCCGCCGCCATCAACTTCATGGTCTCCCAGGCGCGCGGTTTGGTGTGCCTGCCCCTCACCCGCGAACGTTGCGAGCAATTGCGTCTTCCACAGATGGTGGGCCACAACACGGCCAGCTTAGGCACCGCGTTCACGGTCTCGATTGAGGCCGCCCGCGGTGTCACCACCGGTATTTCCGCCGCCGACCGCGCCGTGACGATTCAGGCGGCTATTGCCGATGACGCGGGCCCTGAGGACATTGTGATGCCCGGTCATATCTTCCCCTTGGCGGCAGAAGCCGGGGGTGTACTGGTTCGTGCCGGTCATACGGAAGCGGCAGTAGACCTTGCCCGGCTGGCTGGCTGCAAACCCGCTGGCGTCATCTGCGAAATTCTCAACACCGACGGTGAAATGGCGCGTTTGCCCGACCTGCTCCCTTATGCGGCAGAACATGGCCTCAAAATTGGCACCATTGCCGACCTGATCCGCTACCGCCTAGAACGGGAGCGTATCATACAGCGTGAGGCGAGCGGCCCGTGGCCCATCCCATACGGCAACTTCCAGCTCCATGTCTATCGTGACTGGGTCGCCCGTGAAACGCACTTCGCTCTGGTTCTCGGCGATCTGGAAGCGTGTGATGAACCCGTACTGGTGCGGGTACAGGTTGGCAAAACACTGAATGATCTGTTCGCCGGTGACGCCAGTCCAAACACCATTGCTTTGCGGCGCATCGCTGCGGAAGGTCGTGGCGTGCTGGTCTACCTCCACCATCAGGAGAGTGTCGAAGAACTCCTGCGGGATGTTGCTGCGCTGCCTGAAAAGCCCAAGGGACCCGGTCAGGCAGGTGACGCCGGACGCGTTCTGCGCACCTTTGGTATCGGCGCCCAGATTCTTTCTGATCTGGGAGTACATCAGGCAGTGGTCCTTAGCGACAGCCAGTTTCAATACCGCGGTATCGGCGGCTTCGGTCTGGAGATCGTCGACCAGCGCCCCTTTCAGGAAGTTTCCGAGGATGAGTCATGATTCGTCATATTGAGGGCAGTTTGCAGGCTGGTGAGCATCGTTTTGCTCTGTTGGTCGGCCGCTTCAACAGCTTTATCACCCAGCAGTTGGAGCAGGGTGCCATCGACGCGTTGCGCCGTCACGGTGCAAAAGAAGAACAACTTCACGTCGTTTATGTGCCGGGTGCTTATGAAATGCCGCTGGTCGCGCAGAAACTGGCGCGCAGTGGTAATTATGATGCAGTGCTTTGTTTGGGTGCGGTGATTCGTGGGGGTACTCCGCATTTTGATTATGTCGCGGCCGAAGTCTCCAAAGGTGTGGCCCAGGTATCCATGGATACAGGGGTCCCGGTGATTTTTGGGGTGCTGACCACGGATAGCATTGAGCAGGCCATTGAGCGCGCCGGAACTAAAGCGGGCAATAAAGGCTTTGATGCTGCTATGGCTGCGCTGGAAATGGTGCAGTTGTTGCGTCAGATCTGAACAGCACTCCATGAAAATCAGTCGTCGTCGTCTGGCGCGTCAAGCTGCCGTTCAGGCCCTCTATCAGTGGCAGATGAATCCCGGCCACTGCACCGAGATCGAGTTGCAATTTACCTCCGACCCTGAGCGACTGCAGGGCGCCGATATTGCTTTCTTCAAAAGCCTCTGGCAAGGGGTTTGTGCCGCAATCCCCGAGCTGGACCCCGCCATTGCCCAGGAAGTTCAGGATCGCCGCTGGGCCGATGAGGTCAGCGAAGTCGAACGGGCGATTCTGCGCCTAGCGGCCTACGAATTGCGGGACTATCCGCAAACGCCCTACCGGGTGATCATCAATGAAGCCATAGAGCTGGGTAAAGACTTTGGTGGTGAGCAGGGCCATCGCTTTGTGAACGCCGTCCTGGATAAGCTGGCGCAGAAATGGCGCGCTCCGGAGACTTTGCAAGCTGGTCGCTGACAAATCGCAACTAGTCTGCGTTCGTTCCTGCCTGCCGACTGGAAAAAGGTCTTGTCCGGACTTTGAAAACTCTGCCATCTTGTGCTATCACCTGTAGAGCGGTCTTTCCATGTTCCCAGGAGTGTAGCCATGGCGGATGAGCAACCTAAAAAACGAGTCACAAAGTCCAAGGAAGTTTCAGTTGCGCCCAATGTGCGCGCCGCTCGCGTCCGTAAACCGGCGGAGGACGCCGCACCGGTCAAAATGCCGCGTAGTGCAGGGCGTTCGAAGTCCCCTGCAGCCTCTGCCGCGGATCGCCAGCGCATGATTGCTGAACGTGCCTACTATCTCGCTGAGGGCCGCAGCTTTGCGGGAGGCGATTGCCAGGCAGATTGGTACGCAGCAGAGGCTTGGATCGACGCTCAGTTATCCACTTAAAGCGCCTGATGCGGCTGCGCGGATGTCTGCGCGCTGCCGGTCGCGGCCAGTCTAAATTCCGGTTCGGCGGTCGCCAGAGAAACTTCTGGCGACGCACGAGGTTCTTGGTGTAACCTCATCATCTGCAAGATATTGACATCAGCCTGGAGTTTCTATGCGCGCTCATCATGATTTCACTAAACGTTCCCTCCTCGCTGCGTGTGGCGCAGCACTTTTGGTGCTTTCCATTCTCTTGGCCGAAGCGCAGACCGCACCCAAGGCAGACTTGGGGGATGTGGCTACTACCCACCCCACCGATCTCACCACCGCCAAGCTTGAAAACACGATTGGCACCCGTTGTGCCCTAGGTGATGGGGTTCCGCAAAATTATGGTTTGGCCGCACAGTGGTTTGATAAAGCTGCCCTCCATGGCTATGCCAAGGCCGAATATAACCTCGGCATGCAGTATTATTTCGGGCAAGGTGTCAGTAAGGACGAGACCAAAGCGGCATATTGGTGGGAGAAGGCGGCAGCGCAGGGTATTGCCGCCGCGCAGTACAACTTGGGTAATCTCTATTTCTTAGGGCAAGGGGTACCGCAGGACTATAGCAAGGCCAGCCTCTGGTGGCACAAGGCTGCAGCACTCGGAAATACCCAGGCCACCAGTAACCTGGCAACTTTGGCGCGTCTGCACCCGGAGTTCCAATCGGTGGCTACTGTCGAGAAAAAGACCGTAGTCACGCCTTGATGTGCGGCTGATCATTTAGTCGGTGCTTTTTTCTGTGTTGTCGGTCGCTATGCTGTTACCTTTCTGGACACGCATGGCGGCGGCATGTTCTTTTTCGAAGTACTCCCGCTTGCCGCGTTCTGCGTTGAGTTGCCCTTCAAGGTCAGCCACACGTCGTTCATGACGACGGATCTTCAGCTTGTTACGAATATGCGTGGGTAGATAAATCAGCATGCTCGCAATAAAACCGGCGACGAAACCACTGAGCAGGACTACCCCCTGCGATTGTGCAAACGTCCACGAGAAGAAATGAATAGTGGCGGGTGCCCCGTTCTGAACTGCAAAGATGACAGCCAGTGCCGCTATCAAAAAAGAAACAACCATCCACATGACATCCTCCCTTACTTGGTTGCGTATTTGTTGTAACGGTAACTTACATAACTTTAACCACGCCTGAAAAATACGCTGCGCACCCAACTGGTCCCGGCCCAGAGTGCCGTGGGCAGGATGATCAGCCAAGCCCATACCGGTAAATTGAGTATCGGGCTATCCAGCCGATGTTCCAGCGCCGCGATAATGCCTAAGCCTACCACAATAAACGTGCCGCCTACGCTATAGGTAAGCTTTTGCAAACCATTGTGCAGTTCCTGGCGAATGCCCTCGATGTCGTTATTGCGAATCACCAGGGGCAGTTCTCCCTGTTGGGCTTGGCGCAGGATATTGTGCAGGAGTACCGGCATTTCGGGCAGCACCAATCCCCATTGTGGGAAGTATTGTTTAAGCGCAGACCACCAGCCCTGCGGACCGCGCTGGCGACTGAGCCATTCTGTCAGCAGCGGCGTGGCGACTTCCCAGATATTGAGTGCCGGGTTGAAATCGCGGGCAATGCCCTCGACGTTGACCAGCGTTTTTTGGAGCAGCAGGAGTTGTGGCTGAGTTTGCATTTGAAAAGTGCGCGTCGTCTGGAAGAGACGAAGCAAGAGGCTGGCGACGGATATTTCATTCAGGGGCTTTTCAAACACTGGTTCCGCAATGGCACGAATGGCTGTTTCGAAATCTTGTACATTGGTGTCTGGTGGTACCCATCCGGCTTCCACATGCGCTTCTGCTACGCGCCGGTAGTCGCGCCGGAAAAATGCGATCATATTTTCAGCGAGGTAATGCTGGCTCGCATCATCCAGGCTTCCCATGATGCCGAAATCAACGGCGATAAAGCGCCCATTCTTCGGATCAATAAAGACGTTGCCGGGATGCATATCCGCATGGAAATACGCGTCGCGAAAGACCTGGCGAAAAAAGATTTCTGCGGCGCGTCGCGAGAGTTGGTCAAAATCGATACCCGCGTTACGCAGTGCGTCGCGCTGACCAATGGGGATGCCATAAATGCGCTCCATCACCAATACCGGGGGTGCGCAGTAATCCCAATATATTTCCGGCACATAGAGCAGATCAGTCTCTGCAGCAAAATTACGCCGCAACTGGCTGGCATTGGCCGCCTCGCGTAGCAGATCCAGTTCACCGCGAATGGTTTTGGCATATTCCGCGACAACCGCGCGTATCCTCAGGCGACGACCCTCCTGAGAATAGCGCTCCGCGAGATCGGCGAGTAGGGCGAGTATCGCCAGGTCCTGATCAATAATCCGTTGCAGGCCGGGGCGTCGGACTTTGATTGCCACCTCACGGCCGTCCAGTAACTGCCCAAAGTGTACTTGGGCAATGGACGCAGCAGCTGCAGGCTGGTCCTCAAATTGACAGAAGACCGTTTCAATCGGTTTACCAAGCGCCGCCTCAATAATCTGCCGCGCGATGTTTGACGGGAAGGGGGGTACTGCATCCTGAAGTTTCGCGAGTTCCTGAGTAATATGGTCGGGAAGCAAATCTCGGCGGGTTGAAAGCATCTGTCCGAGTTTGATAAAGGTGGGTCCCAGCGTTTCCAGGGCCTCACGCAAGCGTTCGGCGAAGGTGCCCTGCGGACGCGGTCCCAACCAAGCCATAGGGCTTAGGCGTAGAACGGCCTGATAGGGTTTTAACAAAGGGAGAAAATAAAGCACATCGTCCAGGCGGTAACGCACTAGAACGCGGGTGATGTGCAGCGTACGTACAAAACGGAGGAAGGACTGTCGCATGGCGACTAGTCTATCATGGAAATGACGCCGCGCACCGCCATGGTCGTGGCAAAAAAAGCGGGCCTTAGTTGGCCCGCCCTTGTAGCGCCGGGAAGAAATTACTGAACGGTCTTCTGCACCTTGATGCTAGAATTGATTTCCACACGCTGATTCAGGAATCGACCTTGTCGGGTAGCGTTGGTGGCGACCGGATTGTCGTAGGAGTGACCCTTCAGTACCATACGATCGCTCGTCACTCCATGTTGCCTCAGGTACTGCGCTACACTTTGGGCACGCAGCTTGGACAGCTTAAGATTGTATGCGTAACTGCCCACCTTGCTGCAATAGCCGTTGACGTCGAGCACGGCATCTGGGTGGTTTTTTGCAAAGCTAGCCACTTGGTCCAGGACCTTGATGTCGTGATCCAGAAGCTTGTATGAATCAAACTTGAAGTTGATTCCGGTAATGGTGATCGGTTTGCTCACCAGAATCGTCCGCTCTACAGGTGCGATGGGAGCGGGTGCGGGTGCGGGTGCTGGCGCGGGAGGCGTCGGCGCGACCGCCACGGGGACCGGTGCCGGGGCACAATAGGCAGGCACAGGACCATCAGTGACCGGGCGCCCGCCACGTACACAGATACCCGTGCTGGTAACAACGGGCTTGGCGCCGTGTTCTATTGCATAACCTACGTAGCCATCGTCCGCATAAGCGGCGCTGGCGAAAAGACCCCCGCTGATGGCAACCAGCAGCGTAATACGTTTAATATGTTGCATTATTGAAACCCTCCTCTCTCAAGCCCTGGCGAAGCTGCCCGGCAAAAAATCTCGACCACTCTTATGAAGGATGTTGTAAATGAGCAACTTTGTCAAGGTGCCGAGGGCGCAAGATGCGCATAAATCATCAAAATGCTGGACACTGTGCCAAAAATGGCCAGACACCCACAACCGCCCACGGTAAATTTGTTCTCAGCCGCCTCCTAGCGTTGCGGGCGCCGAGTTTTTCGTCATGCGCAGATAATCGAAGACGAGACGGGTACGGAAGCAGAGGGTGCGCATCATTTCGGCGATAGACTGGG
>JBBIUH010000042.1:0-17754 GCA_037440305.1 Acidithiobacillus sp.
AAGATCAAAGGGTACTGGATGTGTCGTCGCCACCAGGCGGCCAGCCATTGGCCCCTGGGGATGGAGACGAAAGCGGTCAGAGGGTAAGTATCCAGACGGCTGAAGGCCCCAAATCGGTAGGTATGACCCACGGTAACAAAACCTTCATAATATCCCTGACGCAGGGTAGGATGCGCTTGCAGGGCGCGCAGCAAGGCGCCGGTGCGGAGGGGCTTGGAAAGCAGCTTGCCGAGGTTGCCCTCGGGCACGGGCCAGCGCCCTTCCATGGTAAGGTCGCCCCGGATCAAGCCGACGGCCATTCCCGAGCGTAAGGGTAAATGCTTCAGGAAACCTTCGATCTCACGAAAACGCATGGGGGCGGCCAGGAGGAATAGCGGCTTTCCTGCTGGCGAGAATACCGTATGGCTCAGGCGGATGACCCACTGTCCCACCAGCGGTCCATGGAGAGGGCGGTAGACCCGCATGCCGTGGACCTGCAACGCTTCCTGTAGGCCCGGCCAGATGGCTGGATTGTCGCGAAAGTTGGGTAGCGGCCGTCCCGCCGCCACGGCGGTGGAGGCGATGACCTGTCCGTTCGGGGCAATGAGATTCGCGCTGGCAATACCCGGAGATGCCTCCCGGTAATCCATCAGGATGGCTCGGGCAAGACGGGGATGGTACAAGGCATCCGCACGCTGCAATTGCTTGCCCAAAATCCGAAGCGCGGAGGCGTGACCGTCCAGCAGGTTCTGGGTGACTTTTGCGACCATCTCGGCATTCAACCCCAAACGATACCGGCTGTCCTCTTCATAACTGTGCCAGGAGAACCCAGCGTACCATCCGCTAAAGGCCAATACCCCCGCAAAGCCCGCCCAATAGGCGAGAGAAAAGATGCGCCGATGCGGGGCAATGGAGATACCGTGTGAGGAAAACATGGACACCCTTAAAATGGCTAGCAGCCCTAAAACGGAATATCATCATCAAAATCCTCCACCGGCGCGGGCGGCATCTCATTCTTCCGCGCGCCCCCGGCACTGCTGCTGCCACCACTCGGCCGGGACTGATCTTCCTCATCAAAACTCGCCGCACCGCCGCCACCGCCCCCACGCGCGCCCACCAGTTGCAGACGGTCTCCCACGATCTCCGTGGTGTAGCGCTCCTGCCCTTCCTTGTCGGTCCACTTGCGCGTCTGCAGGCGGCCTTCCACGTAGGCCATGCTGCCCTTGCGCAGGTATTCGCCGGCGATTTCTGCGGTGCGTCCGAAGAGCACCACCCGATGCCATTCCGTGCGCTCCTGCTTGTTGCCTTCCTTGTCCTTGAAGGTCTCGGAAGTCGCGACGCTGAAGTTCGCGATGGCGCCGCCACTGGGCTGATAGCGCATCTCCGGGTCCCGTCCCAGATGCCCCAACAATATGACCTTGTTCACTCCCGCCATCGTCTGATCTCCTTATCTGCAGGGGACGGGTGTCCCCGAAAGCTTTATACTAACCCATTGTCCCCAAAAAGAGCATGTCGGCTGCATGGAACACATCCATATCCGGGGCGCCCGCACCCACAACCTCAAGAATATTTCTCTTACCTTACCGCGCGACCGCCTCATCGTCATCACCGGGCTGTCGGGTTCGGGCAAGTCATCGCTGGCCTTCGACACCCTCTACGCCGAGGGACAGCGCCGCTATGTGGAAAGCCTCTCGGCTTATGCCCGCCAGTTTCTTTCCCTCATGGGCAAGCCCGATGTGGACGCGATCGAGGGGCTCTCCCCCGCCATCGCCATCGAGCAGAAATCCACCTCCCATAACCCCCGTTCCACCGTCGGCACCGTCACCGAGATTCATGACTATCTGCGCCTGCTCTATGCCCGTGCCGGCACCCCGTGGTGCTGCGGCGCGCCCATTCAGAGTCAGACCATCAGCCAGATGGTCGATCAACTCCTGGCCCTGCCCGAAGGCGAAAAGCTCATGATCCTGGCGCCGGTGCTGCGTGACCGCAAAGGCAGTCACGAGGACATCATCGGCAGCCTGCGCGCCCGCGGCCTGATTCGCGCCAGGGTGGATGGTCAACTCCTCGAACTGGACGAAATCCCCACCCTGGACAAGAAGCGCAAGCATCGCATTGAGGCCGTCATCGACCGTCTGGTACTGCGCGACGACAGCGGGCCGCGCCTGGCCGAATCGCTGGAAACCGCCCTCAGCCTCGCCGAAGATCAGGCCATCGTCGTTCTCATGGGACCACAGCATGCGGAAGAGCGACTGTTTTCCGCTCACCATGCCTGTCCCAGTTGCGGGCGCTCCTTCCCGCCTTTGGAGCCGCGCCTCTTCTCCTTCAACAATCCCGCCGGGGCCTGTCCGCGCTGTGACGGCCTCGGCGAAATCACCTTTTTCGATCCTGACCTCATCGTCCCCAACCCGGAACTGAGCCTGCGTGACGGGGCCATCGCCGCCTGGACCAAGCGCCATCAGGAGCACTACGCGCCCCTGCTCACGGCGCTGGCCGCACACTTTCATTTTTCCCTGGACACCCCCTGGCGGGATTTGCCTTACGACATTCGCGAGCAGATTCTCCACGGCAGTGCCGAACGCATCACCGTCCAGCAGGGGGCGCGCAGCCATAAGCTGAGCTTCGAGGGCGTTATTGCCGGTCTGGAACGGCGCCTGCGCGAAACCCAGTCCAACCTCATCCGCGAAGAAATCATGCGCTATATGGGCCGCCTGCGTTGCCCCGTCTGTCATGGTAGCCGCCTGCGCGAAGAGGCGCGGATGGTCAGGGTTGGCCCACTGGCCATTCAGGAAGTCTCGGCGCTGTCCATCCGCGAGTCATTGCAACACTTCACCCATCTGCAACTGGAAGGGCAGGAAGCCCTCATCGCCGAGCGCATCCTCAAGGAAATCGGCAGTCGCCTGAAGTTTCTGGTGGATGTCGGCCTCGACTACCTCAGCCTCGACCGCTCCGCCGAAACCCTGTCGGGCGGTGAAGCGCAGCGCATCCGTCTCGCCTCGCAAATCGGCGCAGGCTTGGTGGGGGTGATGTACGTCCTCGACGAGCCCTCCATCGGCCTGCACCAGCGCGACAACGACCGTCTCATCGGCACCCTCAAGCACCTGCGCGATCTCGGCAACACCGTCATTGTCGTCGAACATGATGAAGACGCCATCCGCGCCGCCGATTATGTGGTGGACATGGGCCCCGGCGCCGGTACCCACGGCGGCGAAGTCATCGCCCAGGGAACACCCGAAGAAATCCGCGCCAATACCAACTCTCTCACCGGTCGCTATCTGACCGGCGACCTCTGCATCGCCGTCCCCGGGCGGCGGCGCGCCAATGTCAGCCAGCGTTGGCTGGAGGTGCAAGGCGCCACCGGCAACAACCTGAAGTCGGTGGATGCGCGTATCCCCATCGGCCTCTTCACCTGTATCACCGGGGTCAGCGGTTCCGGTAAATCGACCCTCATCAACGACACCCTCTACCCCGCCTGCGCCCGCGTGCTCATGGGCAGCAGCCAGAGCCCCGCAGCGCATCAGCATTTACGCGGCCTGGAAGAACTGGACAAGGTCATCGCCATCGACCAGAGCCCCATCGGCCGCACCCCGCGCAGCAACCCGGCCACCTACACCGGTCTCTTCACCCCCATCCGCGAGCTGTTCGCCGCCACCGGCGAGGCGCGCACCCGCGGCTACCATCCCGGCCGCTTCAGCTTCAACGTCAAGGGCGGGCGTTGCGAAGCCTGTGAGGGCGACGGCGTGATCCGGGTGGAAATGCACTTTCTGCCGGACATTTATGTGCCCTGCGACGTCTGCGGCGGCAAACGCTACAAGCGCGAGACCCTGGATGTCCACTACAAGGGCAAAAACATTCATGAGGTCCTGGAGATGACGGTGGAGGATGCGCGGTCCTTTTTTGACCCCGTCCCTTCCGTCGCCCGCAAATTGCAGACCCTGCTGGATGTGGGCCTCGGTTACCTGCGTCTGGGCCAGTCGGCCACCACCCTCTCCGGCGGCGAAGCGCAGCGCGTCAAACTCTCCCGGGAACTCTCCCGTCGCGACACCGGGCGGACCCTCTACATCCTTGACGAACCCACCACCGGCCTGCACTTTCATGACATCGCCCTGCTCCTTGAGGTACTGCAGAAGCTGGCCGACGCGGGCAACACCATCGTCGTTATCGAGCACAATCTGGACGTCATCAAGACGGCAGACTGGGTCATCGACCTCGGCCCCGAGGGGGGTTCCGGCGGCGGCCAGATCATCGCCACCGGGACACCTGACGAAGTGGCGCACAACCCCCTGTCCCACACCGGGCATTATCTGGCGCGACATCTCAATCGTTGAGCTTTTTTGCACACCCGCAGCCAATACCGCAAAATAACCGGCAACCATTGACTGGAGTTCACCGCATGCCCGTCCTCCCCGAACGCCGAGAGCAGATCCGCAGCGCCCACGCGGCGCTCATCCTGCAGGTCGTCGCCGCCTGCCAGAATGTCCATCTCCGGGCGCCGCTGGAAGAAAGCCTGCGCGTCGCCGCCGCCAATGGCTGGGGCGATTTGGTCGCCGTCATCCGCCAGATTCTGGCCGGTCAGCGTGAGCCGGGCCTGCTGCAGGGGCTGGACGAAGAAGACGACACCATCATCGAATCTATCCTCATGGGCTTGCAGAATCCCGAAACCTTACCCAAGGCCAGCGATCAGGCAGACCCCTCTCTTGCCGCCCCTGGCCTCGCCAGCGTTATCCTCGCCGCCCGCCGCGGTGAGCCGGAAGCCCTCGCCTGGCTGGGTCGTATGGCCACTCAGATGCAGCGGGCCGGCGGCGACATGGCGCGCATGGGCGCGGCCCTTGGCCCTCTCTCACGGGGCCAGCACGACCGCCTCAAACTGGAGCGCGGTATGGGACCCCTCGGGCGTAGCCTGCTCCAGTCCGTGCTGGACGCCCTGGCTAAAGCTGAACAGCAGTAACCGCCCCGGAAACCAGCCGCACCTTGAAAACGCCCCGTTTTGACCATACCTGAAACGGTAAATCAAAGGCAGTGCAGTCTATCCTCTTCTTCACCTCTTCTTCTCAGGAGTTCGCATGGCAGTCAGTGGACACGTTCTCGAAGTGAATCTCGGTAATTTTCAGGAAGCCGTCGTAGGTTTATCCCGGAAGGTGCTGGTACTGGTCGATTTCTGGGCACCCTGGTGCGCACCCTGCCGCGCTCTGGGTCCGGTCCTCGAAAAACTGGCGGCGGAGATGAACGGCGCCTTCGTGCTCGCCAAGGTCAACTCTGACGAGAACGCCGACCTGTCGCGCCAGTATCAGGTACGCGGCATCCCGGCCGTCAAGGCCTTCAAGGATGGCAAAGTCGTCGATGAATTTACCGGGGCGCTTCCCGAATCCGCCGTGCGTCAGTTCATCAAGAAAAACCTGCCGTTGCCGGGTGACGATCTGCGCGTGCAGGCCCTTGACGCCATTGCCCAGGGCAAGGTCGCAGAGGCCGAACCATTGCTGGAACAGGCCATCCGCCTCAACCCCAGGAACGATCCTGCACGCCTGGCACTGGCACACTTAGCCATCCAGCAGGGTCGCCACGCCGACGCCCAGGCCCAGATCGACGCCATGTCCCCCACCTTCCAGATGGAAACCGAGGTCGAGGGGCTGAAAGGCCTGCTGGAATTCACCGAGACGGCCCGCAGTGCGCCGCCCATGGCGGAACTGGACGCCACCATCGCCAGCGAAAAGGGCGACCTCCGTGCGCAGGCCATGTACCAGCGGTCCTTGCTCCTCCTTTTGCAAGGGCAGGAAGAAGCGGCCCTGGACCAACTCATCGAGATGGTGGAACGCCACAAAAACTATCAGGACGGCCTGGCCCGCAAAACCGTACTGAAAATATTCGCTTTGCAGGGTAACCAGGGGCCTCTGGTTGAACACTACAGGTCCCGCCTGTCCCGCGCTTTGCACTGAGGGTGTTGCTATCCGCCACCGTCTCTCATTGAGATTTATGTGTTATGTTGTAATGGTTGGCTGGAACTCCCGGCCTTTTCCCAGAGTCCAACCCAGGACGTACCGAGCTGCAAGACAAAATCCCGAAGGAGAGTCCTATGGCGAATAATCGCCCGAATTCGATGTTGAAGCACCCCAAACTGGTAGTCACTGCCGTCGTAGCGGCATGTTTTGGTTTTTCACTGGGTGCGACAGAGTGGGCACAGGCCGATGCGCCTACCTCGCCCGCCTTGTCCATCGCCACCAATACGGCTCCCCAGCAGGCGCTGGTCGCGCTGCCGGATTTCACCCCGATTATCGACCGTTACGGCCCGGCGGTAGTAAATATCAGCAGCACCACGAATAAGGTCATTCACCAGCAGACCAACCCTTTTCCGCCAAACTCGCCTTTCTATCAGTTTTTTCATCACTTCATGGCTCCCGGACAAAACGGTTCAGGCCCCCAGCAACATGAAAAAATTCAATCCCTTGGATCTGGCTTCATCATCAGTCCCGACGGCTATATCGTCACCGCCGGTCATGTCGTCCGCGGCGCTAACCATATCGTCGTTACCCTCACCACCCACCATGCCTATCCGGCCAAGCTGATCGGTCTCTCGGTGCGTTACGATACGGCACTGCTCAAAATCGACGCCAAGGACCTGCCCACCGTGCCCATCGGCAACTCCGACGATCTGAAGGTTGGCCAATGGCTGCTCGCCGTCGGCGCGCCTTTTGGCTTCTATAACACCGTGACTCAGGGCGTGGTCAGCGCCATGAACCGTCCGCTGCCCGATGATGAATACATCCCCTTCATCCAAAGCGACGTGCCCATCAATCCCGGCAACTCCGGCGGACCGCTCTTCAACATGAAGGGCCAGGTGATTGGCATCAATGATCAAATCTACACCAACAGCGGCGGCTACATGGGCTTGTCCTTCTCGATCCCCATCAATACCGTGATGCGGGTGGTGCAGGACTTCAAGGACCACAAAGCGATCCAGTTCGGCTATCTGGGCGTCGAAGTGCAGGATGTCACGCCGCCAATGGCGCAAGCACTGCACCTCAAAGAACCGGTGGGCGCACTCGTCGCCTCCGTCATGCCGGGCAGCCCGGCCACCAAGGCGGGCATCAAGCCCGGTGACGTCATCGTCACCTATGACAACAAGCCGGTGTACAATGTCGGGCAGTTGCCGCCTATGGTTGGTAATACCCTGCCGGGGACGCAGGCCAAGGTCGGTATCCTCCACCGCGGAGAAGCGGAAACCAAAGATGTCCTGATTACCGCCCTACCGAAAAACATGGAAGGGCCTTCCGGCAGCCAGGAACCTTCCACGGCGGCCAAAGTGGGCAAAGTCTCCCGTATGGGCATCCATGTCCAGTCGCTGACTCCCAACATTGAGAAGCGGCTGGACGTGCATCATGGTGTCGTGGTGGTCGGCGTTAGTGAAGGCGCGGCAGCGGAAGCCGGAATCATGCCCGGCATGATCATCCAGCAGATTGATCAGCAGGACGTCAACAGCCCCACCCAGTTGGAGCACATTGTCGCCGCTCTGCCCGCTGACCAGCCTATCCCGTTGCTGGTGCGGCAGGGCAAAGCCAGCATCTACGTGGTGGTGACGCTGCCCAAGAAGTAAACGCGCGACAATACAGGCATCACCCGCGCGGGTGATGCTTCTGATGTAATTCCTTCAAACGTGCCTGCGCCACATGGGTATAAATCTCCGTGGTGGAGAGATTCGCGTGGCCAAGCATCAACTGCACACTGCGCAGGTCCGCGCCGTGATTCAGCAGATGGGTGGCAAAGGCATGACGCAGGCTGTGGGGAGAGACGGTCTGGGTGATCCCCGCGACATGGGCGTAATGCTCAATGTTTTGCCAGAAACGCTGCCTGGTCATGGCGGCTCCGCGTCCTGTCACGAAAACGGCGGCACTGATGCGTTCGCCCAATATCTGCGGACGACCGCTTTGCAGATACTGCGCCATGCGTCCGGCGGCCATTTCTCCCATGGGCACCAGACGTTCCTTGCGACCCTTGCCAAAGACCACCACCAGACCGGCGCTGAGGTCCACCTGGCGCGTCTCCAGATTCACCAGCTCCGACACCCGCAAACCGCAGGCGTATATCAACTCCAGCATGGCTGCATCGCGCAGTCCCAGAGGACGAGTGCAATCAGGGGCGGCGAGCAGGGCCTCTGTCTCGGTTTCACTGAGGACATGGGGCAGCGCCCGGCCGAGGCGGGGACTTTGCAGATTACGGCTGGGATCACGAGGCACCAAGCCTTCCCGCTCCGCATGACCGTAGAAGCGGCGCACGCTGGAGAGCAGGCGGGCCACGGAGCGCAGAGCCGCTCCTGACTGTAGCTTCTGTCCCAGTATACGCGCCAGAGCACCTTCATCGGCTGTGGTCAGGGTCAGCCCTTGCTCCGCGAGGGCGACCACCACCTGCAGCAGATCCTGACGATAAGCCGTCAGGGTATTTTCACCGAGGTTTTTTTCCAGCCACAGGGCATCGAGAAAGGCATCTATCTGCTGACGCTCAGCAGACGCAGCGGCTGTAGTCATCGAATCGCCCGGTTGTGGTAAAACAGCGCGTCAGAGCGCCAGCGGCTCAGTTCAGAAACAGGCGTGTAACTACCAGAGGATGAATCCATGCCAACGGTCCTCCCGTCAAGGATCCGGCGCGCTGCGCAGTGCGCCACAGGGACCAGAAGCCTGCCGGTCCACCCTGTGCCACACCGCGCTCGGCCACCTCTAACCACCACTGCGGGCCAGAGCCGGACGCCGCGGCATACAAGGCCCCCTGCCAACTGAATGGCGCAGGCACCGGCTCCAGTGCTGACCGCTCACGATAAGCGGCTAGCGTACTGAAGTCCGGCCAGTCTTCCTGACGCTTCCATCCGGAAAAGCCAAAAGTGGTAGCCGCAGCACTGAACAACACTTTCCGAGCCTGCCGCAAACTCCGGTGGGGTAATGCCAACAAGCTGCCGAGCCAGACATAGAGACGAATCAGCGGCAGGGGATCCTTGTCGCCACCGCCCTCAATGATCATCAGAGTAACGGTCAGGAAGAGCTGACGGATGGCGTCCAGAGGCTGGTCGCCGAGGGCGCGGATACGCCCCATGAAGGCAGGCAGATCGCGATCCCGCAGGGCATGGAGCAGCGGTTTATCTATGGCCGGATCGCGACTGGCACGCCCCTCTGGGACCACCACAGCCACCCCGGCTGGCAGTTGCCAGTGACTCTGCAAAAGCGCCATCGCCCCCAGCGAGAAAGGCCGGGCAGGCAGATCAGCCGCGGCGTCATGCCACTGCCCGTACAGGATGGTACGCAAACCCTGGGCGTGGTTATCATCGGCCAGACGCTGGGCCAGACGGTTGAGGACAATCCGCCGGGCGTTATCGTCCTCCGCCATGCTGAACAGCAGCGGCGCCAGCGCCTCCAAATCACCGTCTTCAATAACCTTGGCGAAGGTATCCGCCTCCATGTCCAGGGGCATGGGGTTGGCGGCCTCAGACCTCAGCGCAGCGGGCAGCATGGCTACTGGCTTCACCAGCGATGCCTCCTGCACCTGTAAGGCAGTTGCCAACAGTGCAGGGGGCAAAGACTCCGCATCAGCGAGGAACGCCAAGGTATCCGCCACAATCTGCAGGGCCTGCGCATCTGCGGCGGCGGCCCACCAGTGCGGCAACAAACTCTGATGCCAGGCAGCGCGCAAGGCCAAGCGCTGAGCGGAATCGGCCCAGAGGATTTCCCGCTCAGGTATAGAAGCAGAACGCCAGTGTTCGAGGATCTCCCCCGAACCCGGCGTCAGCACTCCCTCATCCAACCCGAACCCGGCCATAGCCGAGTGCCGCGTCAGGCTGCATCAGCCCAGCTTTTCCTTGATGCGCGCGGCCTTACCGGAGAGGTCACGCAGGTAGTAGAGCTTGGCGCGGCGCACATCACCACGACGCTTCACTTCTACCTTGGTCACCAGCGGCGAATAAGAGGGGAAAACACGCTCCACCCCTTCACCGTTGGAGATTTTGCGGACCGTGAAAGCAGAGTGCAGGCCACGATTACGGCGGGCAATGCAAATACCTTCAAAAATCTGGATGCGCTCGCGGTCGCCTTCCTTCACTTTCACATGAACGGCGACCGTATCACCCGCACCAAAAGCCGGCAGTTCCGACTGCATTTGTTCCTGATTAATTTCGTCAATGATGTTCATGCCCAACTCCTTAGCCTAGTATTACTGCGTTTCGCCGCCCTGACGGCGATACTCTTCCAATAATGCCTTCTCACCAGTCTGCAGCCCCCGTTGCTCCAGCAAATCCGGGCGCCGCTCGGCGGTACGTCCTAACGACTGCTGCAAACGCCAGCGGCGGATGCGTGCGTGATCTCCGGAAAGCAGCACCTCCGGAACCCCCTCCCCCGCCACCACTTCGGGCCGGGTATAATGCGGGCAATCCAGCAAGCCAGACGCCGCAAAACTGTCTTCTGCCGCCGAATCCGCATGACCCAGCAGACCCGGCAACTGCCGCGCCACCGCCTCCATCAGCACCAGCGCCGGCAACTCACCACCTGCCAGCACGTAGTCGCCGATGGACCATTCCGCATCCACCGCTGCCAGCACCCGCTCGTCAATGCCTTCATAACGGCCTGCCAGTAAAATCAGGCCCGGCAATACCGCGAAATCCTGCACCGCCTGCTGCTGCAAGCGCTGCCCCTGGGGCGACAAGTAAATCACCGGCGCCCCCGGATTGGCCTGCCGCGCTGCCGCGATAGCCGCCAGCAAAGGCGGCGCCATCATCAGCATGCCCGGCCCGCCGCCAAAAGGGCGGTCATCTACCCGCCGGTAGGCGCTGTCACTGAAATCCCGCGGGTTCCAGGTTTGCACCTCAATCAGCCCGCGGGTCAACGCGCGTCCGACAATGCCCTCCTGCAAATAACCGTGGATCAGCCCCGGAAAAATGGTGATGACGTCGAAACGCATCACCAGTCGGCTTGCCAATCCACGATAATCTGCCCGGCGGCCAGATCCACACCCGCAGACGCTTCGGCCGACCACGGAATGAGCAGCTCACCGCCCTTGCCGTCGTCGACCACCATCACATCATTCGCCCCAGTCTCCAGGAAAGCAGACACCGTGCCCAGAGCGACACCTTCCCGGTTCAGCACCCGCAACCCGGTCAGCGTGCTCCAGTAAAATTCACCGGCTCCCGGATCAGGCAATTCGGCCCTGAGCACGGCGATCTCCTGCCCGATAAGGGCACGCGCCTGCTCACGGTCCTCTACCTGCTTGAGCTTGGCCACCACGCCCTCGCCCTGCATACGCCCGTCTTCCAGCACCCAAGGGCGCCGGGCCGGGCCGAGATACCAGGGCGAGTAGTCGAGGATGGTGTCGCGCTCTTCGGTAAAAGAAAAAACCTTCACCATACCGCGCACACCATAGATGCCGGAGACACGCCCCAGCACCACCCACTCCTCGTCGTCAGGCGCTGGCGACACCCGTCTTGCTCACGCCTTCTTTCTTCAGAAAGCCGGCGACGGTATCGGATGGCTGGGCACCCTGGCTCAACCAGTAAGCGGCGCGTTCTTTGTTGATCCGCAGCTCGGCTACTGCGCCAATGGGATTGTAAAAGCCCAGGCGCTCAATAAAACGACCATCCCGACGGCTACGGCTGTCGGTCACCACAATGTGATAAAAAGGCCGCTTCTTGGCGCCGCCCCGGGCCATACGAATGACTACCATGTGCTCTCCTTAACCATGATCCTCTCCCACTGTGCGGGAGAAAGGCGCGTATCGTAACTAAAAACAAGCCCTAACGGAAGGGTAAACCGCCCTTCAACATCGATTTGGGATTCATCCCCAGCAAACGGCTGAGCCCCCGGCCCCCTTTACCCATTTTTTTGAACATCTTTTGCATCATTTCGAACTGTTTAAGCAGGCGGTTGACCTCGGTGACGGTCGTCCCGGAACCCGCCGCGATCCGTCGCCGCCGCGAGGCTTTGATGATGTCCGGATGACGCCGTTCGCCGGGGGTCATGGAATTAATCATGGCCTCCAGGCGGCGCATCGACTTGCCATCCTGCATGGCGCTCTGCGCCTCGGCGGGCAACTCGCCCATACCGGGCAGCTTATCCATGATACTGGCCATGCCGCCCATGCGCTCAAGCTGGCGCAACTGCTCACGGAAGTCTTCCAGATCGAAGCCCTTGCCACTGCGCAGCTTGTCGGTCATTTTCCGGGCCTGATCTTCGTCCACATCCTGCTGGACCTGCTCCACCAGACTGACGATGTCGCCCATGCCCAGAATGCGCGAGGCCATGCGGTCGGGATAGAAAGGCTCCAGGCCCTTGCGAGTTTTTTCACCGATCCCGATGAACTTGATGGGTTTGCCGGTAATGGCCCGCACCGACAGCGCTGCGCCGCCACGGGCATCACCATCCGCCTTGGTGAGAATCACGCCGGTCAGCGGCAGAGCGTCGTTAAATGCCTTGGCGGTATTCACCGCGTCCTGACCGGTCATGGCATCGACCACGAAAAGCAACTCCACCGGTTTGACCGCTGCGGTCAGAGCCTGCGCCTCGGCCATCATCTCGCTGTCCACGTGCAGACGCCCCGCCGTGTCGACGATGAGCACGTCGTAAACGCCGCGCTGCGCCGCTTCCACCGCATCCTGGGCGATGCGCACCGGCTGCTGGTCGGGTCTGGAGGGAAACACATCCACCGCAATATCTTTACCAAGATGCGCCAACTGCTCCATGGCGGCAGGACGATAGACGTCGGTACTGACCATCAGCACGCGCTTCTTTTCTTTGTCCTTGAGCCACAGGGCGAGCTTGGCACTGGTGGTGGTCTTACCCGAGCCCTGCAAGCCCGCAAGCAGGATCACTGCCGGGGGACGTGCGCTGAGATCAAGGCGATCATTGTGCGCCCCCATCAACTTCACCAGCTCATCATTGACGATCTTGACGAAGACCTGCCCCGGCGTGAGGCTCTTGACCACGGCTTCGCCCATAGCCTCTTCGCGGACGTTATGGATGAAGTCCTTGACTACCGGCAGGGCTACGTCGGCCTCCAGCAACGCCAACCGCACATCGCGCAGTGCGTCGCGGATATTGTCCTCGCTCAGCCGTCCCTGGCCGCGCAAGTTC
Organism: Acidithiobacillus sp.; assembly: GCA_037440305.1. Lineage (GTDB taxonomy): Bacteria > Pseudomonadota > Gammaproteobacteria > Acidithiobacillales > Acidithiobacillaceae > Acidithiobacillus. The sequence goes on from JBBIUH010000042.1 coordinate 13,071, forward strand.
TTGAAGGTCTGGGTCAGTTTCTGGGTCAGATTGTCAAACATGGGTCCCCCTCGTGTAGGGGTGGATTTTGGACTGTATGGAGCGGTCGCGCAATGCGTGACATCACGCCTCCCGCCGCACCGGCAGAGGATTGAGCTGACTTGGAGGACTGGGGTAGGGATACGATACGGTAAACCATGCAGCATCTCTGCACGTCAGTTTCCAGGCTGGCTAATTATAATGAGCCAGGACCGTGATTATGCTGTCCGCCACGTCAAACGCTGTCCGGGAAGCACCCAGTGACGCTCAACACCGCCTGCCGCTACCTCTAGCGTCGTGCGGGCACCCCGGCAGGATTTCATGCGCCACGCGCTGACATCTGGGTGACAAGCCAATATCGTCAGATCGGCGTCCAGGAAAATGACATCAATGGGGAAACGCATGCCCACGGTGTGTACACTCCCGCAGGCAGGCAGTAACAATCCCTGCTGATCAGAGAGCCCGGTCTTGCCCAGCAAGCCCTGCAAACGGTCGAGAAAACTGCCCGCCATCTGCACCTCAGACCAGAGCACCAGATCACCCCGACAAACTACGCCTTGTTGTGTCAAAAGCCGCTTTCCTGAAGAAATTTCATATAGATGACAAAAGCCAGCATCAAAAAGGTGATGGGGAAAATGAAGACAACCAGTGGAGCGAGTAACTTGACCGGTGCCTCCAGCGCCAGCTTTTCGGCGCGCAGGAAACGCTCCTCACGTCGCTGTTCCGCTTGCGCCCGCAAGACCGGCCCCAGATCACCACCCCGCTCTTCCGATTGAATCAGGGCGCTGACCAAGCTCCGCACTTCCGGCAACGGAACCCGCTCCCCAAAGCGTCGAAAAATATCCATCTTCGGCGTCCCCGCGCGCAAATCGCGGATCATGATGCCAAACTCATTGCGCAGTGGTCCCAGCGGCCCCTTGTCCACCGCCACCTGCATGGCGCTAGTCAAATTGAGGCCACCCTCAATCATCAAGGTGATAAAGTCCAGATAAACAGGCAGTTCCTTGAGAACCAGCCGTCCCCGCCGCTTGGCCTGCTCAACAAGCCACAGATCGGGATAAAAACTGCCCACCAGCGTGGCCAGCAGGCCCAGCCAGATATTGAAAAGCCCAAATGCCGTATAGAATAAAAAAGCAAAAACTAGCGGGACCAGCATGCTGATTACCTTGAGCGCTACAAACTCTCTGGCACTGAGCAAATAATTCATACCGGCTCTTTGTAATCGATGGTGGACGTGCAGTAAAAAGCGGTCTGGAATGAAGACAATCAACGTGGAACGGATGAACTGCACCAAGGGCCAGAACGGGCGCAACCCTTTGGGCAAGGGGTCCATATAATCCCGCGGCGATGGCTCCATCTGCCGCACCAGCACACCCAACCCATAGACAAAAAGTCCGATGGACACCCCGGCGACGAGCGCTATTAATGCCGCCCATATCGCACTCATACTTCAATACTCACGATTTTACGGATCCAGAAATAGCCGAGCACTTCAAACAAAATGGCAATAGCCAGCACCGCCCAGCCGCGCATCGTATTAAATAGCGCCCCCATAGCCTGTGGCTCAATCTGCAAGAGCGCAAAGATGATCAATACTGGCAAAACCGTCATCACAATACCCTGAAGTCGGCCCTGTGAGGTCAGCGCTTTTATCTTCTGCTCCATCATTAATCGCTTGCGGATGGTATCCCCCAGTCGCGCCACCGCGTCGGCGAGATTGCCTCCCACCTCCCGGCTAATACGCAGGGCGGAGGACACCAGTTGCACATCCTGCGACGGCACCCGTTGCGCCAGATGGTCTATGGCGTCCTCGAAGGCGACCCCCAGGCGCTGCTCCCGCACGACCAACGCCAGCTCTTGGCTGATAGGCGGACTCAGATCGCGGGAGAGCCCTTCCATGGCTTGCTGCAAATTGGCGCCGCCGCGCAAGCCGCTGGCCAGCATCATGAGAGCATCGGGCAGTTGTGCATGCAGACGATTCAGACGCCGCTTCTGCAACCAGCGCAGCACAAAACGGGGCAACAAGGCGATGATAATGGCCGACGTAACGGCCAACACTGGCGAATCCAGCAGCAGCCAGATCATAAGCGGCAAAACCAGCACCATCGCCACGTTCAGTTTCCACAGCAGATCAGAGTCCGCGAAAATGAACAACTCCGACAACTTGACCTGTCCGTCACGAGCGAATGTCGTCCGCCCCGTCACCAAGGCCTGCCGGGTTACCAGCAGGGCCACAAAAGTAAGCCCGACTACTGCAGCGAACACCAAAATACCGAGTACATTATGGCCTACCATCCGCTCCCCCCACCCATTTTTCTGGGCTGATTATCGATTCATAGAGAAATCGTACCAACACCCTGCATCTTACGTTAGACTCTGCACATTACTCTGAGTGATAACGTGTTCATCGCATTAAAACATAATCCGCAGAGCAGCAACAGGCATTCAATAATCACATACTATAAATTATATCACATTGTATTTATTTGGTATTTTATAGATAAATTCAGCATGACAACTTCAACACGAGCAATTATAGTGAACAGCATCGCTACATATTGACATCAGCACCGAGCGCGGTAACATCGTGCCATAGCATAGATTATATAATTCTCCATATTGGAGGGAGCGAATATGTGGCTGAACCTACTAGCCCAGCCCGCAGCGTGCGGTGCGGGCCAGGCACTAAAGTGCTATGCGTTGGGAAGATCACCTTCTGATATCTCCAGAGGATGGCGGGAACAAGGCTGGTTCCGACAAATCAAGGTCTATCGCCTGCACCGCCACTGCAAAGGCTGGCGGACCACATCTTGGTGGCGCTACCCTACGGGACGCTGGCCTGCCCCGCCCCGAGAATTGATCGTCCGGGCGCAGCGCGAGGCAACATCCGGGAATCCACACCCCTACTGCATCACGACGTCCTCGCAACTCGCGATGAGCCTCCTCTGCAACCCCACTCCTACCCAGATCGCGTTATTCCACCTGGAAATCACTAGGGCGCTGAGCAACACGGAACTCAAGGATATTCAGGCAGAGTTGCTTACTCTCTACACAGCTCTCGAAACTGAAGAACCTTTTCATCCCGAGCTCACCCCAACGGACTTGCGTATTGCACAAATGCTCGTAGAGGGTATCGGTCAAAACGAAATTGCGACCCAGATTGGTCAAAGTGAAAGTACTATCCGCTCCCGGATCGCCGTCATGTGTAGACGGCATGGAGTACCCAACCGGCGGATGCTCCTGGCACGCCTGCTCAAAACCATCCAAAACAAAAAACCCGGCGGCAAGTGATCCTTCCCTCACCAATTATCACGATCGGAGTGAAGAACATGCGCACTTTTACCCTGCGAATCGGCTTACTGTTGCTCCTGACCTCCAGCCCCGCCTTTGCACTGGACGAACCCGGACAGGATTTACCCTTTCTGGGGCGCTACCCTGGCAGCGTCATTGACAGTTATAAAACCGCTCATTACGACGAGGCCACCATTCCCCTCGGGATTTTAGGCAAAAAGGGATTCGCCAAATCGGAGACCGTAGAGGGTCAGGTGACGTACATTCGTTACAAAGTACCGGAAGACCGCTCGCCCCTGGAGTTCATCCGCAACTACCAGCAGGCATTACAGCGCGCGGGGTTTCACGTCTTGTGGCAATGTGCCGATCATGGCTGCAGAACCCCGGACGCAGATGTGGCAGCAACGCTTTGGCGGGGCGCCCCAACCCGCTACACCGGTGGCGCGGAAATTTTCAACTTTGAGAATGGCCGCATGCTCAGTGCCGAACATCGCGCCACGGATGGTGTACGCACTATTGTATTCATCAACGACAACACCCTGTTTGGCCATTCTCAGGACGCCTCCGTGTACGCAGTGCAAACCAAACCCATGCAAAGCGGCATGGTCAGCAGCGATGCCGGACAGTTGACCAGCAAAAGCATGGCGGCCGCCCTGATTCAGCAGGGACGTTTCGCTATGCACTTACCCTTCGATTTCAATCAGGCTACCCTACGGCCAGATGCGCAGTCGACTCTGACGGCGCTGTCTCAGCTTATGGAGCAGCACCCCTCCCTCCGCATACGTCTGGAGGGGCACACCGATCAAGTGGGCTCTCCTGCATACAATCAGAAGCTGTCGCTAAATCGTGCCTTGGCCGTAAAATCGGCTTTAACAGCGCACGGCATAGTTGGGCGACGTATTGAGGTTACCGGATTTGGCGCCACACGCCCGATAGCCGGCAATGATACCGATGAGGGGCGCGCACAAAACCGCCGGGTTGAAGTAGTCGATCTCAGCCCCGGTGCCGGTCTCCGGCCTGCAAATGGCACCATCACGCCGGCCATTGCCCATGCGTCCACAATGAATAGCGCACCCACCATACGAAGCAGTGTCTATCACCGCAACGCCACCCCAATCACCGTGAGATCTGCAGCCAATACCCCTGCTGTCGAACTGACCAACACCGCTGCAGACGCCATTCGCAGCGAGACCAACTACCGGCTACAGCAGGGTGTGCGTAGCCTGGTACAGGGCATATTTGATAACTGACCACCAAGCCTAGATCATCATCACTGAGCGCGCCGGACAATCTGTCCGGCGCTATTTTTTTGTAAGATCCAACACTATACGGCACCTCTATAAGTGTAAAAATAGTGCGCCAACATGTTTACTTT
>JBBIUH010000043.1:0-17599 GCA_037440305.1 Acidithiobacillus sp.
GCCTGCTGGTCCGGGGACATATTCTTGTGAATGATGCCGATCCCGCCCTCTTGCGCGAGTCCGATGGCCATGGCGGCCTCGGTTACCGTATCCATCGCGGCCGAGAGCAGCGGGATGTTCAGCCGGATGCGGCGACTGAGCTGGGTCGCGATCTGCACATTACGGGGGAGCACCGCCGAATGGGCGGGAACGAGGAGCACATCGTCAAAGGTGAGGGCTTCGCCGATCAATTGCATAGTGGTTCACCTAACAAGAAAGGGGCCGGGCAGTTGCGTCCCAGCCCCATGGTTCAAGGCATCCCGCACTATACCCAAGTGAACACTTTTTTTCCAGCCTCGTTTGACGTGGCGGACACACTCTTGTAGTTTTCTGCGATGGCTCAATCATCTCCACGCCCTGGCCCGCATCGAAGCATCATGACTGTTTCCATCATCATCCCCTGTCACAACGAATCCGGGAATATCGAGACACTCTACGCCCGTGTCTGTGCCGTCATGGACGAAGCGGGTGAGCCGTGGGAGATGATTTGCGTCAATGACGGCAGCGGCGATGACACACTATTGCAGTTGATCGCCCTGCACCACCAGGATCGACGGGTCCGAGTTATTGATTTATCCAGAAATTTTGGCAAGGAAGCGGCGCTCACCGCCGGGCTCGATGCCGCACAGGGGGAAGCCGCCATTCCGCTGGATGCTGACCTGCAAGACCCGCCCGAACTGATTCCCGAGCTTCTTGCCCGATGGCGGGAGGGGTTTGATGTGGTGAACGCCGTCCGTCTCTCCCGCGAAGGAGAGTCGTGGCTCAAACGCGCCTCTGCGCATGTCTTTTACCGGATCATCAATCGCATGAGCGATGTGGAGATACCGCAGGATACGGGTGATTTCCGGCTGTTGTCCCGTCCGGTCCTGGATGCCCTGCAGGCGCTCCCTGAACGCCGGCGCTTCATGAAGGGTTTGTTTGCCTGGGTCGGCTTTCGCAGCACGAATGTTTACTACCATCGCGCACCCCGCCATACGGGAAAAACCACCTGGAACTATTGGCGGCTATGGAATCTCGCCGTAGAAGGCATTACTTCTTTTAGCCAGGTACCATTACAACTTGCCGCTTATCTGGGTTTTGTGGTTTCGCTGTTGGCCTTTCTTTATGCCGTCTGGCTGGTAATCAGCACTTTGGTGTATGGAAACCCGGTAAAAGGTTATCCATCCATGATGGTTACCTTGCTATTCCTGGGTGGCGTGCAGCTCATGGCCCTGGGGGTGATCGGTGAATACCTCGGCCGGATCTACGAGGAAAGCAAGCAGAGGCCGGTATACCTGGTCAGACAAGCCTGGGGAATGGTCAATTTACCTAACGCGATTCAATCAGAAAACAACCCATAATTATTGGACATTAAGAGAAAGGCACGCGCTTCCCGGCGAGCACTGCATTTTCCGCAACTTTTCAGGTACACTGTCGCCCAGATTACCGCCTACCAACCCAGAGATCGCCCTTGGTATCCATAAAATCCTTTATTACCAAGCAGTTGAACCTGCCCGACAGCGCCGTCGAAACGGCGGCGTCGCCATCACCCGGCATCCCCGGTGCACGGGTGACGCCGCGCGGCGAGCACAACGTATCCCGGCGTCAGATCAGTGACAGTGCCTTGCAGGTGCTCAATGGCCTGCACCGCGCCGGCTTTCAGGCCTATCTGGTCGGCGGCAGTGTCCGCGATCTGCTGCTGGGACGGGAGCCCAAGGATTTCGATGTCGCGACGGATGCGCGCCCGGAGCAGGTCCGGAAGCTGTTTCGGCGTAACGCACGACTGATCGGTCGACGCTTTATTCTGGTCCATGTGCAGTTTGGTAACGAGATTATTGAAGTAGCCACGTTCCGTGGCAGCGCGAACGGCAAGGAAGACGAAGCCAGCGAGCACAGTGAAACAGGGCGCATATTGGCAGACAACGTCTATGGCTCGCTGGAAGAGGACGCACGGCGAAGGGATTTCACCGCCAATGCCCTTTATTACAATATTGCCGACCGCAGCATTTTAGATTTCTCCACGGGCATGGAAGATTTGCAGGCCGGCCGTCTGCGCGTCATTGGTGATCCCGAGCAGCGTTACCGGGAAGATCCGGTGCGGATGCTGCGGGCCGTTCGCTTTGCTGCCAAGCTGGGATTCATAATGGATACAACCGCACAGGTGCCCATAGCAGCCTGCCGCGAGCGTCTGCAGGAGGTGCCCTCGGCGCGGTTGTTTGAGGAAACGCTGAAACTTTTTCTGAACGGCAATGCGCAAACCAGTTTTGAACACCTACGTCAGCAGGGACTGTTTGCCGCCCTGTTTCCGCAGGTGGATGTGCTCCTCGACAACGCGGAATACGGCGCGGCGCGTGCATTGTTGCAAGGCGCGCTGGAAGGCACCGATACGCGGGTACGCGACGGCAAATCGGTGACGCCCGCGTTCCTTTTTGCCGCACTGCTCTGGCCGGCCCTGCAACTGCAAAGCCAGTTGCTCGAACAACAGGGCAAACCTGCCACGGTCGCGTTGCAGCAGGCCGCCAGCGACGTGCTGAAGGAATGCGTGGGGCGAGTTTCTGTCCCCCGCCGCTTCGCCCTGCCCATGCGCGAAATCTGGGATTTGCAGGCGCGTTTTCTGCGCCGTGGCGGACGTCGTCCTCATGCTCTGCTCGCCCATCCACGCTTTCGCGCGGCCTTCGATTTCCTGAGTCTGCGTCGCCAGAGTGGAGAAATACCTGCCACTTTGGTGGAATGGTGGGAACAATTCCAGACCGCAGATCATGATGGTCGGCGCCTCCTCATCGAACAGGCCCGTCTCGAAGAAACCGGACAGGAACCAGCGCTGGGGCCACTCCCGGCAACATCACGTCGCCGTCCCCGGCGACGGCGACGGCACAGTAACCGTTCGGATCAGGGCGACGTGGCCCAGCCGGGCGGCGCAGACGACAGTCATGACGACGGACAAACCGCCAGCGGTTAATCCGGATCCCCTCATTTCTACGGGACACGACTCGCTGGACACTCATAGTGCCATCCCAAAGGTAGGCCACCTACCCGCCGCACAGATTCACCAGATGCTGCAACAGCGATGGGGAGACGCGCTGCTACAGCGCCTGCACGCCATCGGCAGGATTGCTGCAAAGCTTGGCACACCGGCTTATCTTGTGGGCGGCTCTGTCCGTGACCTCCTGCAAAACCATCCCACACCAGACGTAGACTTGGCCATCGAGGGTGACGTCCGCGCAGTCGCCGGGGCCTGCTCTGCGGAACTGTCCGGAGTGCAATGCACCTATCATCCGCAATTTGGCACCGCCATCCTTCAGTACCCCGACGGATTCCAACTGGATCTGGCGCGTTGCCGGATAGAACATTATCCAGCGCCCGCCGCTCTGCCGGAAGTGCAGCCTGGAGACATTCAGGCAGACTTGATCCGCCGCGATTTCACCATCAACGCCATGGCTATCTCTCTGGATCCGGAAAAGTTTGGCGACTTTCTGGATCCCTATGGAGGCCGTGAAGATCTGCAACAAAACCTGCTGCGCGTGCTCCATCCCCTTTCTTTTCTGGATGACCCCACCCGCATTCTGCGCGGACTCCGTTTCGCCGTGCGTTTTCGACTCCGGTTGGAAACCGACACGCGCGGACTGCTGGAGGAGGCGCTGGCCCAGGATATTTTCGCCCGACTCAGCGGCGCGCGTTTATGGCGTGAGCTAAAGTATCTGCTCGAACTCACCGACTTCCCTGCGGCTTTAGAGGAGCTGGGTGCCTGGCAGTTGTGGACGCTGTTGCGCCCGGCACCGCTGGAACTGGAGGCTCTCCTTGCCCGGATACGGCGTGGTCAACAGGAAATCAACTGGTTTCACTGTCACTTCTCCGGCGAGAAACTCTTCGGTACCGGCGTCTTGCTGACCATACTCTGGCGGGATATCCCTTGGGCGGAGGCGGAGAAACGCTTACACTATTGGCCGCTGGCTGATGGGCGTCATATTCTGAACGATCTGCACCGGCTGTCAGAAATGCCTGTGGCCTTGGGGAAGGCCAGTCGCCCCAGTGCAGTAGCGCGATTATGGGAATCGCTGTCTCTGCCAGGTATACTGGCGCTACTCGCAGAGTACCCGGAAACCGATGCCGTCACCGAAAGTGGCCGCTACTACTTGCTGAAACAGCGTGGTCTGACGTCACCACTCAATGGCCGGGATCTGCAAGCCATGGGCTTGGCGCCCGGTCCACAGCTTGGTAAGGTACTGCGTCGCCTGCGCGATGCCCGCCTGGATGGCGCGATTAAAGACAAGGAAACCGCCCGACAATGGCTTATCAGACAAGGCATCCTGCCATCCATCCAACCGTGATTGCCTGGATCAGCATTGGTAGCAACCTGGACCTGCCCGTGGCACAGGCGCGGCACGCGCTGGAGGCCCTGGCTGCTGTACCGGAAAGCACCCTCCTGTGGCAGTCCCATCTCTACCGGACGGCACCCGTGGGTGGTGTCACCCAGCCTGCGTTCATCAATGCGGTCGCCCGCCTGCAAACGGCGTTGCAACCCCGCGCCCTCCTCAGCCACCTGCAAACGCTGGAGGCAGCAGCGGGACGCTGCCGCGCCGAGGAAATTTACTGGGGTCCGCGGGTGCTGGACCTCGATCTGCTGAGCTACGGGACTACCCATTCCACGGACCCGGAACTCATCCTACCCCATCCCCGCCTGCACGAGCGCGCCTTCGTGCTCATCCCCCTTGCCGAGTTTGATCCGGAACTGGTCATTCCCGGCTGCGGGCGCATCGCCGACCGCCTGTCTGCCGTGGCTGGGCAATCCATTACCCGTATTCCTGACAACATTCAGGAAACGTCCGTGCGCAACGCCCGCTCCGCCCGGGCATGACCAATCCCCGCATCATCAGCATTGAAGGTCCGATGGGTGCTGCCCGCAAAGATGAGATTTTCACTCCCCCTTACCCTGGATTTATCTGGTACGGGTGCAGTTGGCTTACCGTGCATGGAAGACGGGCTATTCCTTTCCCTGCCTGGATATCGACTCGGTGCAGGTGGATTTTGTCCACGATCCACGGCACACTGAGCAACTGATCGACGCCGTCAGATATCGGCTGAAAGAGCCTGAGGAGCAAGATGCATAAGAAAATTGCCCGCTGGGTGCAGGACAAAAAAAGCGGCATCAGACGCGCCATGGTTACGGCCTATGACTATCCCTTCGCCCGTTTCGCGGCGGAGGCGGGGGTGCATGGCATATTGGTAGGCGATTCTCTCGGCATGGTGGTCACCGGCGCCGACGACACCCTCAGTGTTACGTTGGAGCAGATGGCCTATCACACCCGGATGGTGGCGCGGGGAGCAGGTGACTGCCTGGTATTTGCTGACCTGCCCTTCGGGACCTACGAAAAGGGTCCGGAGCAGGCCTGGGATGCAGCGGTAACCCTGCTGCGCGCCGGTGCCGATGTCATCAAGCTGGAAGGTGGTGCGGAAATGGCGCCTACGGTGGCCTTCTGCGCGGAGCGGGGCGTCAATATCTGCGCCCATATCGGCCTGACCCCCCAGCGGGTGCGGCAGTGGGGTAGTTTTCAGCGGCAGGGTACCGACGCGGACAGTGCGCGCCGCTTGCAGACTGATGCCGAGGCACTTGCTGAAGCGGGTGCCCGCTTCGTCGTTTTGGAAGCGGTCCCTGATGCGTTGGCGGCGAACATCACCCGCGATATCACCATACCCACGATCGGCATCGGGGCCGGGCCGGATACGGATGCCCAGGTGCTGGTGATGCACGACCTGCTGGGGCTTGGCGCGGAAAGCCCGCCCTTTGCACGGCGCTATATCGAAGGCGGCCAGATCATGCGGGATGCCCTCGCCGAATATGTGCAAGACGTGGGCAACGCCCAGTTCCCGCCACGTCACCAGCGCTAAAATGGCGATCTTTAAAGATATCGCCAGCCTGCGCCAATGGCGCCAAAGTCTGCGTGGCCCCCTGGCCCTGGTGCCCACCATGGGCAACCTGCACGACGGGCATCTCGCGCTGGTGAAACTCGCCGCCACCCGGGCCGAACAGGTGCTGGTCAGCATCTACGTCAATCCGTTGCAGTTCGGACCCCGGGAAGACTTTGCGAGCTATCCGCGCACTCTCGACCGGGACTTGCAGCGTCTGCATGAAGCCGGTTGCCAGACCGTATTTACCCCGGATGACGGATTGATGTATCCGCGGGGACGCCAGGATATCAGCATCGTTATGCCGCCGCGCAGCCTGAGCAAGGTGCTTTGTGGGGCCAGTCGTCCCGGTCATTTCGCCGGGGTCTGCACCGTACTCAGCAAGCTGCTGCACATGATCGCACCCGAATTGCTCATTCTTGGCGAGAAAGATTACCAGCAACTGCGCATCGTTCAGCAGATGGTGGCCGATCTGAACCTCAACGTGCAGGTCTTGCCGGGAGCCTTACAGAGAGAGGCAGACGGGCTCGCCTACAGCTCGCGCAATACCTTTCTGAGCCCGGCAGAGCGGCAGGTCGCTCCCCAACTCGCGCAAACGCTGTTCGATCTCGCCCGACGCAGCACCAGCGCAGCGGATATTGCAAGCCTCACGACGGAAGGCTGGGAAAGGCTGGAGCAGGCAGGTTTCTTGCCGGACTATCTGGAGTTGCGCGATGCCCAGACTTTGCAGACACTTAACGTTCCGCAGCCTGATGCACGCTGGTTCGCGGCCGCGCGGCTGGGGCAGACCCGGCTCATCGACAATGTTATAGTTCCCTGATGAACACTCGCCTGCGCGAAATTCCTTACAACTACACCTCGTTTTCAGACGCCGAGATCGTGTGCCGCCTGATCGGAGTGAATGCCTGGCGGATACTGGAAGACCTGCGCGAACAGCGGGTCACCGGACGCTCGGCACGGATGCTCTTTGAAGTGCTGGGCGATCTCTGGGTGGTGCAGCGCAATCCTTACATCCAGGATGATTTGGCGCAGGATCGGCATCGCCGCCACGCCCTCTGGGACGCTCTGGCACATCGTTTGAACGATATTACTGAGCGCGCCGAGGGCAATCCACTGGTGATCCGTCTGCTGGAGAGCGCTCGCGTCGCGGTGAGCAGCTTTACGCGGCAATTTGATGAGGATCTGGCCCTGCGCAAGAAAGCGGAGCGTCGCCTGCTCAAAATCACCGCAAGAGATAATGTCGACTTCAGCGCCTATGCCCGCGTCGCGCATGTCACCGACGCCTCCGACTGGCGTGTGGAATTACCCTTTGTCGTCCTTTATCCTGCCGACGAGCCCGAAGTGCAGCGCATGGTCACCGCCTGCCGCGAAATTGGGCTATCCATCATCCCGCGCGGTGGTGGCACCGGCTATACCGGCGGTGCCATTCCGCTGCGTCGCCACTGCGCTGTCATCAATACCGAAAAGCTGGAACAAATGTCGGTGATCGAAATGGTCACACCGCAGGGCCTGAGCACCAGTGTCCCCAGCATCTTTGCGGGTGCAGGTGTGGTCACCAAGGTCGTGGCCGATGCGGCCGATGCGGCAGGCCTCGTCTTTGCCGTCGATCCCACATCCATGGACGCCTCCACCATCGGCGGGAATATCGCCATGAATGCGGGGGGCAAGAAGGCTGTGCTCTGGGGTACGGCCCTCGACAACCTGCTCTCCTGGCGCATGGTGACCCCCGATGGGAATTGGCTGGAAGTGGAACGCCTGGACCATAATCTCGGCAAGATTCACGATCAGCCGCTGGTCCGTTTTCGCCTGAATCGCTTTGCCGCCGACGGACACACGGCGCTCGGGGAGCAGGAAGTGCTCACCCTGCCCGGTGCCAGCTTCCGCAAGGCCGGGCTGGGCAAGGATGTCACCGACAAGTTTCTCGGCGGTCTGCCAGGCATCCAGAAGGAAGGCTGCGACGGCATTATCACCTCCGGACGCTTCCTGCTCCATCAGATGCCAGCCCATGTGCGCACTGTCTGCCTGGAGTTTTATGGCGCCGATCTGGATGCCGCGGTACCAGCCATCGTCGAGGTGAAATCCTACGTGGAGGGGTTGGGGCATGTCCTGCTCACCGGTCTGGAGCACCTGGACGAGCGCTATCTCAAAGCCATCAAGTACAGCAACAAGGCCCCCCGCCACGAACGCCCGAAGATGCTGCTGCTCGCGGATATCGCCAGCGATGACCCCGATGCAGCGGGTGCGGCGGCAACGGCGGTAGTACGTATTGCCAACGCCCGAGGTGGTGAGGGCTTTGTCGCCACTACACCCGAGTCAAGACGCCGATTCTGGGCCGACCGCAGCCGCACCGCCGCCATTTCCGCCCATACCAATGCTTTCAAAATCAATGAAGATGTGGTCATTCCTCTGGAGAGGCTGGCGGAATATAGCCGCGCGGTCGAGCGTATCAATATCGAGCAGTCCATCAGCAGTAAACTGGCCAGCCTCAGCGCACTGGAGGAATATGTCTCCGGTGATCTCGCAGAAATCCGCAAAGCTAAGGATTATGAAGAAAGCAGTGAAGATCAGGCCATCGTCGACGCCAAAAAGTCCGCTGCCAAGGCGCTGATTTGCGATACGCGTCAGCGCTGGCAATCTCTGCTGGAGAAGCTGGACATGCTGGCCATGGCGCATCCGGAATTGCTGGATGCGCACATGCTGTCCGCCGTGCATCCCGATGATACCCTGACCGGTCTCTTGCTGCGCGGTGCCCTGCGCGTCAGTTATCGGGAGCACGTCGGCAAGCCGCTGGAGGCGCTGTTCGCTGGCGATGCATTTGCTGCCGTGCGGTCGCGTATCCGCGAGATCCATGCAGAAGTACGCCGTGCCCGTCTTTTTGTCGCCCTGCACATGCACGCCGGCGATGGCAATATCCACACCAACATCCCGGTGCTCTCCAGCGACTACGCCATGCTCCATGAGGCCGACCGGGTGGTGGACCGGATTATGGCCACCGCCCAGAAACTGGGCGGCGTCATCTCAGGCGAGCACGGCATCGGCATCACCAAGATGCGCTGGATGGAACCGGAAAAGATCGCTGCTTTCGCGGCTTATAAGGCCAAAGTGGACCCGGACAGCCTCTTCAATCCGGGCAAGCTGCTGGCGGGCTCCGGGCTGGAAACTGCCTATACGCCCTCTTTACAACTGGTGGAACAGGAAGCGCTGTTGCTGGAAGCCAGCGAGCTGGGCGCCCTCAATCGTGAGATCAAGGACTGTCTGCGCTGCGGCAAATGCAAGCCGGTCTGCATGACCCATATCCCCCGCGCCAATCTACTCTACTCACCGCGCGACAAGATCCTTGCCACCGGCCTGCTCATCGAGGCCTTTCTCTATGAGGAGCAGACACGGCGCGGCGTCTCTCAGCAACATTTTGCCGCCCTCAACGATGTGGCCGACCATTGCACCACCTGCCACAAGTGCGAGACGCCCTGCCCGGTGGATATCGACTTCGGCAAGGTCTCCATTCACATGCGTAACATACTCCGGGCGCGGGGTGAGAAATCCTTTAATCTCGGCACGCGCTTAGCCATGAGTTATCTCAATGCCACAGAGCCCGGCAAAGTCCACCTTTTACGGCGGGGCGTGCTGCAAACTGCCTACAATGCGCAGGCCCTCGCCCATAAAATCGTCAAACCACTGCTGCCCAAGGGGCCACCACCGGCCACCACCGGCAAGGCCCCGCTGCGCGCCGAGGTCATCCACTTCCTGCGCAAACCGCTGCCTACGGACATGGGCGTGCAGACCATGCGCCAGCTTCTCGCCATTGTCGATGACAAGACGGTCCCCATCATCCGCGACAGCGCCAAAGTCACTGAGGATAGTGATGCGGTATTCTATTTCCCCGGTTGCGGCAGTGAGCGGCTCTTCAGCCAGATTGGTCTGGCGACACTGGCCATGTTGCATCATGTCGGCGCGCAAACCGTATTGCCACCCGGCTACCTCTGCTGCGGCTATCCACAAACGGCGGGCGGTCATGAAGACAAGGGGCAGGAAATCTCCGTGCGCAATCAGGTGCTCTTTCATCGCGTGGCGAACACGCTGAACTACCTGGATATCAAGACCGTGATCCTGTCCTGCGGCACCTGCATGGATCAATTGCTGCAATACCAGTTCCAGCAGATCTTTCCCGGCTGCCGTCTGCTGGATATCCATGAGTACCTGATGGAAAAGGGCGTCGCTCTGGAAGGCGTAGAGGGCGTGCAGTATCTCTACCACGACCCCTGCCACAGCCCCATGAAAACCCACAAGCCCCAGGCCGTGGCGTCACAACTGCTCGGGCAACAGATACTGGACTCTGCCCGCTGCTGTGGAGAGGCGGGTACCCTGGCCAGTAGCCGCCCGGATATTGCCACCCAGCTCCGCTTCCGTAAGGAAGAGATACTCAAGGAAGGCATCCTGCAGCTCACCGGCAGCCTGCGTGCGGAGAATGGCAACGTCAAGCTGCTCACCAGTTGCCCCGCCTGCCAACAGGGCCTGGAACGCTATCGGGAGGATACCGGTCTCGACACCGATTACATCGTCGTCGAACTGGCACGTAAAATCCTCGGCGCGCAGTGGCAGCAGTGTTTTATCGACGCCGCTCGCCAGGGGGGTATTGAGCGAGTCTTGCTCTGATGGCCGCCAACCCGCCACCCCAGCGACTGGGCAAACCGGACCGCTCCATGCACCTGCTTTCGGCCACTTCTGGCGCGGCAGACGTCGTCGCGTTCCTCAAACTGAATATGGTGTTTACCTCGGCGATGACTGGCAACCTCGCGCTCTTTGGCATCTCCGTGGGCCAAGGCCACCTGCTTTCGGCTACCCATTCCCTCGCCGCTCTTCTGGGATTTATCAGCGGCGTGGCCATCGCCGCGCTCTGGAAAGAACGCCCCTTCGGACTGCACTGGATACTGGGTCTGGAAGTCGTATTCCTCGCGTTTTATGCGCTCTGCTGGTTGCGGTGGGGTTTTCCGCCGGGGGGTATCCCGCTCTATGCATTGATCCTTTTCTCCGCCATGAGCATGGGGATGCAGAGCGTGGCGGCACGACTGATCGATGTCGCCGGGGTCCCGTCCGTGGTTTTCACCAACACCCTGACCAGTATCGTGCTGGTCTTCATTCAAAGCATCCACAAACACCGGCCCCTGCCCTTTGCCCTGCGCCAACAGATGGCCGCCCTGCTCGCTTATCTCGGGGGCGCAGTGGTCTTCGCATTCCTGCTGATGATTAGGCCGGTGCTGGCTATGACCCTGCCAGCCATTTTAGTAGCTCTGGCCCTATGGATGCACTGGCGCCCCACAGCAGATGCGGCGAGCTGAGGGCAAGCGCAGCCCTATGGAAAGCCCTGACACCGAGACACACACCCCCGCCGCACAAGCACCCCTCGACGGCGTGCTCGACCTGCACGCCTTCCGCCCGCAGGAGGTACCCGACCTGCTGCGCGAATATCTCCGGGCCTGCCGCACCGTCCGACTCACGGAAATTCGTATCATCCATGGCAAAGGCAAAGGCGTGCTGCGCGAGACCGTTCACGCGCTACTCCAGCGCGAGCCCATGGTCAGGAATTTCCGTCTGGCCAATGACCGCAGCAGTTGGGGTGCAACCCTGGTCGATATTTATCCGCCGGACGTTCCTTTACCACCCCGCAGTTCACCGGCTCCAAAGGCACAGGTGCTGGAATCGGCACCGGGCTGGTATCGTCTGCTGCAACATATTTTCATCAAACGCTAAGGATAAACATGGCTCAGGAAGGCGTCAGCAAATTTCACCTGGACTGGCAGGCCGGTCCCATCATCAAGTGCCCAGACCGGGGCCTGCTCGGTCATTGGCGCGACGCATTACATGTCCGCGGCCTGATCGGTGCCGATCCCGCCCGTTACGACGGCATCGGTTTTGGCAATGTGAGTTGTCGTTGCGACGGCGGTTTTCTGATCACCGCTACCCAAACCGGCCACCTGGCCACTTTAGCACCCGACCATTTCTGTCAGGTGACCCGCTGGGATATCGTCCGCAACCAGCTCTGGGCCAAAGGACCACAGCCGCCCTCCTCTGAAGCCCTCAGCCATGCGGCCTGCTATGACGCCCATCCGGAAATTCGCTGGGTCTTCCACATTCACGATCCGCTGCTCTGGCAACAGACCGCGGCCCTGGGGTTACCGGCCACCCCGCTCGATGCGGAATATGGCACTCCCGCCATGGCCCTGGCTGTATTTCATCTCGCCAGACAGAGTCGGTTACCCCTGCTCATCCGGATGGCCGGTCACGAAGACGGGCTCATCGCTGCGGGCCACAGCGCCGCAGAAACCGGCGCATTGCTATTAAACGCCGTTGCCGAAGTTCAGGCCTCCAACGCCTTGCGCAGATAGAAGTCCATATCGGTAAGGTTATTCAAGGCCCAGCGCCGGTAATCATCGGGCAGATCGGCAATCTTCACGCCCTTGTGCTTGCCGAAAGGCATCGTCTCGGGAATCCGTGCGCGCTCGCTGAACTCCCATAAATCTTCCCAGGAATTGGGCCGCACCGAGAGGATGACCTTGTTCAGAAGAATCCGGCAAAATTTCACGTCCGCCAGTGCCGAGTGTGCGTTTTTGAGGTTATCCCGGGTCTTGTGCTTATCCTTGCTGAAGTGATACATCAATGCCGACTGGGAATGGCTATCCACCTCGGGCCAGAGCTTGCGGGTCATGGCATAAGTGCAGATGCGTTTGACGTCGGGTTTGCCGATGACGCCCCAGTCATAATCAATGCTGTGGCCGACGAGATACCCTGTGTCTTCGGGCAACTGAAAGCTGCTGGCGGGCGGGCTTTCCAGCAGATCTTCCTCGAGAATATGGTGTACCGCCATCGCTCCCATCTCAATGGGCTTGGCCGGTCGGTAACGCTGCACGAATTGTTCCTCCACCGCCAGCGTCTTCAGATCGCTCACCGCCAGCCAGGCCGCCTCAATCAGATCAGGCTCCACACGGCCCGTCGTTTCGGTATCAAAAATCAATGCGCGCATGCAAAACCTCATCCCGGATACGGCGAAAAGATGCAGGGTAAATGCCTGCTTCGCAATGGGCAAGCGCCCATGCCCGGCGGAACTTTACAGAAAATACAACATCTCATTGTTTATCCAACGACTTCGTCCAGACATTGCTTTTTTCATCCGGCGACCCCATTCACAAGAGATGAGCAAAAAAACGTAATTTACGTTATGCTATCGGCGTGTTCGTTCACAGGAGTCAAACATGAATCAGGACCAGAATCAGAACCCGTACCAGTTTCCGGACAGTATGAATCCGGCGGGAACCCGCAGAGGCACAGCTATCGGCGCACTCATGGGAAAAACCTATGCGCTGCTTGCGGCCACCCTCGTGGTATCTGCCATTGCCTCGGTGTATGGTATGCACTCGGTATTCGCCTACCAGCATCCCTTCATCCTGATGATCGGCTCCTTCGCCCTGCTCTTTGCAGTGCAATACACTGGCGCCCACCGCAGTCCCTTTGCAGTTCCCCTGGTTTTCCTATTCGCCGGCGGCATGGGCATGATGATGGGTCCGGCCATTGAGATGTATCTGCGGATGCCGGGTGGCGCCTCGATCATTGCCGAGGCATTGGGTACTACCGCAGCCATGTTTGTTGGCCTGTCCGCGTATGCCCTGACCACCCGACGGGATTTCAGCAACATCGGCGGCTTCCTGATCACCGGTCTGGTGCTGGCCATCGTGGTCTCTCTGCTGAACATGTTCCTGTTCCATATCCCCGCGTTGCAACTGGCCATTGCTGGCGTACTGGTACTAGTCTTCAGTGGCCTGATCCTTTTTGACACCCAGCGCATGATTCGCGGTGGCATTCAAGAGCCCGTCCTGCTGGTGGTCGGCCTCTATCTGGACATCATCAACCTCTTCATGGCGTTGCTCGAAATCTTCGGGGGCAATCGCAATTAATCACCGCGTCCTTCCTGCATCGGCGGGAAGGACGATTTTTCTGAAAGCATGGCACGCAGTATTTGCCATGTCGCCACCGGGGATGTCAGACATCGCCTTTTCCCGTTTTATAGACCATGACTGATTCCACCTCTCTGCAAAACCACACCCCCATGATGCGGCAATATTTCGGGCTGAAGGAACAATGCCCGGATGCGCTGCTTTTTTATCGCATGGGGGATTTCTACGAGCTCTTCTTTGCCGATGCTGAAAAAGCCGCCCGCCTCCTCGGCATCACCCTCACCAGCCGCGGACAGAGCGCAGGACAGGCCATTCCTATGGCGGGGGTACCCGTCCAGAGCGTGGATGGCTATCTCGCGAAACTGGTGCGTCTGGGCGAACGGGTGGCCATCGGTGAGCAGATTGGCGATCCGGCCACCGCCAAAGGTCCCGTGGAGCGCGCCATCGTGCGGGTCATCACCCCCGGTACCATCATTGACAGTGCCTTATTGGATGCCGGGCAGGAACCTCTGCTCCTGGCCCTCTGTCCGGATGGCCCGCGTTGTGGCCTGGCCTGGCTGGATGCCGCCGGAGGACGCCTCATGGTGCGTGAGGTAGCCGACACCGCCATCGCAGATACCATAGCGCGGCGTCCCGTCGCAGAAATCATCGCCCCGGAAGATGCGTCGCTTCCAGTCGGAATCGACCCGCAAAAATTGCAACTCCTGGAGAAAACCGGCTTTCAAACGCGGCGCACCGAGGCAGTACTTGAACGCTATTTTGGTGAACGACTGGCGAGTTTCGGGTGCAATGACTGGCCGCTCGCCTTACGCGCCGCCGCCGCACTCCTGAATTATGCCGAGACCCAACTACGCAGCAGCCTGACCCAAGTCCAGCGAGTTCATCCGGAGCGCACTGAAGAAGAGCTCTATCTGGACGCGACCGCCTTGCGGGCATTGGAGGTGGTGGAAAGCCTGCAAGGGAATGGTCCCACTTTACTCACCTTGTTGCAAAAGACCCAGACGGCTATGGGCGCCCGCTTGCTCCGTCGCTGGCTTCTACGACCACTACGCCAGGGACCCGTGCTTGCGGCCCGTCAGGAAGTCGTCGCCGCGCTCACCCAAGGCAGCGGGCCAGGCACCATTCAGAAGGCATTGCACGGTATCGCGGACGCGGAACGCATTCTCACCCGCGTTGCCCTAAATAGTGCGAGCCCCCGTGATCTCGCCCAACTCCGCAGCACCTTGCAGGCATTGCCCACGCTGCGCGCCACCCTCGAAGAAACAGGGCATCCTGCACTCACTCCTTATCAGGAGCGCATAGCGCTCTTTACCGCCCTCCGCACGCTGCTGGAAGAGTCCTTAGTGGATGCCCCGCCCATGACCCAGCGGGATGGTGGCTACATTCGTGCAGGCCACGATGCCGAGTTAGATCGCCTGCAACAACTCAGCCAGAATTTGCAGGAGGTGCTGCGTGATCTGGAGCAGCAGGAACGCCAGCGCACCGGCATCACTCAACTCAAAATCCAGTTCAACCGAGTGCATGGCTTTTACATCGAAATCAGCCGCAGCTACCAAGGGCCCATTCCCGACGACTATCGCCGCCGCCAGACCACCAAGAACGCGGAACGCTACATCAACGATGCCCTAAAGACGATTGAGGACCAGGCCCTCTCAGCAGAAAGCCTGGCCCTGAGCCGGGAGCGCCTGCTCTTCACGCAAGTCCTGGAAGCGGCGGCCCCCGAAGTGTCGGCACTGCAAGACGCCATGACCGCCGTCGCCGAACTGGACGGTCTCAGCACGCTGGCCGAACGCGCCATCACCCTGCACTGGTGTGCCCCGCATTTCGTCACAGAACCGGTTTTACACATCGGCGACGGCCGCCATCCCGTCGTAGAAGCCCAGATCGGCAGTAATTTCGTGCCCAACGATCTCGATTTTGATAAAGAGCAGCGGATGCTGCTTATCACCGGTCCCAATATGGGCGGCAAATCCACCTACATGCGGCAAACAGCGCTCATCGTCCTGCTCGCCCACATCGGTAGCTGGGTGCCTGCCCGCGAAGCCATCATTGGTCCCATCGACCAGATTTTCACCCGCATCGGTGCTGCCGACGATCTGGCCGGTGGTCGCTCCACCTTCATGGTGGAAATGAGCGAAACAGCGCGCATCCTCCATCTCGCTACGGCACAAAGCCTGGTGATCCTGGATGAAATCGGGCGGGGCACCGCCACTTATGATGGCCTCTCCATCGCCTGGGCCACGGCCGAAGCACTGGTGGAACGGGGCGCCTGCACGCTCTTCGCCACCCACTATTTTGAATTGACAGAGATGGATCTTCCCGGCCTGCGTAACGCCCATCTCGACGCTTTGACACAAGGGGATCAGGTCGTATTTCTGCATCGGGTGGAGAGTGGCCCGGCCGCGCAGAGCTACGGACTGGCGGTTGCCAAGCTTGCCGGGATTCCTGACCCAGTCGTGCAACGCGCCCGCCAGCGGCTCAGTCAACTGGAAGAAACCGCCCAGCAGCCGACCCGCAATACAGCGCCCGCCCAGTTGTCCCTCTTCCAGGCCGCTCCGCATCCGGCGGTGCATCGATTAAGTCAGATGGAACCGGACCAACTCAGCCCCAGGCAGGCCCTGGATATGCTCTACACACTCAAAGAATTAGCGCAGTAAAACAGGTTACGCCCTTACTCCACTTTCACTTCAATGGCCTTATGCTTCGTTTCAGTACTTTTGGGCACCTGGAGATTCAACATGCCATCCTTAAACGTGGCTTTGATCTTGGTTTCATCGACATTGTCAGGCAGCGTAAAACTACGGACAAAGCTTCCGTAGTACCGCTCGACTCGATGGAACTTTTTCCCTTTTTCTTCCTTCTCCTGCTTCCTTTCTCCCTGGATGGTAAGTACCCCATTGTCCACGCTGACTTTGACATCTTCTTTCTTGACCTCGGGTATTTCTGCCTTGATCACGAACTCGTTGCCAGTCTCGCTGATGTCAACGCGGGGAGACCAATCACCCGTTGTGATGAGTTCCTGACCCCGGTTAGAAGGCCAACCCATCGCCCTGATGTAGCGATCAAACATGTCGTCGATTTCACGCAGCGGTTCCCATTTAATAAGTGCCATGATATTGCTCCTCAATTATGCGGGACTCGTTTACCTTATTGGATAGCCCGCCTTCCATCCAGTAAGGGATTCATTTTATCGGCTGTTTCGGCGTGGGAAAGATTTAATTCTAGTGTAGTGTTACACACTTGATGCTGTTTATTGATGAGCATGATAAAATAGCTCCATTGTGAAGAATACGATGGAGTCGAGCATTGCGAGTTGCGCCCAAAGTGATTTTAACCAGCGAAGAGCAGTCTGAACTGGCCAGGATAGTGGCTTCCCGATTAAGCAGCGTCAGATTGTCGCAGCGTGCTCAGATGGTGCTACTGGCGGCAGACGGTCTGCAAAACAAAGAGATTGCGGATCGCTTAGGGGTGGATCGCATGCAAGTCGCGCGTTGGCGCCAGCGTTATCTGGAGCACCGGTTGGCCGGTATTGAACGTGACCTACCGCGTGGCGCACCACCCGTGAAGGTCGATGTCGCGCGTCTGGTGGAATTGACTACGCAAAGTAAGCCGGAGGCAGTCACCCACTGGAGCACGCGCAGCATGGCGGCAGAACTGGGTGTCAGTGCCGCCAGCGTTTCGCGGCATTGGCGCAAGAACGGCCTCAAGCCCCATCTGGTGCGGGGTTTCAA
>JBBIUH010000044.1:0-17550 GCA_037440305.1 Acidithiobacillus sp.
CCGGACCGGTGGCCCGTGCCTCCGGTCTGGACCGGGACCTGCGCCGCGACCATCCCTACGCGGCCTACCATCATTTGCGCTTCAATGTGCCGGTGCGCGAGAAAGGCGACGCCATGGCCCGCAGTGAGGTCCGTGCCGAGTCTTTACGTGAAGCCATCGCCTTGCTGGTGCAGGCTTCCGGGCATCTCCAGGCAGGGCCGGTACGTGCACCATTCGCCGTGCCGAATGGAGAGCAGGAAGGGCTGGGCTGGACGGAGTCCCCGCGCGGCTCGCTGTATTACAGCGTACGGATCCGCGATGGCCGTCTCGAACGGGTGAAGATCAAATCCCCCTCATTTTCCAACTGGCGGGTGTTCCCGCTCACGGTGCATGGCACCAACATGATGGACTACGCCATCAATGAGGCCAGTTTCGGCCTCACCACCGCCGGTTGCGACCGTTAGGAGGACAAAATGCCGGTATGGACCTGGACAGGATTAAAAGCGGGTAAAGCCGCCACCCACTGGCCGCAGCACGGTCCCGACGGGCAGGAGGGCGTGCTGGGCATGCCGCGCTGGGACCCCACCGCCTGTCGCAGCGACTGCAACACTTGCGCCGCCGCCTGCCCCACGGGCGCTATCGCCGTCGTCAAGGACACCGTGGCGGTTGATTATGGGCGCTGCATCGTCTGTCAGCGTTGCGTGGAGGATTGCCCGGAAGGGGCGATGACCAGCTCCTATGACTGGGCCTTCGGCGTGCGGCGGCGCGAAGACCTGATCTGGGCTGCGGCACTGAATGGCCCCGAAGGACAGCAACTGGGCAAGGGGGTGGCACGAAGCCTGCGCCGCAGCCTGCACATTCGTCATGTGGATGCGGGCTCCTGCAATGGCTGCGAATCCGAAATCAGCGCCCTCGACAACCCTTTTTATAACCTGCACCGTCTGGGTATCTTCTTTACACCCTCGCCACGCTTTGCGGATTTGCTGATGGTGACGGGCCCGGTGACGGCGCCCATGCATGCACCACTGCTGGCCACCTGGGAGGCGATGCCGGAACCCCGCATGGTGCTGGCAACCGGTACTTGCGCGGTCTCCGGCGCGCCCATGGACGGGGGCTACGCGGGTGGATCGGGATTGGAGGATGTGCTGCCGGTAGACGTCTGGCTGCCGGGCTGCCCGCCCAATCCCGCGGCACTGATTCATGCGCTGCTCCTGCTGCTGGAACGGATGCCGCAACGGATTCAGGGAGGCCATTATGGTGCTGGATAGTTTTTGCATCGCAGCTCTGCTCCTGGTTCTGACCATTGCCCTCGGTATGCTGCGGCAAGGCGGGCTGGCGCGGATGACCCTGATTGTGGGTACATTGGCGATACTGATTGGCAGCGCCTTCTGCCTGCCAGACGGTTCGGCGACCGGGGCGCTGTGGCCGCTGGGCGATATTGCCGTGACCTGGCAGCTCCAGCCCGCTGCCGCCTGGCTGCTGCTCTGGGGTGGACTGGCGGCGCTGGCGGCCTTTCTCTCCCCCAGTCGCGCCCAAAATCCCGCCATCTGGATGGCCGGCGCAGCCGTTGCCCTGCTGGGCAGTCTCGGCGTTGCCGGTTTGCAGGAGGGTATCTCTTTTCTGATGGCCTGGGAGTTTTTGAGTTTCGGCGGCGCGATCATGCTCCTCGCCGATGGCCTGCAGGAAACTCAACGCGGCGGGCAGGCCAGTCTCTATATGCTGGCCCTGTTGGAAATCGGCGCGGTGGCGTTGTTGCTCTGCCTGGTGCTGCTCGGCGCGAGCGATACGCAGTTTGCCGTCTGGGCAGCGAGCTGGTCCACTTATGGCACGGCGGCCTTTGGAGTGGCGGTGCTGTTTATCATCGGCTTCGGCGCCAAGCTCGGCATCCTGCCCTTTTACGAATGGTATCCGGGTGCTTACGGGAGTGGCAGTGGTGCTTCGGGGGCACTGCTTTCCGGCATTGTGCTGAACGTCGCGTATTTCGCCTTGGGACGGGCCATGCTCGACTGGTTGCCGGTCAGCGCCGCCACCGGTGTGGGCATTCTGCTGGTGGCCCTGGGGACGGTATCCGCCATCCTCGCTATTCTCTACGCCTTTCAACAGGAAGACTGGCGACGCCTGCTGGCCTTTTCTACGGCGGAAAATGCGGGGCTGGCAGTGGTCGCGCTGGGTGCCGCCTCCCTCTTCCGGGCCGACGGCCTGTCCATGCTGACGACTCTGGCCTGGACGGTAGGCCTGATTCATCTCGGCGGCCATAGTCTGGCCAAGGGTGCCATGATGCTCAGCGCTGATCGGGTGGCGGCGGTGCGCGGCAACTATCAGATCACGCAGAGCCGGGTACTGGCCCTCGCCCCTTGGACTTTAGGCATCGGCGCCCTGTTCGGGGCCATGAGTCTCGCCGCCATGCCGCCCATGGCGGGTTTTGCCAGCGAATGGTACCTCTTTCAAACCGTGTTTCAGGATTTCCATCTGACCTCTTCTGCCGCGCAGGTGACCCTGGCGCTGAGCGGTGCTGGCCTGGCCCTGACCGCTGCCATTGCCCTGGCGACCATGGTCAAAGTCTTCGGCATCGGCCTGCTGGGACGGGAGGAAAATCCGGGCAAGATCACGGGACGCTGGCCGGTTCTGGGTCTGGGACTGCTGGTGCTGGCCTATGCCGTGGCGCTGCCCTGGACATTGGCGGCGCTGGCCCGGGACAACTGGCCGGCAAACCCCGCAGCAATAGCCGCCATGGTGCGCGGCTCGATTCTGGTGCCACTCACGCCCCATTTCGCCTTCATTTCGCCGCCTCTGCTGCTGCTCACGGGGCTCTTGCTGGCGCTGATTCCCTTGGGCCTGCTCGGCTGGAGCCATCTTCGTCACGGTCGCCGCCGGGTGCCGGTATGGGGTCACGGATTGCGCAGGATACCGGCGGACAATGCGGTGACTGCGCTGGCTTTTTCCAATGCCTTGCGGGAATTTTATAGCTTTGTGTACCGGCCCCGCACCAATACCGAAAAAAGCCATACGGACCGCCATTATTTCGTTCATGAGGTGCACTTCAATTACAGTCAGGCCCCCGTCTTTGGACCCTGGTTGTTTCGCCCGGCAGTACGCCTGGTGCAGAATCTCAGCGACCGGATTGGTCTGACCTTACAAAATGGCTCACTCAACGCCTATCTCGCTTATATCGGGATACTGTTGATCGTCATTCTGGGTAGTGTTTTTTATTTATAATAGGAAGGAGTAAGGATGTTCGCAACATTCGGATATGTTACTTTTTTTGCCTTGATTGGCGTCTGGGCGCGCTATGGTCAGAATTTGCTGGTGCAGACCGTGTTTGGCCGTAGTTTTCCATGGGCGATTCTGAGTATCAATGTGATGGGCTGTTTTCTCATGGGGTTTCTGTTTTTTGAGACCTTGGATCATATCTCTGTGAGTCCAGAATTACGCACAGGCATACTTACTGGCGGATTAGGCACCCACACCACTTTTTCGACTTTTTCTATGGAAACACTGGTACTTTTTGAAAATGGCGAGCCGGTTAAGGGCCTCATCTATGTATTTTGACACTGGTTTTATGTCTGGGTGCGACTTTTTCCGGTGCCTGGATTTCGCGCAGTATTTGAGAGGTGACTCATGACAACAGTATCTGTAGTACGTATTTACATTAAAGAAGGTGACAAGCATAGCGGACACAATCTTATGCAAGATATTTTCCGCATGCTCCATGATCAGTACAAGGTGCGTGGTGTTACCGCCTTTCGCGGTATCGCGGGTTTTGGCAGCAAAGGCGAGGTTTTTGCTGATGACATTATGCATTTCAACGTCCATCTGCCGCTGGTGCTGGAATTTTTTGATGAACCAGAGACGGTGGATATCGTGATGCCGCACCTGCGGGAAATGGTGCCACCGGGCCATATTCTGCGCTGGGAAGCCGATTGCGGCTGCGAATGAACCATCATTACTGCCCGCTCTGTTATGCGGAAATGCCCATCGGCTCAATCATCTGTCCGACCTGCGGGCAAGATGTTGAGGTCTGGGAACGCCACACACCGTACTACAACCGCTTGATCTGGGCGCTGAAAAATCCCCATTCCGAGGTGCGAATGGGGGCCATTCTCAGCTTGCAGAATCACAGACGTGACGGTGCGGCAGGGCCGCTGGCGGAATGCGCCATGAACTGGCCTATTGACGTGGTGCAGGGAATGGCCGTTGTCGAGGCCATAGCCAAACTGCCGGACGGCGCCGAGAAAACCGCTGCCTTACGGCAATTACAGCAACATGAAGCCCATGCAATACGCGTTGCTGCAGGAGAACTGCTGACAAAGGGAGCAGATCACTATGGTCATTCGACTTAAACAGTCTGTGGATGCACTGGCAGAGCGCGTCGTCCGTAAAGCCAGTGAATACCCGCGTATCGGCGTAGCGCTGTGGATATGCCACAACGGATCAGCCCATGTTGTGCCTGTGAAGGATTCCGTACTGTCCGGCCCAGGCACTGCTGAGACCGGCCTGTTGATTGGTCATTATCGGACGCCCTGTGAACCTGAGAATATTGTCGAAGATATTGAGTGGGTGCTCCGCGCCGTCCGTATGGGACGGCCACATTAGAATCACAGGGAGCACTTTATAAAATGCGTATCAGAAGGCTCGTACTGGATGTTGATAAGGCTTTTGCTCAGCCCAGTCTGTTCGATATTGCCGCCGCCATCGAAAAAGTCAGCGGTGTGGAGGGTTTTAACATTTCGGTGGAAGAAGTCGATCAGGAAACAGTCGGCACACTGATCAATGTGGAAGGTGACAATATCGATTATATCGGATTGCTCGCGGCCATCGAAAAAAGTGGTGCCGCCGTGCATGGTGTCGAGGAAATTGTCGTCGGCGATCGCATGGTCGATTACCGGCGACGGGCTAGCAAATGAGAATATCGCGCCGGGAAATATTTCCTATAGTACTCGGCCTTGCCGACGGAACATGCACGGCGCTCGTGCTCGCCAGTCAAAAGATGATGACGGGCGGCATCGACGTCTGGCAGGCCTTTCGTATTGGCATTATCACCTCTGCATCAGGCTTCTTACCCCTATGGGTAGCGGAATACGCCGGGCTGCGTAATGATCTGGTACGCATGGCGAAGCAACTGAATATGGCTTCTGCCCATGCACTGCAAAAAAGCGACCTGGGCCTGCAAACCTTGCGTAACTCCTGGTTTATGGCGAGCCTTGCAACCGCCAGCAGTTTCGGCGGAGCAGCCATACCGTTGGCCCTGGCCGTACTCTTTCCGCGACTGATTTTTCTACCGCTTGTTGCGGCTAATCTCACCCTGATAGGTGTAGGTCTGGTACTTAGTTACTGGGTACAGGGCGCGCGCTGGAAGTGGGCGCTGGGCCTGATGGGCATTGGCAATGTGCTGGCAGTGCTGGGCTACAAGGTGGGTTTCTCGTGATCAGCAGGAGACACTCATGACAGCACTGGGGACGCGTTTCGCGTTAAACCTCGCACAGGTCGCTTTTTTGCTGATTTTCGCCCCCTTGGTCGAAGGTGTGCTACATCGCCTGGAAGAAATCATTCAGGGCAAACGCGGACCCAGCATCTGGCAGACCTACCGGGATATCTGGAAGCTGTTCGGCAAGGATGAAGTCATCTCCGAGGAGTCCACCTGGGTATTCCGTTTCGCGCCGATTGTCGCTTTTGTCATGCCGATGTTTGTGGTGCTGCTGATTCCGGCGCTGACTGCCTACCCCCTCTTTTTTGCCTTCATGGGGGATATGGTCGCGGTGGGCTTCCTAATGGCTGTTTCCGGGTTTTTTGTCGCGCTGGCGGGCATGGACACGGGCAATGTCTACGCCGCAGTGGGCGCCAGCCGCACCCACATGGTCGGTTTTCTGGCCGAACCAGTGTTCATCATGGTGTTTTTCAGCGTGTCCTATGTGGCGAACAGCACCATCCCCTATTTCGTGAACGCCACCTGGGGGGCATCGTGGGGCAGCATGCTGCAACCTTCGCACTTGCTGGTGATTCTCGCCTTTTTCCTGCTCATTCTCGCGGATGAGGGACGCATTCCGGTGGACAGCGCCGCAGGCAAGGTAGAAATCGCCATGATCAGTCACTCCAAAGGCCTCGAATATTCGGGTACCAGCGCAGCACTCATAAAATGGGGCGGGACAACCAAACTAATGGTGCTGGCCATGATCTTCGTCAATGTACTGGTGACGCCGTGGGGGCTCGCACAGGGTACGCAATGGACGGCGATACTCACCGCGATCGGCCTGGTGCTCATTAAGCTGCTGGCTTTTGTGATTGTGCTCGCTTTCATCGAAACCACCCTCGCCAAACTGCGGCTCTTCCGGATTTCGGAATTTTTGTCGGTGGCCTTCGTGATCTGCCTCTTTGCTGTCAGCGTGCGCCTCGTGGGAATCGGTTGATGGATGCCACCGTGAGTCCCTTCGCCCTCAGCCTGGACGGCTCCATCGCCGCCCTCTTCGTCGTGCTCGGTCTCGGGGTAATGGTATCCCGGCAGATGCTGGGGACCCTGCGCTTTTTCATGTGGCAATCCGTCGCGCTGACAGCCTCGGCGCTGGTGCTGGCCGATGCTTTGCAGGCCATCAGTCTGCTCTGGGTGGCGCTGATCACCTTCAGCACCAAGGTCATTGCAGTGCCGCTGGTACTGCGCTGGGCTGCCGGAGAGGAGATCTATGGGCGGCGCGAAGTGGATCAGGCCCTGAGCATTTCGGCCTCGGTATTGGTGGCGGCGACACTTGCGCTGGTGGGCTGGTTCGCTGTGGCGCCGGTACTGCCGATCCTCCATGGTACTCCGTTTGCGCTACTGAATTTGCCCACTGGCCTGATCATGGTTCTCTGGGGCGCCTTTACCGTCGCCCTGCGCCGGGAAAGTGTCGCCCAGTTGATGGGCCTCCTGATCATGGAAAACGGGGCTTTCTTCGGCTCCATCGCCATCGTCCACAATCTGACGGTCATTGCCGAGATTGCCGCGGCGGTGGACGTGCCGATTGTTGCACTGGTCATCGGCCTGCTGATTCGCAGCATCCGCCGGGTGACCGGCACCACGCGGGTGGGCGGCATGGATAAACTCCATGAACGCTAGCTGGCTACCGGCACTCATCCTGCTCATACCCTTCGTCGGGGCGCTGCTCGCCCTATTGAATCGGCGGGCCGCACCCTATATGACCCTGCTGGCGGCGGCAATCACTCCGATACTCGCCATACTGGCGGCGCTACAAGTGGAAAGCCACGGGCTGCTGACCGGAACGGATGGCTTCTTTGCGCTGGATGCCCTCGGGGCGCTCTATTTGCTGCCGGTGAGCTTCGTTTATTTTACCTCATCCCTCTATGCCATTGGTTATCTCCGGGAACGCCGTCAGAAACATCCCGCAGGAACGCCACCTCGTTACCGGGAATATTTCCCCCTGATGAACATCTTCGCGCTGGTGATTTTAGCCGTGCCGCTGGTCGCCAACCTTGCTCTGATGTGGATTGCCATTGAGCTGACCACGGTATTCTCGGCCTTTCTGGTGGCTTATGAGGACCGTGCCGAAGCGCTGGAAGCGGCATGGAAGTACGTGGTCTTGACCAGTATGGGGGCGATGATCGCGTTGCTCGGCGTACTGATGCTCTATTACGGCACCCACGCCGTCGACCAACCGCCTTCCTGGGACGGACTGCTGAAGGCGGCTCCGCAAATACCCGCGCCCCTGTTGCTCCTCGCTTTTGTCCTCTGGCTGATCGGCTTCGGCGCCAAAACCGGGCTGGTGCCCATGCATACCTGGCTGCCCGATGCCCACAGCCAGGCTCCGGCTTCGGTCTGTGCCGTGCTCTCCGGCGTCGAGACCAGTGCTGCCCTCTACATGCTCTTGCGCATCTATCCAGTGCTGGCATCCAACCCCGGCATTCATGATCCGGCGGCCTGGTATATGACGGCAGGACTCATCACCGTCGGCAGCGCCGCCTTCATGCTTTTGCAGGTCCATGATTTCAAGCGGATGTTTGCCTACTCCACCATTGAGCACATGGGGATTATTCTGACCGCCTGTGGCATCGGCGCTGCCGTCCACGAGCAGGGCACGGTCTATCAGCTCTTCGCCCACGGCTTTACCAAGTCGCTGTGCTTTTATGCGGCGGGACTGGCGGGGATCGTCTTCGGCACGCAGGAAATCGCCAAGGTGCGCGGCCTCATCAGTCGCGCACCCGCAGTGGGCTGGGCTCTGGTGATCGGTACCCTGGCCATTGCCGGGGCGCCACCCTTCGCGCTCTTTCTGTCGGAGTTCGAGATTCTCTACACGGGTTTCCGCACCGGCCAGTATCTGCCCACCGGTTTGCTCACCGCCTTCATCGTGCTGGCCTTCATCGCCCTGGCCTACCAAGCCTCGCGCATCGCCTTCGGGGAGCCCGCCACCGCAGCCGATGGCCGATCGATGCCTAAGGTGCGCCTGCCGCGTACTAGCCTAGCAGCCATGGCCATGGCCATTATTCCGGTCTTTATTTTCGGCTTTTATCTGCCACCGCCCCTCGCCCATCTGGTACACCAGGCAGCATACCTGCTGGAGGTCCACGGATGACGGCCGGTGCGAAAATCAGTGACTGGTTGCAGCAGCAGACGGACGTCACGGTGCGCGAGATTTATGCGGGCTGGCTGCAACTCGGCTGTAAGGCCGATCAACTCGTCACCCTGACCACTGCACTGGTCAACCACTGGCGGGCGGAGTTTGCCACCCTGTTGGTGGAAGAGACCTCAGCGGAAGCCCCCCTCGCCGTGCATTATCTTTTCTATCTGCCGGAAGACGGTTGCCTGATCGAACTGAAAATTCTGGTACGTCCGGGGGAGGAATTGCCCGCCATCAGTGACACCGTCCACGCCGCTGACTGGCACGAGCGCGAGGCCTGGGATTTATACGGCCTGCGTTTCAGCGGGCATCCCTTCCTCGGCGATTTTGTACTGCATGACGACGACTGGCCGGAGGGCCTCGACCCCATGCGACACCATTTTGATGGTCGTCGACGGCCCGACGTGCATGGCTCCGGAGCAAACTGGGTGCCGCCGAAAATTCTCCAGGAGGAAGGCTCCATCCTCTTCCCCATCGGTCCGATCTGGGGGGATTTCAACGAATCCGGCCTGTGGCTGCTGGAGACCCCGGGCGAGCAGATTCGCTATCTGCACACTCGCCTCTTTTACAAATACCGGGGCGTCGAGAAAATTGCCGAAGGGCAGACGGTGGATCGCGCCTTGCTGCTGGCCGAACGCTTTGCCGGGGCTTCCGCTTTCGCTCACGCCTGGGCCTATTGTCAGGCAGCAGAGCGAATAGGCGATTGCACGGTGCCCGCCCGCGCCCAGAGCCTGCGCCTGATCATCGCGGAACTGGAACGCATCCGTCATCACGCAGCCAATATTGCGGAAATCGCCGGCTCCACGGCACTGTCCGTGGCCAAGGCCATGGCCCAGGGAATTGTCGAAGATCTGTTGCGGCTCAGCGCGAGGCTTTGCGGACATCGTTATTTCTTCGGTTTGCTGACGCTTGGTGGCTTGAACTTTGATCTGGACCCTGCGCAGCTTACCCTATTGGCCGAGACCCTGCCGACGCTGAATGGGCGCATGCGAGAACTGGAGCTTCTGCTGGGAAACAGCTCCAGTTTTCTCGACCGTATTGAGGAAATGGGCGCCCTGAGCCCGGAGCTCGCCCACACCTATGGCGTGGTCGGTCCCATCGCCCGTGCTTCGGGACGGGCCATCGACCTGCGTCGTACCCTACCGTACGGCAACTACCAGACACTGCCCATAGACATCCCGGTGGAGCAGGAGGGAGATGGTTATGCCCGGCTGCGGGTCCTTTTTGCCGAGAGCCGTATCAGCACTGCCCTGATCCTCCAGGCACTTCAGGACGTGCCGACCGGCCCGGTGCGAATTGCCTGCCCCCTTCGGGAAGGTCATGCCCTCGCCTGGGTAGAGGCACCCTC
Source organism: Acidithiobacillus sp. (assembly GCA_037440305.1). GTDB lineage: Bacteria > Pseudomonadota > Gammaproteobacteria > Acidithiobacillales > Acidithiobacillaceae > Acidithiobacillus. The sequence continues at coordinate 9,928 of JBBIUH010000044.1, forward strand.
TGGAGCAACCTTCCACTGGCTGCGCTGCGCTGCCGATGGTCAGGTGCTGCGCCTGCGCCTCGGAACCCCTGGCTTCCGCAACTGGCATGCTTTTGAGCGGGCGGTAGAGGGTGCAGCCTTTCAGGACTTCCCCATCATCCTGGCCACCTGGGGCCTTTCCGTGGCGGAGAATGATCGCTGATGAGCTTCTGGCCTTATTACGGATTAAAACGCGGCATTCAAACGACACCTTGGCCCACAACGGAAGAACAGACGCCGGGCGTCACGCCAGGACGACCGCAGGCGAGCCAAGTGGTCAATGCCGAGGCACTGGCGCAGGGTTGCCCAACCGACGCCTTACAGGCGGTCGCTGCAGGAGTGGCCGTGGACTTTGCGCGCTGCATTCACTGTCAACGCTGCCGCCACGGCGACAACGCGCTGCACTGGTCGGAGGACTTTACCTGGACCAGTACCGGCGGGATTGGGTTGCCCCCGTTGGGCAGCCGCTTCCGGCGCTCCCTGCATGTCCTCTATATCGACGCCGGGGCCTGTGGCGCCTGCGTCAACGAAGTCCGGCTGATTGATGCGCCCGCCTACAACCTGCACCGGCTGGGTATTTTTATCACCGCTAGTCCCCGGGATGCCGATGTGCTGCTGGTCGCCGGTCCCATCACCGACGCCATGCGCACTGCCATCGGCAAGGCCTACGCCGCCATGCCTGAACCGAAACGGGTGGTGGGCATGGGCGTTTGCTCCATGAATGGCGGCATCTTCGGGGAGAGCTTCGCCTGTACCGGTGGGCTGGGAAAAATCATCCCGGTGGATGTATGGATTCCCGGCTGCCCGCCACCACCGCTGGCTATTCTGCACGGACTGCTGACGGTGGTCGGGCGCGACATACCGACGGCACTGAAGGAACAGCCCTGATGCTCTATATCATCGCCTATCTGCTCTTCGCAGCTGGCCCGTTGCTGGCCCTGCTCCCCGGACGCCATATCCCGTCCGTCCTGGCTTGGAGTACCATGACCACAGGCTGCGTACTCATGGGCACTGAGGGCGTCATCGCCATCGATGGTCCTGCGGCGCAACCCCTGATTCAGTTGGCCCTGCCCATCATTGGGCCATTCTACTTCGTACAGACCCCCCTCGGCGGCTTGCTCATCCTGATTACGGCTTCGGTCTTTGCCGTTGCCCTGCCCTTCGTCGCACGGGATGCCAGCGCTTTTCCTCAAGGAAGACGTGCCCTTTTCCTCGCCATTGTCATGCTCACCCTGGCGGCGATGATTGGCTTTTTTTCCGCCGCGACCATCGTCTCCTTTATTTTCTGCTGGGAACTGGCAGCCATAGCCATCTGGGGACTGATCACCTTTGAAACCCGACAGAGCAAACCAGTGGCGGCGGGATTGTTGACGTTGGCGCTCTCCGAGCTGGGCAGCCTCGCCGGGCTGGTGAGCCTGCTGCTGCTGGCTTCTGCCGCCAGCACCCCGCAGTTGGTTGGTATCGCCGCAGCGATACCGCATCTCTCACCCACCCTCATCCTCGTCGCGGGACTGCTGGCCTTTTTCGGTTTCGGCATGAAGGCGGGCATCATTCCGCTCAATGTCTGGCTACCCGCTGCTCACGGCACCGCACCGCGCTCTACCTCGCCGATCCTCTCCGGCGCCACACTGAATCTCGGCCTTTACGCTTTTTTGCGCATCGATGCTCCCATTGCTCTGCATACCCCCGATCTGGGACTGATCATCCTCAGCAGTGGCGCCCTGACCGCGCTCATCGGCATCATCTACGCGCTGGTGGAAAAGGATATGAAGCGCTTGCTGGCACAGAGTTCGGTAGAAAACATGGGCATCGCCACCGCGGGTATCGGTGCCGGGCTGACCTTCGCCGCCTATGGTCACCCACTGCTGGGCGGAGCCTCCATGGTCGCGGGCCTCTATCACATGATCAATCACTCCACCTTCAAAACCCTGCTTTTTTTGGGGGCGGGCGGCATCGACGCTACTACGGGCACCCACAATCTCGATGAACTGGGCGGACTGATGAAGCGGCTGCCCGCGCTCGGAGGATTTTTTCTGGTGGGTACCTTTGCCATTGCGGCACTCCCGCCTTTTAACGGGTTTGTCAGTGAATGGCTGCTGCTGGAGTCCCTGCTGCGGGTAGTGGAAATTCCTGACATCCCGGTGCGCATTACTTTTGCCCTGTCCGGCGCCTTGCTCGCCCTCACCTCCGGTCTGGCGCTGACCTGCTTCATCATGCTCTCCGGGAGTGCGCTCATGGGCCTGCCGCGCTCGGAGCGTGCCGCGCAGGCGCACAAGGCCCCACGTACCGTGATCATCCCGATGGGGATGCTGGCCGTGCTCAGCCTGCTGCTGGGATTGGCCGCTACCCTCATCATTCCGGTGCTGGGACGGCTGGCCGCCCCCTTGGTCGGCGCCAACCCTACCGCTTCGCTGGTGCCAGCCTTCTTCCACCTGCGGTCCAGCATTCCCCTCGCCGTGCAGCACGCGCTGAACCCTATTGGCGTCAATGTCGGCGCCGCTTTCCTGCCCCTGCGCGGCCTCGTCGTCATGCATCTGGATCAGACCAGCGCACCGGTCGTCTACGCCATGTCGACCATGCTGGCTTTTGTGGTGTTGATCCTGATGCTCGGCGGCGTCTGGCTGCTGGCGCGGGGCCTGCGGCATAAGCGGATCACCCGCAGCACCCTCTGGGATGCCGGCTTGACCCGGCTGCGCCCGGAGATGACCTACACCGCCACCACTTTCGCCGCGCCGGTGCGTGTCGTCTTTCAGGGGCTCTTCCATCCGCACATCGAGGAAGACGAGGAACGCCAGGGCGCCTTCGTCCTTACCCGCAGCCACCGGCAGGTCATCACCAACATCAGTGACCGGCTGGTACTGAAACCGATGATCAGCGCGGCGTTTACGGTGGCAAACCGCCTCGCCCGCATGCACAAGGGCCGGGTAAACACCTATGCCGCGTACATTCTGCTGGCCATGGTGCTGGTATTGATTATGGTCGGTGGGACGGGACGCTGATGGGAGGTTTGATCATGGAGAACGACACTCAGTTCTGGGAACGGGCACAAAACTACGTGCTGAGTCGTCAGTCAGCGGATAGCGGCTTCTGCTTCTCCCGGGTCTGGGGGGTGGAAGAGTCCACCGCGCCAGATATCTATTACGCCATTGCCGTACTCCGCTTCTGGGGCATGGCCATTCCCCGCAGCGCCGAGCTGATCCGCTGGCTGCAATCCCTGCAAGATGATCAGGGGCAGTATTCCAGCCTGACCAATGCCAGTTTTGGTGTGCGCGCCCTGAGTCTGCTAGCATCTGCCCCCCTCTGCGATCTGCGTCCCAATTTACTGAATTGGGCGACGCAGGCCGCAGGGCGCAAGGACATTGTCAACAGCGAGACGCTGCGGGACTGGCGGCGCTGCGTCCAACTGCAACGCCTGCTCGCCCCTGATGAGCCCCTGCCCGAAATCATGCGTAGCGGCGCTGAAGCGATTCTGCGCGGCATGGAGGCCGCCGCCGGAGGCTTCGGCAGTCACCACAACCTGATTGACAGCGGCAACGCCTGGGCCTTGCAGCGGCTTCTGGGCCAGCCCCATCGCCCACGGGATCAAATCTTCCTGCACGCCTGCGAAGATGCCACCCTCGGCCTGCGTCTCAGCCCCGATGGCGCCAGCACCCGTCTGGAGGTCATCTTCTGGGGGGTAGTACTACAGATGGTGCGTCTCCACATCGCGCTGCTGTATCCGCAGGCCATCATGGCCTATGTGCGTGCATGCCAGCCAGTGAATGGCGGTTTCGGACGCAGCGCTGGCGCCATTGCCACCCTGGAGGGCACTTTTCATGCAGTGATGATTGCAGCGGACTTATCCCGTAACCCGCTGTTACAGACGTTGACGGGAGCTTGAACGATCGGGGGTATTCGACAGTAGTTAACTTAGGGGGCAGACGTTCGCACTGAGTGAGCGGGTATTTCTGCCATTCGGCTTGAAAGGACAGGAGTCTCAACGTGAAAGATCTACGCACCAACTTTTTGGACCACGTCAAAAGTGGTCTTAACGGAAAACCGCTGTTTCTGCGCATCATCTTCTGGGATGGCCATGAATACGCATTCAACCAGGACATCCGCGTTACCATGCATCTGCATTCCGCCAAGCTCATCTCGCGCATACTCATGGGCAGCGCCCTGGACGTGCTGGGTGAGGGGTATGTGGAAGGGGATATCGGTATCGAGGGGTGCTATCAGGACATCCTAGCGGTGGCCGAGCAACTCAGCGACTCCTTCCCGGCCAAAAAATCCAAGGGCGGCATCTTTCGCAAACATCACGCCGCCCACAGCAAGGCCAAGGACGCCGAAGCCATCCGCTACCATTACGACGTCTCCAATGATTTTTACCGCCTCTGGCTGGATCGCAACATGGTCTATTCCTGCGCCTACTTCAAGACGGGCGAGGAGGACATCCATACGGCCCAAGAGCAAAAACTTGATCATATCTGCCGCAAACTCCAACTCCAGCCGGGCGAAAAACTTCTGGACATCGGCTGCGGCTGGGGTGGGCTTTTGTCTTGGGCGGCCCGGAATTACGGCATTCTGGGGGTGGGTGTGACGCTGAGCGAGCAACAATACGTCTATGCCAAGGAACGCATGGAACGGGAAGGCCTGGCCGATCGGGTGGAGATTCGTCTACAGGACTACCGCGACATCCCCGAGCGGGAGCATTTTGACAAAGTATCCTCGGTGGGCATGTTCGAACACGTGGGCCGGACCATGCTGCCAGAATATTTCGGAGCCATCCAGCGAGTGCTCAAGGAGGGCGGCTGGACCCTGAACCACGGCATTACCGCCAGCCAACAGGATGATGAGGACGGCCATCACTCGGGCAGCGATTTCATGGATAAATACGTCTTTCCCGACGGCGAAATCCCCCATCTCTGGCGGGTGGTGCGGGACATGGCGGGACAACACCTGGAGGTGTTGGACGTGGAAAATCTCCGTGCCCATTACGCCCAGACCCTCATCCACTGGGTACGGCGGATGGAGGAGCGCAAGGCGGAGACTCTTGCCATGATCGGCGAGAAGCGCTATCGCATCTGGGCCATCTACATGGCAGGTTGCGCCTATGCCTTCTGGCGTAACTGGATAGCCTTGCATCAGGTGCTGGCGGTGAAGCAGACCCGATCGGAACTCACGCCTCGGCCATGGGAGCGGCGCTATCAATACCAGGACGACAGCTTCCGCTTGGCCGAACCCCAGTGGGGTGACCTTTAATCGGCCCACGCGCCGGCCGGAATCGGCCGAAGCATACGGGTTTCATTTATCCAGAATGGTGAATCATGAATCTGAAAAATATAGCGGTTGGCCGGCATGTGCCGGATGACGTCAACGCCGTGATCGAGGTTCCACAGGGTTCGAGCGTCAAATATGAGCTCGACAAATCCTCCGGAGTGATTCTGGTGGATCGCTTCCTTTTTACCGCCATGCACTACCCGGCGAATTATGGCTTTATCCCCCATACGCTTTCTACAGATGGGGACCCTACCGATATTTTGGTGGTATCCCCCCTGCCGGTACAGGCAGGGGCCATCATGCGCACGCGCCCCATCGGCGTTTTGCTTATGGAGGATGAGCATGGTACGGATTGCAAGATTATCGCCGTTCCTCACCACGAGGTGGCTGGTGGATATGATCATATAGAAGATATCGGTGACCTACCCAGCCATCTGCGCGACGAGATTTTCCATTTCTTTGGACATTACAAAGAGTTAGAACAGAGCAAATGGGCAAGGTTGCAAGGCTGGCAGGGTGCGGAAGATGCGCGCGCCATGATCCTGGTTGATCTTGCGCGGGCCAATGCCACGCATGCCTGACCTGATGGTGAAGATGCTAACGGTCTGGAGCCGCTCCGTGGGTAGCCCTGGTGTTGCGAACTGTTCCTTTGTATCGGGAGGGAAGCGAGACATGACACTCCGATGCCCTAGCCCTGCGTGTATTGGAATTATGTGGGACATAGCGTACATCTGGGATCTGTCCCAATGATTCCGCGCATGTTCTACCGGATCGCCCATTCAACTGTCAGCTCGCTAGCCCACGCAGCATCTTGGTCAGTACTTATCGGGTGTCTTGTCGCGGACGAGTTATTCTGGATGTCATCTGGTTCGTCGGCGATGGGCCAAGAACGGGCCGAAAGATACCGCTATGGTGGCAACCGGGAGTTTCCGCGAAAACCCTCCATGCCGCAGGTGGGGCATGATCGCTTTTCTAGGCGCGCCTATGGCCGATGATGGCAGCAGGTCAGAGGACGTTCGCATGCCGCAACTGACGGATGGTCCATCATGGTGGTTCCCGCTCTTGTGCGGCGCGGGTTTTGGGGGACGATTAAGCTACGAAATGATCCGCAGTCCCCTGACTGCCCTCTATGCCTGGCATCTGGGGGCGCCAACGGCGGTCGTCGGTCTGCTGGTTGCGGCGGCAACCATCACCGGGATTGTTGTCAAGCTGCCTGCGGGTAGTCTGGCGGATCAATTTGGTTTTCGGCGGTTGATGCTAGCCGGAATGATGGTGACCGCGTTCGGGCCGTTTTTGTATCTGCTGGTGTGGGTTTGGCCGCAATTGCTGGCCGTTCGCTTTTTCCATGGTCTATCCACGGCGCTCTACGCTCCCGCCGCATCGGCGCAGGTAGCCAAGTCCTTTCCATCGCAGCGTGGGCGCAGGCTCGGTCTTTATGGGGCAGCCGAAAATGCCGGTGTCGTATTGGGACCGGTCATTGGCGCCGCTGCGGTCGTGCATTTGGGTTTTGCCGCGGCCTTCGTCGTCTCAGGAGGCATTGGCCTTCTTGCGCTTTTGACGATCCTGCCTTTTCCACGGGATGCGCCGGTTCATGATGGTCGGCGGTCTACCGGCGAAGTCCTCCGCGTAGCCGCCCAAGGTGTGCGTCAGATCATCGGCGATCCGGCTATTCGTCTGGTGAGTCTGATAGAAGCCGCCCTCTATTTCGGCGTAGGTACGCTGCAGGCGTATCTACCGCTGTATGCGATGGATCAGCATATCCCCATCCTGAATATCGGCTTCTTATTCGGCGCTCAGGGGATAGCGTCAATTCTCTTCCGCCCCGTCTTTGGAATGGCCTCTGATTGCGTTGGGAGAATGCCTTTTGTCGTCGCTGGGATCGGTCTATGTGCAACGGTACTGGCAACCATCCCCTATATAGGACAGTTCCTGCCATTACTCGGCCTAAGCACGTTATTTGGATTAGGCACGGCCATGGTGACGCCAGCGACGACGGCGATGATAGGAGATATCGTTAGAAGCCGGGATTTCGGTGCGGCCATGGGCGTATTCGGTAGTCTATGGGATACGGGACATGCCTGTGGTCCATTAATGGCAGGAGTTTTTATCGCATGGATGGGGTATCGCAACGGATTTTTAATAATCGCCTGCGTCATGGTCACGGCTCTGGTTATATTTCTTTGCGGCAACCGGAAAAACTTCGCAAAATAGTAACTGTTCAAAAGGAAGATTATTGCTACTATATCCCACATCAAAATCTATAAAGATTGGGGAAAAATGCAATGCTGTTGCTGGTTTCTTTTATGGTAGCTTCTCAGATCCAAAATTTATTGGTCAGGATCTTGG
>JBBIUH010000045.1:0-17384 GCA_037440305.1 Acidithiobacillus sp.
GTTGGAAGAAGAATGGGTATCCCATCGCTATCGGAGATACTCCAGGAACCATCTCGCAGGCATGTCACCCATGGCAACAGTGCTGGAGACAATTCAGCTACGACAATCCACAGGCACATTAAATACCGGATGATTATTTGGTAGCTCTTCGATGATGCGCGGCCTCTGCTTCCGCAACCGCCTCTCCTTCTGCTATCTGCGGATGACTAAAAACTCAGCCTCCTGACCGCAGGAGGTTTGAGAACAAATTTACCGTGCCCATAGCGAAGCCCTAGCGGACTGGGTTATCCTGACCGCATAATTGTTGGATACTTGACTGGGGACCCCGCGAACAATGCAAAGATTTTTTGTGCTGGCCGTCCTTATCCTGCTGGGCTGGCTGACATATCGTCTCTCTCCCATTCTCAGCCCCTTTCTGGTGGCCGGCATCCTTGCTTATCTCGGCAATCCGCTGGTGACCCGCTTGCAACGACACCGAATCAGTCGCACCTGGGGCACCACACTGGTTTTCGTCCTCGTCATTGTGATCATGGCGGGGATCATCATGGCCCTGTTCCCCGCCATCCGTCACCAGTCCTCGTTGTTCATCGAATACCTGCAAAAATATGTCGAACTCCTGCAAACTCAGATCATCCCGCAGTTCTCCGCGCGGATCGGCATCCATCTCGACAGCCAAAGTATTACCCATTACGCCACTGCCAACGCCCAAAAACTGGCGGGGTGGCTGGGACGCAGTCTCCAATTAGCGCTGAGCTCCGGCTCCGGCCTGATCAGTAGTATACTCAGTATCATTTTAGTACCGGTTCTGGGGTTCTATCTGCTGCGCGACTGGCCACGTCTCATTGCCCGTATGGCCGCACTCATCCCGCCGCGCCAACTGGCACTTTCCCAGCGTCTGGCCAGTGATGCGGACACCATGCTCATGGCCTTTTTGCGCGGACAACTCCTGGTGATGCTGGCCCTGGGCACCAGTTACGCGATTGGCCTCAGTATTGTCGGCCTGCAAACCGCCATCCTCGTCGGCCTGGTGGCGGGACTGCTCAGTTTTGTGCCCTATCTTGGCGTCGTAAGCGGGATAACCATGGCCAGCCTCGCCATGTACGTGCAGACCGGTGCTTTTTTGCCCATCCTCTGGGTACTCATCGTCTTTGGCATCGGCCAACTACTGGAAAGCATGGTATTCACCCCTTATCTGGTAGGGGATCGCATCGGCCTGCACCCGGTCGCTGTCATTTTTGCCGTGCTCGCGGGCGGTGAGCTCTTCGGCTTTGTCGGCCTACTGCTCGCACTACCCGTCACCGCCGTCCTCATCGCCCTGCTACGCCACCTGCACGGCTGGTATTTGCAAAGCCCTTACTACCTGGGTAAGGAGTCATAACTTATGGAAGACGTCATCATCATCGGCGCCGGCATTTCCGGTCTGGCAACCGCTTATTTTCTCCGTAAGCGCGGTTGGAAACCCTTGCTGCTGGAAGCAGGCGCCAAGCCAGGCGGCAACCTGCAGAGCCGACGGGAAGAAGGCTTTCAGCGGGATATGGGACCCAACTCGCTCATGCTCAAAGGCCAGATCGTCCCGGAATGGCTTCGCGAACTGCGGTTAGAAGAAGACATCGTCGAAGCCAACCCGCTCGCCAAGCGCCGCTATATCCTTAATCGCCATCGGCAACCCGTCGCACTGGGACCGGGTGTGCTTTTCGGCAGCAGCCTGCTGAGTTTGCGCGGCCGCCTGCGTCTCCTTGGCGAGCCTTTCCGGTCACCGCGTCGGGTGCAGGATGGTGAGGAAAGCGTTGCTGACTTTGTGCGACGGCGACTCGGGGATGAAGCGCTCACCTGGCTGGTCGACCCCTTCGTCTCCGGTGTCTTTGCCGGCAATCCCGCACGTCTTTCGGTACAAGCTACCCTTCCCCGCCTAGTGGCGCTGGAGCAAGACGGTGGCTCACTCCTCCGCGGCGCACTGCGCGCTCGGAACAAGAAATCGCCCGGCACCCCGAAAACCCGTCTTGTTTCTTTTCGCGAAGGTTTACAGACCCTCCCGCTAAGGGTCGCCAGCACACTCGGTGATGCGCTGCGTTGCAACACCCCAGTCGATCAATTGCGTAATAGCGATGGTATTTGGGAGGTCAGCAGCGGCAACCAAGCCTGGCAAAGCAAACGGCTCATTCTTGCTCTGCCCGCGGGCGCTGCGGCCAAGCTGATCGCGCCAACGGATGCCACACTTGCCCGTGAACTGGATGCCATCCTTTATCCCGCAGTCGGCACCCTATCCATTGGTTTTCAGCGCATACAGGTACAACATCCGCTGGATGGTTTCGGCATGCTGATTCCGCGGGTCATGGGTCTGGAAACGCTGGGGGTACTCTTCTCATCCACCCTCTTCCCTGGGCGCGCGCCTGCGGATCAAATATTGCTGACCGCCTTTATCGGCGGCAGTCAGAATGACCTTTCCGGACGTAGCGATGACGATCTGCTGGCGACTGCATTACACGAGATCAACCCATTGCTGGGTATCAGCGGCAAGCCCATTTTCACCCGCTGCCAGACCTGGCCAAAAGCCATCCCGCAATATGAAATCGGGCACCTGGATCGGGTAGGGCGGATCGACGCCCTAAGCGCCCGGCACCCTGGGCTGTACTTCCGGGCCAACTGGCGGGAGGGCGTCGCGCTCGGCGACTGTATGGAAGAGGCTTACCGGTTCAGTCAGGACGCCGACTGGCAGCACTAAAAGCACACAGAAATCAGTGTGCTGGGGTTGGGGCGAGAGATGCAAGCAGGGTATCCATCGCCGTATCCTGGGGCTTCGCAACTGCCCTTGGCGTCGCCGTGCTATTGAGCGCGACAGCGGACTTATACTGGGCATCGGCGCTAACCGATTCCAATTTGTGCCGAAGTCCGGACACATTCCCAACGATCTCTACGGGCGTCCCCACCTGCACCATCGCGGCGATTTGCTGTGCATCCCAGTTTGACAAGGCCACGCAGCCGGCCGTCCAGCGCCCAGGGAACACCTTGCTCTGAGGGTCATCTGCAAATTGCGGACCCATGCCGTGAATGCCTATTTCGCCGCCCAGCGGGGTATTTTGTGGCGGCGTCTGCCCGGCATCGACGGCATCAACAATGGCACGATATTGCGCCTTGCTGATAACGCCTTCACGCAACCCCCACGCCGCATTTTCCCGGTTAGGGTAGGTCAAACCCATGAAGGGGCCATAGCGCGTGCCCCGGCTAACCCAGCCGATGTGATAACGCCCCATCGGCGTGACGTCATCCCCTCGCGTCCGTTTGGGAGCGGCACCATTGAAGCCGATGGCTACCGGGTAGGCCGCCAGCACGGTATTACCCTTGTAGACCGTCAGGAAGTGCGTGGTAGTCGAAATGACGATATGCACTGATTGGGCGACTGGCGCAGCGCTTGCCGGAGAGACCACGGGCGCCACCGGCTGAACAACCGGCGGGGGAATCTGTGCGGCATAGTAGGCCACCGAGTGCACTGGCGCAGAGGGCAGATGTGTCGTCGCGCAACCCGCTAATCCCAGAGCACCCGGCACCGCCCCCAACAGCCCCCATCCCTTGAATTTGCGTATCACTCCACTTCCCCCGATGGTCTCCACTCACACAGTCTCATAATATACCGGAAGTCTGAGCGCAAGGTCCATGATCTTCCGGCAGATTCCCGCTAACCCACCTGCCCATACTCCAGCCGGTTCCCCAACCAGCGTTGCACGATAGCCTGCGCCGCATCAGGATATTCCTGCAGCAGTTGATCCGCCAATGCTGGCACGAGGGCCAGCAGGGCTTCGTCACGCAGGATATCTGCGACGCGCATCTGCAGGATGCCCGTCTGCCGCGTGCCGAGATACTCGCCCGGTCCGCGCAGTTCCAGGTCCTTGCGCGCGATGACAAAGCCGTCATGGGTTTCGCGCATCACCCGCAAACGCTCTCGCGCCTTGCCACTCAGGGGTGGATGATAGAGCAGGATGCAACAGCTCTGCTGCGCCCCCCGCCCTACCCGTCCCCGCAACTGATGCAGTTGCGCCAGGCCCAGACGCTCCGCATGTTCGATAACCATGAGACTGGCGTTGGGGACATCCACCCCCACTTCGATCACCGTCGTCGCCACCAGAATGCGTACAGCGCCTGACTGAAAGGCTGCCATCACCTCCGCCTTTTCTGCGGCACGCATCCGCCCGTGGATCAGCCCGATGGCCACGCCGGGCAAGGTTATTTGCAGATCGGCAAAACTCGCCTCCGCCGCCTGCAATTCGAGGATTTCCGATTCCTCAATCAGCGGACAAACCCAATAGATTTGCCGCCCCTCCTCCAGCATGTGTTGCATCCGTCCGATCAGTTCGGGCCGACGACTGTCAGGCATCACCAGGGTTTCCACGGGGGTGCGCCCCGGCGGCAGCGCATCAATGACCGACACCTCCAGGTCCGCATGCACCGTCATCGCCAAGGTCCGCGGAATCGGCGTAGCGGTCATTACCAGCAGGTGGGGCATGGTGCCTTTCTCCAGCAATTGACGGCGCTGCTCCACGCCAAAGCGGTGCTGCTCGTCAATGATGACCAGCCCAAGACGAGAGAACTCCACCCCCTCCTGAAACAGCGCCTGCGTCCCCGTCACCAGCCCAAGCCTGCCACTGGCGAGGGCTTCCAGTGTCTCGCGACGGGCGCGCGGCGAGCGGCTGCCCACCAGATAGCCCACGTCCTGGTCCAGCGCTTCCAGCCACTGCCGGAAGCGCGTATATAACTGTTCTGCGAGAATCTCGGTCGGCGCCATCATGGCTACCTGATACCCGGCATCCAGTGCGGTCAGCGCCGCTGCCGCCGCGACCAGGGTTTTACCGGAGCCCACATCCCCTTGCAATAAGCGACGCATGGGCTGATGGCGCGCCAAGTCGGCGTTAATCTCGGCAATCACCCGCTCCTGTGCTCCCGTCGGTACGAAAGGCAACTGCGCCAAGAAACGCTGCCACAACTGCCCGTTACTGTGCAGACAAGGGGCATTCTGCATCATCCCCGACTGCCGCGTCTGGCGCACCGCCAAATGATTCGCCAGCAACTCCTCCAGCGCCAGCCGCTGCCAGGCGGGATGCTGCGGAGAGGGAATCTCGTCCGCACTTTCATGCAGCAGACGCAGGCCTTCGCGCAGACTGGGCCACTGCGGAGGTAGTCGATTTTCAAGGTAGTCCGGAAGCTGGTCGAGGAGGGTCAGGGCTTGCGCTACCCAGCGCCGCCATTGCGCTTGGGTAATGCCTTCACTACTGGGATAAAAAGGGGTGAGGTGACGCGGAGCGCGAAACTGCGGGACATCCGCCATCTGCCATTCTGGATGCACCATTTCGAGGCCGTGAAAGCCGCCGCGCAACTCTCCGAAACACCAGAGCTGCCGCCCGACCTGCCATTGCCCACGCAGGGCCGCTACCATGTGAAAGAGCCGTATTAGCAGACGCCCGCTGCCATCACTCAAGGTCACCAGCCATTGTTCCCGCCGCCCGCGCTGGTGATCGACACTGACAATTTCACCCAGTGCGGCGCACTCCTGACCGGGTTGCAAGGTCGCCATAGGGGATATGTGGCGGCGATCCTGATAACGACTGGGCAGATGAAACAGGATATCCTGCACCCGCCACAGGTCCATGCGCTGCAAGCGCTGGACCAGCGCGGGACCGACCCCGCGCAATGCCGAGACGGAACTCTGCAGATACAGTCCCGTCTTCGCAACTGCCATATTAGTAGGCGCGCGGCAGGGCCTCGCGACGTGCCCATTCCGCGAGAAGCTCGTCGAGATCGACATGATGCATGGTGGCTACTTCCGCCAGCGTTTCGCGATCAGCAATAAAGCATTCTCCACAATGAATACCGCGCTCTTCCAGCAACGAAACCAATACCGGATGCGCCTGCAGCAGCACGCGCATGGGCTGGGCAAGCGCTTCCGCGCGCTCCATCTCAGCTTGCCTTGCCCAAGGCAACAATGCCGTCTATTTCTACCTGCGCACCACGCGGCAGAGCAGCCACCTGTACCACGGCACGCGCCGGATAGGGTGGCGCGAACGCCACCTCCATGGCCTGATTTACCTGCGCGAAATGGCCGAGATCCACCAAATAGACCTGCAATTTGATCGCATCCTGTAGACGCCCGCCTGCTGCCTCGCAGACTGCCTGCAGGTTATCCAGCACCCGCCGGATCTGCAGGGCAACGTCGCCCTCTACCATCTGCCCGGTACTGGGGTCCAGGGGGATCTGACCCGAAAGGTAGAGCAGGCCGTCATGCACCATACCCTGACTGTAAGCCCCGATGGCCTGAGGTGCTGAATTACTCTGAACTGGAACTGGCATAGATTAAACTCCTTGTTAGCCTTTGACCCGCTGTACCCGGGATACCATCGGCAGACTACGCAAACTCCGCATGATTTTGGCCAGGTGATCACGATCGTGTGCCTGTATGGTAAAGGTGATGCCCGTATAGAGTCCATCCTGGGGCTCGATGTCCACATGATCAATATTGGAATCTTCATCGGAAATCAGGGTGGCAACGCGGGCCAGCACGCCACGCGCGCTCTCCGCCACTACCCGGATCGTCACCGGAAATTCACCCTGAGCTTCGGGGTCCCACTGCACATCCACCCAACGGTCGCGGCGTTTGCGCCACTCGCGGATATTGTGACAATCGTGGGTATGCACCACCACGCCTTTGCCAGCACTGATAAAACCCAAAATAGGATCGCCGGGGATAGGCCGGCAGCAACGTGCCAGCGTCACCGGCATCCCCTCTGTCCCCCGAATCAACAGCGGCTTTTTCGTGGCCTCCTCACGGTTGAGGCGGCTCGGTAACAATTGACTTACCGCCTGCCCCAGACGGCGCGCGGTCTGCGCCAGTTTCCCGCGATCTTCTTCCTCAGGTAACAGTTTGTGGGCTACCACCAACGGGAAGACCTCGCCCATGCCGATGGCGGCGAGCAGTTGCCCCTCATCCTGAACATTGAACGTCGTCAGTACCCGCTGAAAATCAGCCGCTTCAACTTGTTGGAGGTTGGCGCCCAGACTACGCATCGCCTTTTCCAGCAAGTTGCGGCCCAACACTTCGGCGTCGCCCCGCTGAATGGTCTTCAGATAAGCACGCACGCTGCTACGCGCTTTGGCGGTCACCACCACATCCAGCCAGCCGGGCTGCGGATGCGCCGAAGCTGCCGTGACGATTTCTACCTTATCCCCGTTATTCAGAGGGCTACGCAAAGGCACGTACATATCATTGACCTTAGCGGCCACCGCCTGGTCGCCAATATCCGTATGCACGGCATAGGCAAAATCCACCGCCGTCGCACCACGCGGCAAGCTGAGAATCTTGCCCTTGGGGGTAAACACATAGACCTCATCAGGAAACAAGTCGAGCTTAATGCTCTCCAGAAACTCCTGAGAATCTCCCCCCTGTATCTGCAGTTCCAGCAAACGCTGCAACCAGGCGCGCGCCTGCGTTTCGGCATGCGCGTTAGTTGAGCCCGTCTTGTACAGCCAGTGCGCCGCCACGCCCGCCTCGGCGACCCGGTGCATATCCTCGGTACGGATCTGGACCTCTACCGGATGCCCGAAGGGGCCTAGCAGCACGGTGTGCAAGGACTGATATCCGTTGGATTTTGGGATGGCGATATAGTCTTTGAAACGCCCGGGAATCGGCCGATACAGACTATGAACAATGCCCAAAACGCGATAGCAGGCATCCACATCGGCGACAATAACCCGGAAGGCATGGAGATCGTGGATGGCACTGAAGGGCATGCCCTTCTTCTGCATCTTGCTATAAATACTGTAAACATGTTTCTCACGACCGCTGACCTGTGCTGCCAACCCCTCCTGTCGGAGGCGGTCCTCCAGGGCGTGTTCAATTTTTTGCACCGCTTCCTTGCGGTTACCACGCGCTGCCTTTACGGCCTCATTGAGGGTGTGCCAACGCTTGGGGTAGAGATGGGAGAAGGCCAACTCCTCCAACTCAATGCGGATGGCGTGAATACCCAGACGCTGCGCGATGGGCGCGTAGATATCGAGGGTTTCCCGGGAAATGCGCCGCCGCTTCTCCGGCTTCATCACGCCCATGGTGCGCATATTGTGCAGGCGATCGGCCAGTTTGATCAGCACGACCCGGATATCCCGGGACATGGCCAGAAACATTTTGCGAAAATTCTCTGCCTGCGCCTCTTCACGGGTTTCAAAACGCACCTGCCCGAGCTTGCTGACCCCATCCACCATCTCCGCCACTTCTGGCCCGAAGCGCTCGACGATGTTTTCCTTGCTGATGTTGCAATCTTCAATCACATCATGGAGCAAGGCGGCTTGAATGGTGAAAATATCCAGTTTCAGCTCGGCAAGAATGCAGGCGACCGCCACCGGATGATGAATATAGGGTTCACCACTACGCCGGGTCTGTGCGCCGTGCGCGGTGGCCGCCAACTCGTAGGCTTCGCGCGCGCGCACCACCTCTTCGGGCGTCATGTATTGCTGGAGCAACGCCCGCAGCGGCGCGCAAGGATCCTCTAGGGCCGGAGAAACCGGCGGCAGATGCAACACCTCGCCCACCGCTGTCGCCAGAGGCAGTCTCGGCACCGCTGTGCCTAGCTCGCTTTCACTCGCCAGCGACATCCTCAGCTCCAGCCGCTTCGCGGTTCACCGCACCGGGGAAGTTGGGTAACGGTGGCGGCATCTGCTCGTCCAGAATCGCCCGGCTCACCTTGCCGGCAGCCACTTCGCGCAGAGCAATGACCGTATTCTTGTCACGTCCCGGCTCCACTTCCGGCACAGCGCCAGCGGCCAATTGCCGCGCCCGTCGCGCCGCTACCAAAGTTAACTCAAAACGATTATCCACATGATCCAGACAATCTTCTACTGTTACTCGTGCCATCGTCTATTCACCTTTTTTATCAATTCAACCACCAATACCGAGAAGGCTCTTTAATCGTTGATGCTGTGCATGCTGCTGGTAACCCAGCCGCAAATGCTCGGCATGGACAATGCTCTGCAAGTCGGCTAACGCATCCTGGAAGTGGTCATTCACCACCAGATAATCAAACTCGTCATAATGCAACAGTTCTTCACGTGCTGCCGCCAGCCTACGCTCGATAACCGTCTCTGAATCCTGGCCACGGCCGCGCAAACGTTCCGCCAAGGTGGCGACAGACGGCGGCAGGATAAAAATACTGACTGCCTGCCCCGGCAATCTTTCCCGCACCTGCCGCGCACCTTGCCAGTCGATCTCCAGCAGACAGTCGGTCCCAGCGAACAACTGACTCTTAACCCAAGGCTCACTGGTGCCATAACCATTGCCATGCACCCTGGCATACTCCAGAAACTCACCCCGCTCCGCCATGGCCGTGAAGGTCTCCATGGGAACGAAGTGGTAGTCCGTTCCCTCTGCCTCGCCCGGCCGCGGGGGCCGTGTGGTGTAAGAGACGGAGCTGCGCAATCGCGGGGTCGCCGCTACCAGCGCCCGGGCCAGACTGGTCTTTCCCGCCCCGCTGGGTGCCGAAATGATCCACAGGATACCGCGTTCTGCCCCACCCGTCATTGGCTTTCACTCCACATTCTGTACCTGCTCCCGCATCTGTTCGATGAGCACTTTCAACTCTACCGAGGCAAAAGTCACCTGACTGTCTCCGGCCTTGGAAGCGAGGGTGTTGGCCTCCCGATTGAGCTCCTGCATGAGGAAATCCAGGCGCCTGCCAACCGCCTCGCGCCGCTGCAAGATGCGCCGCAATTCGGTCAGATGGGTGTCCAGACGGTCCAACTCTTCCGCTACGTCCTGACGTTGTAGATAAAAGAGCAACTCCTGCTCCCATCGCCCCGCGTCCACCTGCTGCGCCAGTTCCTGCAAGCGCGCCTGCAAACGTTCGCGCAGCGCCTTTTCCAGCTCAGGCAAATGGTTGCGCAACGCTGCAGTCTGCCCGGCAATCGCATCCACACGACTCAGCAACAGCCGTGCTAAAGCAGCACCCTCCCGCTCCCGTGCCTCCTGCAACTCGGTCAACGCCCGGTCCAGCAGCGCCAGTACTTCTGCCTCCAGCGCCTCCGTATCCGTATCCGTGCCAGACGCCTGCACCAAACCCGGCCAGCGCAGCGCATCCCACGGATTAAACGCGGTCTCACCCAGCTCCCATATATCATTCAGTTCCGCATGGAGTCCATGCAGTTCCGTCGCCAGTGCCGTATTAAGACGCAACGATCCGCCCGCCGCAGGCTGAAAACGCAGCCAGGCATCCACCCGGCCGCGCACCAGCGTTTTTTGCAAGCGTGCCCGTACCGCTGTTTCGAGCGCGCCCAGGCCCTCGGGCAGGCGCAGACCGACATCAAGAAAACGGTGATTTACGGTGCGCAGCTCCCAGGCCAGTGTGCCCCAAGCCCCGTGACTTTCACAGCGGGCGAACCCGGTCATACTGCATATCATGTTGTTGGCTCCCCAGCACAATCCTGCCTGCGGAAAAGCAGGCATCCTCTGCATAAACTAGCATACGGCCGCCAGTCCGGCGACCTCTGCATGCGCTTGCCGAGTGCAAAATACCGATAAGTGGCCTTGACGCTGTCGGAATCCAGAACTAAACCTAAAGAACTGAATCTAAAAAATTGGGCTGCCGGTTCTAGCGTCAACTTTTAGCGTCAACGCATCAAGTTGGCGAACCCGATCATCACGATAACTGCGGAGAGTGTCACATGATAGGTTCGAAAGAAATGCTGTTCGAATGGGATGAGTGGAAAACGCGGGCAGTGGCACTGGGGGTCGCGGAGGATCTGGCCGAACTGGGCAAAAAGATCATGCGCGATGCCTATATGCAGCGCTGGCCCGAAGCCGTGCTCGGCGACTGCGGCTGGGATGACGATGGTTTTGGGATGCTGGCCCTGGCACGCGCTAAACCCGCTGAAGCTCGCCGTGATTGGGAACGGTTGTATGCGCACCATCATCGCAGGCCTGCCTGCCCGGTGGAGGCGAGCCAACATCGCAGTAATAAGGCCATGGTGCGAACCGCCGCCCCACTGGGGCACCCCCGGAAGCAGGAAGAGAGCAGGCCCTGAAATCTACAAACGCATCCAGAGCAAATGCCAGAGGATAACGGGTAGGGAAATCGCACCGACGTAGCGACCAACGATGCGTCCTTGCCCGTTTACCAGCAGGGAGGTGGGCGTCAGGATCACCCCTCCCAGCAGCCGGGAAGCCTCACCGGAACTGTCTGCGTAGACGGGATAGGTGATTCCGTAACGGGATTTGGCCTGCTCCACGGCTTTGGGCGTATTTCCCGCGACCGTTACGCCAAGCACCGTAAAGTGCGCCCCATTCAGCCGGCCTTGCAGCCAGTTCAGGGCAGGAATCTCTGCCACACAAGGTGGACAATCGGGTGACCAAAAATTGATCAGCGTCACCCTGCCACTGCTCGGCCGATAATCCAGCCATTGTCCATTCGGACTTTGTAAGGCCAGTACCGGCAACTGCCGGGGCGGCGCGACAGCGGCGCCACGCCATTGGGTAAAGGCATAGACGCCGATGAGCATGAACGCCAGCAGCAATAGTTCAAACAGCCAGCGCTGGTGCCTCCCCAGTTGCAAAGTTACTGAGTCAGGCCGGCATAGAGCATCGGCAGACGCTCCGGCAGGCGTTCCACATGGTCGATCACCTGATAATTGCGCGCCCCAAAAATCCGCGACACATACTCGTCGGCGTGGGGATCAAGGCTCAGACAATAGGTAATCACCCCATCCCGCCCCAGTTCTTCCACTGCCCGCCGGGCGTCATAGCGCAGATACTGCGGATCGCGCACATCAATATCCGCCGGCTCGCCATCGGTAATAACCAGCAATAGCTTTTTCGATTGCCGCTGATGACGCAGGTAGTGCCCGGCATGGCGTAAGGCCGCCCCCATGCGCGTGGAAAGCTTGCCGGTCATACCCGCAATACGCCCCATGACCTCATCGCTATACGCCTCGTCAAAGTCTTTAAAGCGGTAATATGCCACATCATGCCGTCCGTCGGAATGAAATCCGTGAATGGCGAAGGGATCGCCAATACGGTTCATGGCGTCGGCGAGCAGTGCCGTCGCATCCCGAGTGAGCTGGAGAATAGTGTCTTCCGAACCACGGACTTTGTCGTTGGTCGACTCGGACAGATCCATCAATACCAGCACGCCCAGATCGCGCACCTTGCGCAAGTTACGCATGTGAATGCGGGTATCCGGCGCCAGACCCATGCGGATATCCACCAGTGCGCGCACTGCCGCTTCCATATCGATCTCGTCGCCGTCCTCCTGTTTGCGCAGACGCTGCACACCCTGGGGCTGCAGGGCCTCGATCAGGTATTTGAGGCGGCTGGAGATGGGTTTGTACTTGTCCAGCACTTCCCGCACCACGCTGGCATCACCCAGCCGAGGGCGGCGCTCCAGTACCGTTACCCAGTGCGGGCGATTGGTCTGAATCTGATAATCCCACTCCGGATAATGGTAGGGATCAGAAACCGGATCCTTGCCTTCCCTCTGGTTGTAACTCAGCCCCATATCTTCGTAGGGGAAAAGCTCGGATTGCAGCACCCAGACTTCCTGGGCGTCGTCACCGGCCAGTTCGGTATCAATCTCGTTGACCATTTCCATGACGCTGACGTATTTCCGCACCTGGGCGCCGGGAAGGATGGTCGCTTCATTTTCCCAGTCGATTTCCTCAAACTCCCAGATATAGCGGTTATCATCCCGATAGAGGATGTCGGGGATGTCGGTACGGGCATGGTAAGTCACCTTTTCCTTACGTAGGGTGTCCGCCAGTCGCACACCCAAATCCCAGGAAAGTTGTGGATCGTCCCAGCGGGCCTCCGCCCCCCCAAAGGCCTGTCGGCCCTCCTGCACCCAGACATTGCCGTCCTCATAGGCGGGATCAATGATCGCCCGCGCCAGTCGGGAAAACAGTTCCCCCATGGTGGCGACCGGTCCGGCTACTGCGGTGTGAAAAGGCGTCCAAATTGCACGCAGTCCGGGGAAGGCGCGCATGGCCAGTGCCTCCACCCGTGCATCTTCCAGCAAACCGATCACCGCCATCTGCTCAGGGTTAAGTGCCTCAGCCGAGATCGCCTTCTGCATGTAGGCCACATGCGCGGCGGCGTGAGCCGCCACAGCACGATAGCGGGTCATCCCATCGATGCCGTTCCAATCGTCATAGGCATCGGGAAGATGGATGAAAATTCCTTCGATATAAGGCCGGTAGCCTTCGCGGTCTTCAAAGTCACCGCTGGTGGGGCGCAGGAAGAAATCCCGTCCCCATAGTGCCCTTAAATACATACGCAGGCGACGCTGGATATCGACAAAAAGCGTGCCTTTACGCTCCTGCTGGAGCATCGCCAAGGCTTCCGGACTTTTCAGAGAAAAGTAGGCAATCTGCGCCGCAAAGTCCGTACGATGGGCGTGTGCGCCCCAGAGTGCCCAGCGGCGCAAGCCGCCCAGCGTCAAATAGCCGAAGAGCTGGTCGATATTTTCCAGCATGGGTCGCAGTGCACGGGGCACTTGCGCGAGCAGGCGATCCAACATGCCGAGATAGCTTTTGAAGAGCTCCAGATCGGCCAGACGGTTGGCGGCTGTCGGACTGGTGGACACCACCGCCTCCAGTACCGCACCGCTGGTTTTGGATGCCATCTTCATAATGGCACCCACCAGCTCCCAGACGGCATCTTCTCCCACTTCGCGAGCGACGTGGGGGGCGGCATCCAGATAATTACTCACCAAGCCATCACCCTTGCCCAGAGATCGCAACCCCATGGCGCCATCCAGATATTGATCCAGACCGGCAGGGCTAAAAATTCGGGCGGCCTCTTGCCAATGACTCTGCAGGATGGCCTGGCTTTCATCGCCAAAAGCCTCCAGCAGTTCTGCATAATCTTCCAGATGTTTCATGCGTCCTCCATGATCGTCGCAAACCTCTTCACTGCGAGGCGAACGTGAGCACTCAGAAGTACGTGGTTACCGCCGCATCCAACGCGTCGCGCATGTCAGGGTCATCGGTGATCGGACGCACCAAGGTCACCAGGCAGGCCGCCTTCGCCTCAACACCCTTGTTGATCAGGGAGCCTGCGTAGACCAACATACGGGTGGAGATGCCTTCATCCAGACCGTGCCCTTTCAGGTTGCGGGCACGTTCGGCAATGGAAACCAGCTTGTCGGCAACTTCCTTGCTGACACCGGTCTCGTGAGAGACAATTTCCATCTCAATTTCGTGATCGGGGTAGTTGAAATCCAGAGCCCCGAAACGCTGCTTAGTGGACTGCTTCAGATCCTTCATGAGGCTCTGATAGCCCGGATTGTAAGAAATCACCAATTGGAAATCGGGATGCGCCTGCACCAGCTCGCCCTTCTTTTCCAGGGGAAGCACACGGCGGTTATCGGTCAGCGGATGGATAACCACGGTGGTGTCCTGACGGGCCTCCACCACCTCATCCAGATAGCAGATGGCGCCCAAACGGGCCGCCATGGTCAGCGGCCCATCCTGCCAGCGGGTGCCTTGCGGGTCGAGCAGGAAACGCCCGACCAGGTCAGAGGCCGTCATGTCCTCATTGCAAGCCACCGTAATCAACGGCTTGCCCAACCTATGGGCCATATACTCCACGAATCGGGTCTTGCCACAGCCGGTGGGACCCTTGAGCATCATCGGCATGCGCACGCTGTAAGCGGCTTCGTAAAGCGCTACTTCATCACCAGTAGCGCGGTAATAGGGTTCTTTTTTGATGCGATATTCGGCCAGCTGGTCGTTCATGAGATGATTCTCCTCGGGCAGGGAAACACGGCACTTGACGGGAACATCCACGCTATCAGCAATCTGGAGGGATAGCAGGGAATGTTCTCGACAAGCGCCGTACCTGCTCAGCGCAAAAAGTCTGGGCGGTACGGCATGGGACTTATACGGTCTTGCCCCGATAGACTACCAGGGAGGTACCCTGGGACTGCTTGAAGTTATCATAACCGACAATACGGACGTGGTTATGGGGATTCGCCTTATGGCAGGCTTCCGCTTCTTTCAGGATGGTGTCCACGTCGGTTTCGCCGAACATGGGCAACTTCCACATATACCAGTAGTTGCCGAAGGCATTTTCCGGTTCGGTATGTTCTACCGCCGGGTTCCAGCCCTTGGAAACAACGTACGCAACCTGTTGACGGATCTGCTCCGCGGTCAGGGCGGGCAGGTAAGACAGCGTCTCGAACTTCCGGCTCGCCGGATCGGAGAGACGGGATTTATAATCTTGCACTTCACTCATAAAAGACTCCTGAGCAGGTGATAAACGTGCTTATTTGTGGGCAACGTCCAGCTTGTCGACCGTATCGAACTCGAACTTGATCTCTTTCCACGTTTCCATGGCGATCTTGAGTTCGGGAGAATGCTTGGCGGCCTCGGTGAGAACAGCCTTGCCTTCCTTCTCAATAGCCACACCACGGTTGCGGGCTTCCACACAGGCTTCCAGCGCGACACGGTTGGCAGCAGCGCCAGCCGCATTGCCCCAAGGGTGACCCAGGGTGCCACCACCGAACTGCAACACCGAGTCATCACCAAAGATGGTGACCAGCGCCGGCATGTGCCAAACGTGGATACCACCGGAGGCGACCGGCATCACGCCCGGCATGGAGCCCCAGTCCTGGTCGAAGAAAATACCGCGGCTGCGATCTTCCTTGATGAATTTATCCCGCATGATGTCGATCCAGCCCAGGGTCGCCTCACGGTCGCCTTCGAGCTTACCTACCACCGTACCGGAGTGCAGATGATCGCCGCCGGACAGACGGAGAATCTTGGTCAGCACACGGAAGTGGATGCCGTGATGGGGGTTACGGTCCAGCACCGCATGCATGGCGCGGTGAATGTGCAGGAGCATGCCATTGTCGCGGCACCAGTTGGCCAGACCCGTGTTAGCGCAGAAGCCGCCGGTGATGTAGTCGTGCATGATGATGGGTGCGCCGATTTCCTTGGCGTACTCCGCACGCTTGTACATTTCCTCCGGAGTCGGGGCGGTAACATTCAGGTAGTGCCCCTTACGCTCGCCGGTCTCCGCCTCGGCCTTGTGGATGGCTTCCATGACGAAGTCGAAACGCTGCCTCCAGCGCATGAAAGGCTGGCTGTTGACGTTCTCGTCGTCTTTAGTGAAGTCGAGTCCACCACGCAGACCTTCATAGCAGGCGCGACCATAATTCTTGGCCGACAAACCCAGCTTGGGCTTGATGGTGCAGCCCAGCAATGGACGACCATACTTGTTCATGATGTCGCGTTCGACCTGAATCCCGTGGGGTGGCCCACCGCAGGTTTTGACGTAGGCGATGGGGAAACGGACGTCTTCCAGGCGCAGCGCACGCACCGCCTTGAAGCCGAAGACGTTACCAACCAGCGAGGTGAAGACGTTGACCACGGAACCTTCTTCGAAAAGGTCGATGGGGTAGGCGATGAACGCATAGAAACAGGTATCATCGCCAGGAACGTCTTCGATCCTGTACGCACGACCCTTATAGTAGTCGAGATCGGTGAGGAGATCGGTCCACACCGTAGTCCAGGTACCGGTGGAAGATTCGGCGGCAACCGCAGCAGCGGCTTCCTCACGATCCACGCCCGCCTGGGGAGTAATTTTGAAGACCGCAAGGATATCGGTATCCTTGACGTTGAAATCTGGTTCCCAATAGGTGTTCCGGTAATCCTTCACACCCGCGTTATAGGTCTTGACGGCCATATGCCACCTCCATGCAGTTGCCCGACGCCGGTGCCTCCGGCGCAATCGCTACGTCTGCAGCGATGGGGTGACTATAGTGCCCACAACTCATAAACACTAATCACTATTAATTATTTTTGGCATAAGTTTTAACTGATAGTGCATCTGTCTATGACAATGCATCTGACTTTTCTTCAATTATGAAGTGTTTACTGCCGTCGCATAGTCAGCGCAAGCGACTGTCGGCAGCAGCGCAGGCCTTCCTGGATTTTCTGCTGGATCAGGAAGCCGCGCGGATGCGGCCGTCCTAAGCAATTTGTGACGCCAAATTTAATTTGAGCAGACGGCCCATCTATTGACATCAACTTGGTTTACAGCAGAGGATGAGAGCGCTAGCATGTGTAGATGTCAAAAAGCCAAATCTTAGCGATCAAACGCCTGATGCCGTAATTTGTGGTAAGTCATGATAAAATTTGGACGCAAAAATGGTAGCTACAAATGATGTTGAGTCAGCAACAACGTTGTTCCCCCCCCCTGCCCGCACATTTTTTGTCCTAGTAAGTCGCAACGTAACTATTCACCACCCTGTGCATCACGGGCCGTGTTGATATAAAATGGCTGCAATATTTCAATCTGCAAGGACGATATGGTACAGCCTGACCTGAGTGCGATGGATCATGCCGCCAAGGATGATCTG
>JBBIUH010000046.1:0-17323 GCA_037440305.1 Acidithiobacillus sp.
GTTTTTGGCTTTCAAGATGCGGGCAGAGGAAACGGGCACCTTGAGCATAAGATGGAAGGATAACAAGGGCGGCGATTGGAGCGCCCAGGCCAAGATTACCGTGAGCTAGCAGTTTGCGGACACGGCGAATCACTCCGATTCGCCTTTCTCACCCGTCAAGATGCAGGCCATTTGCCGCAACCTGGAGCCAAAACATGTCTCAAACGTACCGCAGAGCCCTTGTGGGCATGACGCTGGGGATCCTTTTAGTGAGTGGCCAGGCTATCGGGGCCGAGGGACCCGCGGGGCCGACGGTTCCCGCTCCGGTGTCGGGCATGCCACCCATCTCCCTCAACTCCCCCCTCTATGTGGTGGATGTGCAGCCGGGCGTTACTCCGGAACAGATAAAAATCGCCATACAGACCGCCGCCGAGGGGGAAAACATGAACCTCGTCGGCACGCTGAACATACAGCGCGGATTGCAGCAACGGGGCATAAAAAGCAAAGACACCTATGTCATTTACGAAGTATGCAATCTTGTGTTGGGGGCCAAGATCCTGGCTGGCACGCCGGAATTCGGCGCTTTCGCGCCCTGCAAGATCGTGCTTTTTGAGACCAAGGGCAAGCTGAAGCTGATGACCTACCTACCCACCTACGCGCTCAAGTATTTCCCCAAAAACGCCGAGGCGCAGAAGGTCGCGCAGGAACTGGATAACCAGATCATCCACATCATGAAACAAGCGGCCACAGGCGGCTTTTAAACAATATATACGAGGAGGGTTTGTACATGAAATTGACGCGTCGTGATTTTATGCAGATGCTGGGGTTGGCCGGTGCGGCGGGCTTTTTGGCACCCGGCGCCATCCAGGCCGCCTGGGGCGGGGCGGGCGATCCTTACGAGATCCCCGACTACGGCAACGTGACGCTTCTGCACATGACAGACTCCCATGCCCAACTCCTGCCGGTGTGGTGGCGCGAGCCCGACACCAACATCGGGGTGGGACGGGTCCTCAACCAGCCGCCCCATCTCTGCGGTCAGTGGGTATTGGATGCCTACGACATCAAGGGCGGGACGCGGAACGGCTATGCCTATGCCTGCCTGGACTTCGACGCCCTCGCCCACCGCTTCGGCAAGACCGGCGGCTATGCCTACATCGCAAGTCTGGTGAAGCGCTATCGGGAGGCACGCGGCGACAAGGTGATCATGCTCGACGGCGGAGACTCCTGGCAGGGGTCGGCCACCTCCCTGTGGACCAAGGCCGCCGACATGGTGGGGGCCCAAAACCTGCTGGGGGTGGACTATTTCGTCGGCCATTGGGAGTTCACGTACGGACAGAAACGGGTCGATGAGCTGGTCAAGAAGAGCCTCAAGGCCAAGTTCCTGGCGCAGAACATTTTCAGCGCCACCTGGGAAGAGCTGGTCTTCAAGCCCTACGCCATTCACGAGGTCAGCGGCCGGAAGATCGCCATCATCGGCCAGGCATTCCCCTTCACCCCCATCGCCAACCCGCGTTACATGATCCCGGACTGGACCTTCGGCATCCACCCCGGGCACATGCAAAAGATGGTGGACGAGTGCCGCAAGGACCATCAGGCCGACCTGGTGGTGGTGCTCTCCCATAACGGCGCCGATGTGGACAAGAAAATGGCGGCCCAGGTGCAGGGCATCGACATCATCCTCGGCGGCCACACTCACGACATCATGGGGCCCCGGCCCTTCAAGGTCGGCAAGACCCTCATCATCAACACTTCTACCAACGGCAAGGTGCTAGCCCGCTTCGACCTCGATGTGGGCAAGGGCAAGCTCAACGGCTTCCGCTTTCACTACCTGCCGGTCTTCTCCAACCTCATCCCGCCGGACCCGGAGATGGCCGCCTACATCGAGAAGGTGCGTGCCCCTTACAAGGACAAGCTCGCCGAACCGCTCGCGGTCACCGAGAGCCTCCTCTACCGGCGCGACAACTTCAACGGCACCTTCGACCAGTTGATCTGCAATGCCCTCATGCAGGAGATGGACTGCGAGGCCGCTTTCTCCCCCGGTTTCCGCTGGGGTTACTGCAAGCTGCCCGGCGAGACCATCACCATGGAGGACCTGATGAGCCAGACCGCCATCACCTACCCCCAGGTGACTATCACCGAGTACACCGGCGCGCAGATCAAAAACATCATGGAGCAGGTCGCCGACAACATCTTCAACAAGGATCCCTACTATCAGCAGGGCGGCGACATGATCCGGGCCGGTAACATCCAGTATGCCTTCGACCCTGACCAGCCCATCTTTCACCGCTGCAGCAGCATGATGGTCGGCGGCAAACCCATGTCTTCCTCCAAAAAGTACAAGCTGGCAGGCTGGGCTCCGACCACCGCCCCTGTGGAGGGTAAGCCCGTCTGGGACGTGGTTGCCAATTGGCTCCGGTCCCAAAAGACCGTCCGTGTCGACAAGCTCGACCTGCCGCGCCTCGCCAACGACATGAAGACCAATCACGGAATTGCATTTCCCAAAGAGTATGGTCTTTAACCTGGCAAACCTGAGCTCCAGGGAGACAATGGCGGCATAATGTTTCGCCGGGGGCAGCGCTACGGAGGATTCCTGGAGCTCAGGGGTCCGCACCATCGCCGATTCGGTCTACATCGGTTGGGCCTTGAAAAAAGGAGAATCCATGCGCCGCGTGCTTTTCGCCATCATGTTGCTGGCCACTGGATGGAGTGCCCCCCTCATGGCCGCTCCGACGGGCTTTTGGGCGACCCTCGCACAGGCCCGCTGGGTACAGGAAGGCCGACAGGGACCGCTCATCTATGTCTTTATGGATCCCAACTGTCCCTATTGCCATGTCCTGTACAATCGCTTGCAGCCTTTCATTCGCAAAGGCCAGGTCGTCGTGCGATTCATCCCCGTAGGGATGCTGACCCCAAGCAGCGCAGGCAAAGCGGCGGCCATTCTCGAGTCGCCGGACCCGCAAAAGGCGCTGGCAAAGAACGAGAAGGGGTTCCATGACGATCGCGGTGCCATCGCGCCGGTGACGCCAACGCCCGCTACCGAAAAGATGCTGCGCTATAACCTGTACTATTTTTCCGTGACCGATGCCACCGGAGTCCCTGCCACCCTGTATAAAAAGCGTGGCGGCCAGGTGGGTGTGATCACCGGCGCCCCAAGCCCCGGCAACCTGGCCAAGATCCTGAAAGGGCTATGAATCACCGGGATTGCTGCTCGTTGTCTTGAACCAACTGGCCGAACTAATCCAGGTTCTGCGCGCCCCTAGCCTTAACCGTTCCAGCCCGCAACCGCTCTAGCAAGTCCACCGCCAGCGCCGCACCTGCCATATCAATCTCCAGATCGCGGCTGAGGCGGCGGCTGAGGCGGGCACGGTAGAGATCAAGGCTGCGGAAGCGCCAGTGCTGCGGGCCGCTGCCTTCGGGGTGGATGACGCCGTAGCGCACTAGTTGCACGGCTTCGCCTTCAGCGCAGTGGAGCAGGGTGCAAAAGTGCGGGAAATCGAAGCAGAAAGCGCCCTCTTCCAGCAATTCCGCTTCGATGACGGTGATCGGTGGTAAAACCATGGGGCATTCTCCTCTGTCTTCTGGTCAGCGGCGGGGATGGAAGTCAGATATCTCCGCCAGTTGGTTCCACAGGGCTTTTTCCGGCTCGCTGATTTTCTTGGGGACGACAATCTGGATCACCGCATACAGATCGCCGGGCGTTTTGCTGCCGGAGCCCGGCAATCCCTTCTGGCTGAGCCGCAGCTTCTGCCCGCTGGTGCTGCCCGCCGGAATCTTCATACGCACGTCGCCATCCAGGGTGGGTACCTCGACGCTGGCGCCGAGCACCGCCTCCCACGGGGTGATGTGCAGGTCATGATACAAATCGCTACCCTCTACCCGAAACCTGGGATGTGGCTGGAACTGGATGTGCAGGTACAGATCCCCATTGGGACCGCCGCCAATGCCCGTCGCGCCCTGCCCGGCCATCCGCAGCCGCTGACCTTCGCGGATGCCTTTGGGAATTTTGACGGTCAGGCGCCGCGCTTCCCGGCGCATACGACCATCTGGACCCATGGTGGGCACTTCCAGGTTGATCTCGCGCTGGGCGCCGTGGGCCGCATCCTCCAGACTGACGCGGATAGTGGCCTCGCTGTCTTCGCCCTGGCTGCGGAATCCGCCCCCCCCGCTGCCACGAAAGCCACCACCCTGCTGCTGGCGGAATATGGACTCGAAAAAGTCACTGAACCCGCCGCCACCAAAATCGGCGCCGCCCCCGCCAAAACCACCTCCGGCCTGCTGTCCCCAGCCGGGCGGTGGCCGGAACTCCTGACCGGCGCGCCAGTTGCTGCCCAACTGGTCATAGGCGGCGCGCTTCTCCGGGTCTTTGAGCACCTCATAGGCTTCCTGAAGATCTTTGAAGCGGTCTTCCGCATCCTTTTCCTTGCTTACGTCAGGGTGATATTTGCGCGCCATTTTGCGATAAGACGCCTTGATCGCGTCGGCATCAGCGCTGCGTTCTACACCCAGAATTTTGTAATAGTCCTTGTATTCCAACTCATCCCCCTTATCATTGGTTATAGCAGACAGCGGCCCGACTGCAAGTCTGCTTTCACAATGCGGTTATTGTGCCGTATTTTCAAGCTTGGATGCCCAAGCCCGAGGAGTTGCTGTGTCTGAATGGTCTGCTCTCAATCCCCGCCAGATGGAGGCGGTGACCCTGTCGCCCGGTCCGGCGCTGGTGCTGGCGGGGGCGGGCTCGGGCAAAACGCGGGTGCTGACCAGTCGCATTGCCCATTTGTTGGAAGGAGACGTACACCCCGGCGAGATTCTCGCGGTGACCTTCACCAACAAGGCGGCACGCGCCATGCGCGGGCGGCTGGATGGCATGGTCGCCATGGATTTACGGGCCTTGTGGATGGGCACCTTTCATGGCATCGCCCACCGCCTGCTGCGCATGCATCACGAGGCGCTGGGCTTGCCCGCAGACTTTCAGGTTCTGGATGCCGACGATAGTCAGCGCCTGCTGCGGCGGATCATGCGTGAAGCGCAGATGGATGAGAAGCAGTGGCCGCCGCGGGCCATGGCCGGGCGTATTGGTCGCTGGAAAGACGAAGGCTGGGGGCCGGAGCAGGTGCAACAATATGAAGGCCCGGCCGCGGCGCCCTTCATACCCGTCTACAGCGCCTATGAAGCGGCTAAAAAGCGTTCCGGGTTGGTGGACTTCGGTGACCTGTTGCTCTACGCCCTGCGTCTCTGGGAATCGCCGGAAATCCTCGATCATTATCAGCGCCGTTTTCAGCATGTTCTGGTGGACGAGTTTCAGGACACCAACGCGGTGCAATATGCCTGGCTGAAGGGACTGGCGCGGCATGGGCAGATTTTTGTGGTCGGCGATGATGACCAGTCCATCTATGCCTGGCGTGGTGCGCGAGTGGAGAATCTGCTGCGCTTCGCAGAAGACTTTGCCGGGGCACAGGTGGTGCGGCTGGAGCAGAACTACCGTTCGACGGCACCCATTTTGGATGCCGCCAATGCCGTTATCGCTCACAATCCCGATCGTCTGGGGAAAACCCTGTGGACGGCGGAGCCGGGTGGTGACGCCATTCAGTTGTACACCGCCTATAACGAAGTGGACGAGGCGCGTTATGTGGTGGGGCGTATTCAGCAATGGCTGAGCGCCGGTGGCCGCCGTGCCGAATGCGCCATCCTCTACCGCTCCAATGCCCAGTCGCGGGCCTTTGAAGAAGTGCTGGTGCGTGAAGGGATGCCCTATCGGGTGTATGGAGGCCTGCGCTTCTTCGAGCGGGCGGAAATCAAGGATACCCTCGCCTACCTGCGCCTCACGGTAAATCGTCACGACGATGCGTCTTTTGAGCGGGTGGTGAATGTGCCGGCGCGGGGCATCGGTGCGGTCAGTGTGGATCGACTGCGCAACCTGGCCCGGGAGCGGGGCCTGTCGCTCTGGCAGGCAGCGGGTGAGCTGGGGCAACCAAAAATCAACGCCTTTCTTACTCTGGTGGATGCGCTTGCCGCGCAGACCGTGGAGACGGATCTCGGCGAGCGGGTGGAGACGGTGCTGGCCCGCACCGGCCTGCGCGAATGGCACGCCCGCGAGGGCGATCGTGCCGAGGGTCGTCTGGAAAACCTGGACGAGTTGATCAACGCCGCGCGTAGCTATGCCCAGGACTGGGCTGCTGACCCTAATCTGGGTGATCTGGCGCCGCAGCCGGGGAACATGCTCTCGGAGTTTCTGACCCATGCCGCCCTGGAGGCAGGAGATGGCGCCGGGGACGCATGGGAGGACTGCGTGCAGTTGATGAGTTTGCACAGCGCCAAGGGCTTGGAGTTCCCACTGGTGTTTCTGGTGGGGCTGGAAGAAGGACTTTTCCCCCACCAGCGCTCTCTGGAAGACCCTCAGGGACTGGCCGAAGAACGGCGTCTTTGCTATGTGGGCATGACCCGGGCCATGCGTCTGCTGGTCATCAGCCATGCCGAGAGCCGCCGCCTGCATGGCAGTGAGCGGATGACCATGCCCTCGCGCTTTCTGCGGGAGATTCCCCAGGATCTTTTGCAGGAACTGCGGCCGCGGGCGCGGATCAGCCGACCGGCTATACCCGTGCGGGCAGCGGCACCGGATATGCCCTTTCCGCTGGGCTCACGTCTCCAGCACCCGGTCTTTGGCGAGGGGATGGTGCTGGATTATGAGGCAGGCGGCCGCCAGGGCCGGATTCAGGTGCAGTTCGCCTCGGGAAGCAAGTGGCTGGCGCTGGGGGTGGTGGCTTTGGAGGGTTTGCCATAAAAACGGAGTGGAGCGTGATGAAAACAGGATTACGGGGATTTTTGTGCTTGCTGTTCCTGCTGTTTGCCCCTGCCGTCTGGGCATCGGTGAATATCAATACCGCTGATGCTGCGGCGCTGGATGCGCTGCCGGGCATTGGTCCGGCCAAGGCACAGGCGGTGCTGGAATACCGGCAGGCGCATGGGCCTTTCAAGAGCGTGGATGAACTCGCCAGTGTCCATGGCATCGGTCCCAAGCTATTAGAGCACTTGCGCCCAGTGGTGAGTCTCAGCGGCGACTCGGTGTTACCGCAAAAAACCGCCCGGCAGGCTGGTCATTCTCATGTTGCGGTGCCTGTGGGGGAGGAACGCGTCGTTCGGCGCGGAAGTCACGGTTATATTCTGGAAAGCGCTCCACAGAGCAATGCCTTCTCGCTCAAAGACTAAGCTACTCCGCAATGATCTGGCTGTATTTCATCCGGGTTGGGCCTTGCCCGCCAGCGAGGGCTTGTTCTTCGGCATCGCACTGGTGTTGATTGCACACTGGTCGGGGAAGAAGCCGCTGGATCATAAGCCCTGAAGTCGTGATCTTGTTGAGGTGTCGCGGAGCTGTGGCGGGCTGGTGTTTATACCCTCTGGCGGCGCTTGAGGAGAATCCGCCGGTATTCCTCCGGGTTTTTGCATTGGGTGATGGCGCCGGGGCGGCGAAAGTGCATGGCATCCAGGCGCAGGAGCCAGAAGCGCAGGGCGGCGGCGCGCAGCAGTGGGAACCACAACACTTCCTCGCCGGTCTGCAGAGGGCGGGCAGCCACATAGGCATCCCATAACGCCGTAACTAATGCCTGGTCAAAACGACCATCGGCTTCCGAGCACCAGGAGTTGGCCACCACCGCCAGGTCGTAGAGCCAAGCATCATCCCCAGCGTAGTAAAAATCGATGGTGCCGGAGATCTGGCCGTTCTCGAACAAAACATTATCCGGGAAAAGATCCGCATGGACGACCCCGCCGGGAATTGCCGTGCGATCCAGCGTGCCCTGATAGGCCAGCTCTTCCATGATGATGGCGCTGTCCTCCGGGCTCAGGTGCGGCACCAGATGTCTGGCTGTTTCCTGCCACCAAGTGAGTCCGGCCGGATTGGGGTGCCGCTCCGGAAAGGCAGCTCCGGCCAGATGCATCCGCGCCAGCAAGGTGCCAAGCGCGCTGATTTCGGCAACAGAGGGCGCCCGCCCCTCGATGGACGTACCGCTCAGACGCTGAACGATGGCGGCGGGTTTGCCACATAGCGTGCTGAGACTGTTTCCTGCCGTGGTATGCAGGGGGCGCGGGCAGGGAATGCCGTGCAGGCTCAGCCATTCGGTGAGAGCAAGAAAATAAGGGATTTTGTTACGCGGTAGACGCTCGAAAAGTGTCAGGACAAAGTGACCCTTTTCGGTGTCGAGGAAATAGTTGGTGTTCTCTACCCCGGCGGAAATGCCGGTCAGCGCGCGGGCGCCGCCGAGGTCATAATCCCTGAGAAATTGCGCGAGTTCGAGGTCACTGACATTAGTATAAACAGACATAAACGGCACTTTCGCTCAGAGATCAGGAATGAACAGGGCTACTTTACCAGCGGAAAATAACCCACTGGGGCACACTCAGGTGTTCAGCCGCCGTCTGCGGCACTTCGGTGAAGCGACCGGTGCCACCCTTGTCTTCCAGATAATAGGGTGGGAAAGGCTTGGGCGGGATGACCTTGATCATGTACACCTTGCCATTGACTTTATATTCTTCAATCTTGGAGCCTTGTGGCACCTTGATCTCGGCTTTAGGCCCGGTCTTGGCCTCGGGAGCCAGCGTGGGCAGATGCAGTTTTTGGAGGTCGTCCGCAGCCCATGTGGAGAGGCTGGTGCCTAACGCAAAGCAGGTACCGACAACTAGGGCGGAGATACGTATGGACATGGTAATACTCCCTGGGGTCCTTAAAGGTTGAGAAGGGCCTCTGTCTCAGCGGCGGACGGCGCAAAGCCGCGTTTTTCATAGTGATTGAAAATGGCCGATACTACTTCGTCGGTGTCGTCGATAATGGTGATGAGATCGAGATCTTCCGGTTTGATGGTCCCCGCCGTTAGCATGGATTCCCGCCACCAGTCGATCAGTCCTTTCCAGAAACTGGACTCCACCAGAATGATGGGCATCTTACGGGTCTTACCGGTCTGTACCAGGGTCAGGCACTCGGCAAGTTCGTCCAGCGTTCCGAAACCACCCGGCATCACCACATAGGCGACCGCGTATTTCACGAACATGACCTTGCGTGAGTAAAAATGCTCGAAGGATATGGAAACATCCTGGTAAGGGTTGGTGTGTTGCTCGTGGGGCAGTTCGATATTGAGCCCGATGCTGTAGCCCGTGCCGCGAAAGGCGCCCTTGTTGGCGGCTTCCATCACTCCGGGCCCCCCCCCGCTAATGACCGAAAACCCGGCATTGGAGAGTTTCTCGGCGATCTCCTGGGTTTTTAGATACCAGGGATGTTCCGGGTCAATGCGGGCTGAACCGAAAATGCTGACACAGGGTTCGACGTCGGCCAGTTTTTCATAGCCATGCACGAATTCGGCTATAATCTGAAAGATTTTCCAGGCCTCGCGGGTGAGGCGCCCCTCGCCCTTGTCGCGCAGCTTTTCCGCATCAAGATGTGCCCGCATCCGTCATTCCCGTGTCAATGGTGGTGATTTTCCGTATTATGACGGAAATCCGCGGAGAAGTCCCAGACCATGCCCCAAGACCCCCGTATTCTCGTCGATGCCTCCAGCTTCCTCTATCGCGCCTTTCACGCGCTGCCCGACCTGCGCGCCCCGGACAATCTTCCGACCGGAGCTATTTACGGCGTTGCCAACATGCTCCGCCGTCTGCTGAAAGAGTATCCGAGTGACGAAATCATCGTCATATTCGACGCCCCCGGCGGCACGTTCCGGGACAGACTTTATCCTGAGTATAAGGCACAGCGACCCTCCATGCCGGAGGAGCTACGGGCCCAGATTCCGCTGTTGCACGACTGGATCAGGGCCACCGGCCTGCCGCTCGTGATCGAGTCCGACGTGGAGGCGGATGACGTGATCGGCACCCTGGCCCGGGAGGCGGCGCCCGACCAGCAGGTGCTTATCGTCACCGGCGACAAGGATATGGCGCAGTTGGTGAACCCGCGAGTGCGGCTTATCGACACCATGAAAGGTATCGAAACGGATGTGGCCGGGGTTGAGGAGCGCTTTGGTGTGCCGCCGGAGCGTATTGCCGACCTGCTGGCGCTGATCGGCGACAAGGTGGATAACATCCCCGGCGTGCCGGGCGCCGGACCAAAAACGGCCGCCCGCTGGCTGACGCAATATGGCGATCTGGACGGTGTGCTGGCCCACGCCGACGGCATCGGCGGCAAGGTGGGTGAGGCGCTGCGCGCCTCCGCACATTATCTGCCTTTGAGCCGCGATCTGGCGACCATTCGCTGTGATCTGACGCTGCCTGCCGCGACTTACGCCCGCCGGGCGGCGGATGTGGCCGCCCTGCGGGCGTTGGCGCAGCGCCTGGGTTTTCATGCCTGGCTCAGGGACCTGCCTGCGGAGGATACGGGGAAGGTGCCGGAACAGCGGAGCAGTGATATAGATCGCGCCGCCTACCAGGCCATCACCACTGGGGAGGCGCTGGATGCGCTGCTATTCGCCCTAAAAACGGCCGATGTGGTCGCTTTGGACACGGAAACCACGAGCCTCGATCCGCTGCATGCCGATCTGGTGGGGATTTCCTGCGCATGGCAGGCCGGTGGCGACTATCAGGCCGTCTACGTTCCCGTTGGCCACCGCGACGGTAGTCCGCAACTGGATCGACAGGCCGTCCTCACCGCCTTGCGCCCGTGGCTGGAAGACCCTCAGGCCGCCAAGCTGGCCCAGAACGCTAAATACGATTGGCGGGTTTTCTGGCGGCATGGCATCCACCCCGCCGGCCTGGCCCGCGACACGTTGCTGGAAAGCTACGTCTTAAACAGCAGTCACAACGGTCACGATCTCGACACCCTCGCCGAGCGCTACCTGCAACATCAGAACATCCGCTATGAAGAGGTGGCCGGCAAAGGCAAGTCAGCGCGTAATTTTGCCGATGTGCCGGTAGTGGCGGCGCTGCCCTACGCGGCAGAGGATGCCGATGTCTGTCTGCGTGTGGACGCGCAGCTCTGGCCGCGGTTCGCCAGCGAGCCGGGCTTGCAGCGCGTGTTGATGGAAATAGAAATGCCGCTGGTGCTGGTGCTGGCGCGTATGGAAGAAGCGGGTGTCAAAGTCGATCGTGCCCAGCTCGAAGTACTGAGCACGGAACTGAGTAAAGACATGGCGGACTGTGAACAGAAAGCCTTTGTTCTGGCGGGGCAGTCCTTCAACCTCAACTCCCCCAAGCAGATTCAGGAAATCCTCTTCGACAAGATGCGGTTGCCGGTACTCAAGAAAACCCCCGGCGGTCAGCCGTCGACCAATGAAGATGTGCTCGCCCAGCTCGCTGTTCACGCCGATCTGCCGCGCCTGATTCTCGATTATCGTGGCATGGCCAAGCTCAAAAACACCTATGCGGATGCACTGCCGCAGATGATCAATCCCGACACCGGCCGGGTCCATACCCATTTTCAGCAGGCGGTGGCCGCCACCGGACGCCTCTCCTCCAGCGATCCGAATCTGCAAAATATCCCGGTGCGTACCGAACAAGGTCGGCGTATCCGCCAGGCTTTTGTCGCCGAGGAGGGGCACTGGCTGCTGAGCGCCGATTACTCGCAGATCGAACTACGCATTATGGCCCATCTCTCCGGGGATGCCCGTCTGCTGCAAGCCTTTGCGGAGGGACAGGATATCCATGCGGTTACCGCTGCCGAGGTCTTTAATCTGGCACAGGAGGCGGTGGACAGTGCTGCGCGCCGGGCGGCCAAGGCCATCAACTTCGGTCTGATTTACGGGCAGACGCCCTACGGCCTCGCGCAACAGTTGGGCATTGATCAGGCGGCCGCGCGACAGTACATGGACCGCTACTTTGAGCGCTATCCGGGTGTTCTCGAATATATGGAGCAGACCCGTGCCCTGGCGAAAAAGCAGGGCTATGTGGAGACGCTCTTTGGCCGCCGTCTGTATGTACCGGAAATTCGCTCCAGCAACCCGGCC
This sequence comes from Acidithiobacillus sp., assembly GCA_037440305.1. GTDB lineage: Bacteria > Pseudomonadota > Gammaproteobacteria > Acidithiobacillales > Acidithiobacillaceae > Acidithiobacillus. The sequence goes on from JBBIUH010000046.1 coordinate 11,895, forward strand.
CGGCGTAATTATGCCGAGCGTGCGGCCATTAACGCACCCATGCAGGGCACTGCGGCGGATCTTATCAAGATGGCGATGATTGCCGTGGATGCCTGGTTGCAGGAACAGCCCGAGCGTGGTCGGATGATTCTCCAGGTACATGACGAACTGATTCTGGAGGTGCCGGAGGCTGGCCTGGAGGCTGCGAAGTCGGCACTAAGGGCGCGTATGGAAGGTGTAGCAGAACTGGCGGTGCCGCTACTCGTGGGGTTGGGTGTCGGCAAGCACTGGGAGGAAGCGCACGGCTGATCTCAGTCTTTCTTGACAGTCTCCGTCCCGCTGCTGAAGCGGAACATCTTCATCACCGCATTGCTGTCCAGTTGTTCGCCGTTGAGGGCCATGGCCAGCAGTTCCCCGCCCAACACCTGGGGGGCGATAATCATATCCGGCTGCACCCGGCGGACGCGTCCCAGATTTTTGCTGTCGTTGACGGCAGCTACGGTTTTGGCGGAGCCCTCCATTTCTTTGACGGCCAGCACCACAAAGGCGTTTTCCGAGTCGTCGGCACGTAAAGCCAGTACGGCCGCAGCCTGCTCGGCACCGGCACTGCGCAGCACATCCGTATCGCTGGAGTCGCCGATGACCAAATCCTCTGGCTGATAGATGGAGTCATCAGGCTGGTGTCCCATGATCACTACGACGGGCAGATTGCGGCCCTTGAGTTCGCGATAGCTGTTGCGCGCCAGCGGGGTATCGCCCGCAATAATATAATGGCCTTTGCGGATCATGCGACGTTTTTCTCCTTGCAGGGCTGATTGCAGGTGATTATTCACGGCCGGGACGATAATAGCGGAAAGCGAGGTAGCAAATACCGTTATTCCCAATACGATTAAAGATACCACAAAAAGTCGCGATTCGTTGCTGACCGGCAGGATATCTCCATAGCCCACGGTAGCCATGGTGACCACCGAAAAATACAGCGCAGTAGACAGGCTGTGAATTTGCGGTCTGAATCCGGTCCCCAAAATATATGCGCCAAAGATGCCATAACTCATGACCATAATGGCACCGACCAAGGCAAACAGCGTGCCAGTTGCCAGACTGCTGCGGTTAAAACGGCCACGAAATATCCACAGGAAAAAGACCAGCGCGGCATTGTAATAAAGCAGCACAGAGATCTGATGCGGGTGCCGATAAATTCCGAAGACAAGGATGGCCGTCGCCATGATCAGGACGATGGCCCAGGCAAAACGGGAGCGGAAGAGCAGACCCAGGGACATAATCAGCAAGATGATGCCCGCAGCGCCCTGTGGAATGCCGCGAAAGGCATCGAGCACAAAGCTGTGGGAGACATCTGCCAGACTGCCGACATAGCTCAGGCCCAGCAGATGCTCCAGCGCCGGGAGGATATTGAAGAGCCCGAGAAAACCTACCGCCGCCGCGATGGGGAAATGCGGGTACCAGTGTTCCAGGTGGAGGATGTTTGCCCAGCGCTGCCCGCGCGCGCGCCAGCGGGCACGCCAATCTGGCCGCAACACATGCCAAGGGTGACGTTCACTGAACTTTTTGCGCACGCCTCACTCCAAAACCGTGGATGACCTGTTGGTTATGGTTATCCGGGTCCGGTCTGCCCTCCCTGGCCGGATCATGAGTCCTCCCCTCCCTTTGAGGGCTCGTTATTAGCCTCGGCCAAGACCGGGGTTTTTTTTTCTGCTTCTGGCGTGAGCCAACTCGCTATACGTTCATGCAACTCGTCTGTACCCAGCCCTGATTGGGCGGAGAAGAGCTGCATGGCGACCCCCTGTAACTCCGGAATCCGCCGCAGGCGGGCCATTTCTTGAATCGCCGCGCCGCGACTGAGTTTGTCTGCCTTGTTCAGCAAGACATGCACCGGCCTTCCGCAGCCCGCCGCGAAGGCAATGAGATCGGCGTCATGGGGGCTGTAAGGGTGGCGGATATCCATCACCAGGATCAATCCGCGCAAACTGCCGCGCCGCCGCAGATATTGTTCCAGCAACGGCCCCCAGGAGCGCCGCAGCGCCTCGGGCACCTTGGCATACCCATAGCCAGGCAGATCCACGAGGCGCTGACCCGGATCGAGGTCGAAAATATTGATGGCCTGGGTACGGCCCGGGGTACGACTGACCCGCGCCAGGGCCCGGCGCTCGGTCAGCATATTGAGGGTGGATGACTTGCCGACGTTGGAGCGGCCAGCAATGGCCACTTCGGCGCCATCATCGGCGGGTAACTGTTCCGCTCGGGTCACGCTCAGGCGGTAGGCAGCCCGCCGTAGCGGCGCGAAACGAAAGGATTTGGGGTTGGTATGGTCCATGCTTAGAGCATAGTCGCCGCCTACCCCGTCTGGCAATGCGGTCGCTTAAAAATGATACTTGTGGTGACTATAGCTTGGCCTTAGACTGCTTCCAGCCTGTGCGTAACTTATTTTGGGAATCGGAAGAGGATAAGCGTTTGCAAGCAGCAGTGGAGCGGCCTGGCTGGCGGGTGCTGGTACAATTTCTCGGCTCGATGCGGCTGGCGGTGAGCCTGCTGGTGCTGCTCGCCATTGCCTCGGTGATCGGCACGATCCTCAGTCAGCAGCAACCCTACCAGAACTATGCCATTCAATTCGGGCCCTTCTGGTTTCAGGTCTATCGCGATCTGGGCCTGTACAATGTGTACCGCACCCTCTGGTACACCGCCATCGTTGCCTTTCTGGTGCTATCGACGACGACCTGTGTGACCCGCAACAGCCCGCGCATGCTGCGCGAAATGCGCGAGTTTCCGATGCACCAGCACGAGGCAGCGATTCTGGGTCAGGATCACTGGGTACAGATGGAAAGTGCCCTGCCGTTGGTGCAGGCACAGGAGCGGGTGCTGCAGGTCTTGCGCAGCGCTGGTTACAAGCCGCGGCTGGAGCAGAACGATGGCGACGTGGCCATCGCCGCGCGCAAGGGGCGCTATCATCGCCTCGGTTATTTCCTGACGCACCTCGCTATCGTCGTGATTTGCGGGGCGGCGCTCTACAATGCCGACGTGCCGGTGAAATGGGCAGAATGGCAAGGCACCCTGAAACCAGAGCAGGACTTTAATCTCCCGCTTTCGCAGATTCCGAAGACTGCGTGGATGTCGCCGCATAATCCGGCCTACCGTGGTATCATCACCCTGCCGGAAGGGCAGACGGCCAACGCGGTCTTTGAACTGGCGGGCAATGGCTATCTGGTCCAACCCCTGCCTTTCCGCATTCATCTGCAGTCCTTCCATATCTCTTTTTATTCGACGGGAATGCCCAAGGATTTCACTTCGCGTGTCGTCCTCTACAGCCCAGAGGGCAAGGTCCTCAAGGCCGGTGAGGTGCGGGTCAATCACCCCATATCCTATGAAGGTGTGGAGATTTATCAGTCGAGTTTCAGCGACGGTGGCTCGTTGTTGCGCATGAAGACCTACCTGTTGGGGGCTCCGGGGACGGCACCGAGGGTATTGGAAGGGCGGGTCGGACAGACCTTGCACGCCGGCAATTCCGGCTATAGCGTCGACCTCAAGAATTTTGATCTCTATAACATCGTGCCCAAATCTGCCGTGGGTGAGAAGGCGACGCCAGATCATCCTACCCTCAACCTTGGTCCGAGTTTTACCTACATTGTTCGCGATCCGGCGGGCAAAGGGGCTGAATTCAAGACATATATGACGCCGATGCAGCGCGAAGGGCAGGGTTTTTTCGTGCAGGGGTATCGCAGCGAGTTCGGCAAGGCCTATCAGTATGTCTACATTCCTACCGGTCCGAATGGCGGTATTGGCCTGTTTATGGACTATCTGGCGGCCTTGCAGGCTGCAGCGCGCAGCGGAACGGATGCCTCGCAGGCGATATTCGTGGACACCTTCCGTGAGGTGGTCGCTCGCGATGCCCCACAGATGAGTGCGGATGCCCAGAGCCGTTTCCTGCAGACCAGCGTCCAGACCCTGCTGCAATTGCATGATTATCCGATGCCTTTTGTGCTCTCTCTGCGCAGCTTTGACCACCGCTGGGCGGCGGGGCTACAGGTTACCAAATGGCCCGGCACGACGGTGATCTACTGGGGTTGTGTGGCGTTGGTATTAGGCATATTCATTCTGTTCTACATTCCTCAGAAGCGGGTCTGGTTGCGCCTGCGTCAGGGTGAGGACGGTGGTACGCGGTTATTGATGGGTGCTTCTGCCGACCGCAACCGATTGGATTTTGCGAAAGAGTTCACAGCATGGACTAAGACCCTGGAGCGGGCCTTGGGTGTTGATCACGCGGAATATAAGGAGCAGGAAGATGGCCAACACGCGTGTTGAAAGCTGGACAGAGATGCCCCCGGTACAAAACTGGTGGGCACAATGGGGATTACGGGACTGGATCTGGGCGGGCGGCCTCAGTGTCGCAGCGGCCATTATCCTCGCCCGCTACGGGGCGGGCTTTGGCTACTGGCAGTATGTAGTGCTGGCCTGCTGGTACGGTGCGCTGCTGGTCGCCGGGCTGGCCTGGCGGCCCGTCCAGTTGGCTACAGTGGCAGTGGTCGTACCGGCACTGTTCGCCGTATGGCTCTACAGTATCGGCCAGACTACGGGTAACAATCTGCTGTTGCGCGACGTCCTGCAGGGTTATGTGGCGGTGTTGTGGATGTCGGGACTACTGCTGGCGGCAACAGCGGCCTATCTGTTCTATCTGTTTACCCGTAGTGAGCGATTGGGTCGCTGGGCGACTGGCCTGACCTGGGCGGGTGTCATCATGGGCTTTATCGGCCTCGGCGTGCGCTGGCGCGAGACCTATGTCGGTCATCCTGACTGGGGCCATATCCCAGTCAGTAATCTCTGGGAAGTTTTTGTCTTGTTCTGTGCATCGACGCCGCTTTTTTACCTCTATTATGAAAATCGCAATGAAGCCCGGGCCTTGGGTGCTTTCGTCATGCCTCTGGTGGCCGCGGGCGTGGGCTTTCTGCTCTGGCTGACCTTTGCCCAGCACATGGATCGGATTGAGCCACTGATTCCGGCCTTACAGAGTTTCTGGATGAAGCTGCATGTGCCGATGATGTTTGTCGGATATGCCAACTTCACCATCGCCAGCCTGATCGGTCTGGGTTATCTGCTCACCGAAAGATCGCGAAAACGCGGTGGCACCTTTCTGCCTCGGGTCATGCCCAGCGGCGAGATTATGGATGACGTGATGTATAAGGCCATCGCCCTGGGGTTTCTCTTTTTGTGACTGTTTAGCATGCCCTTGTCATACAGCCCATTAGCGAAGATACTTTATCCCATGCACGAACTTCCCGACTTTTTGACGCTGACATCTGATCAGAAAGACGCCCTGATCCGCCAACTCCTCGCGCGAGTAGAGGAACTGGAGGCGCGCCTGTCGAAGAACAGTCACAACTCCAGCAAGCCCCCGTCATCTGATGGATTGGCCAAGAAGAAGACGCAATCCTTACGCCGCC